>JAZUNH010000001.1:0-42749 GCA_045604065.1 Anaerovoracaceae bacterium
TGAAGGTCGGTTTGACTTTTGCCTGCATGAACATGAAAAAACTGGCCAGGATACTGTGGAAAAAGACCAGAAAATCAGAAGGATCTGGTGCCATCTCTTCATTTTTGTCGTTTTTGAGCAATCTCAAATTGAATTTTACACTTCGTTTAGAACTGTTTGAAGCATGAGAAAAGGCCCTTGCCTTGAATCCAAGGCTTAGGCCTTTGTCTACAGTCTGAAAGCAGGCATTTGCCTGCTTTTTATATAGTTCATTTTATTAAAACATATAATAAACCAAACCAACCTAAAGAAAGGAGCGGTTCCCGGGTAGATCTTCGGATCTGCCTTTAATGGATATAATAGTAACCCAGAAAAGAATGTAAAGGAGAAATAAAATGATCGTAATGAAAAGAACGATATCTGTCATCCTGGCCACAATAATGATGCTGAGCTCCATGCTCGTCAGCGCAGGCAGTTCCTTTGCCGCATCCGATACGTCACGCCCGGGAAGAGTGACGGGCGTAAAAGTATCCGCAACCGGAAATAAGATTACCGTAAAGTGGAAGAAGGTAAAGAACGCCAAGAAATATCAGGTCTACGAGAAGAAAGACTCCGGCAAGTGGAGAAAGGTAAAGACTATCAAGGCCAAATCAAGAAAGAAGTTCAGCTATTCAAGAACATATGTATGCAATGTCAAGTATTCATACAAGGTAAGAGGGTTGAACGGCAAAAAGAAGGGAAAGTATTCTTCAGTGAGGTCGAAGATGATCAAGTGTGTGGATCCTGATCTTCCGGAAGAACCGGTGCAGCCTACAGAAGGTGATACAGTTGAGTTTAACTATGGAGACGAGAAATTCATTGTAGACAGCAAAGAATATCATGAAACAGATCTGGAAATATACTTTTATGGAAGAACAGAAGACGGTCTTTGTGTGGACTACTGGGAAAGTCTCGAGACCGGGACAGTAAAGTTCAGAATAGGGCCTGAAGCAACGGATGGTAACGGAAAACCCGACGGTTCGTGTTTTCCTGTTACCAATGATATCCAGATACATGAAAAGGTGGATGATAGAAAAGTCATATTTGACAAAACCAAAGAAGGCTACACATGCAGCATAACATTCAATGGCGAAGAGCCGGTAAAAGATATTGGCAGCGTAAACGGCAGTGCATATTGTGTACACAGGCCGCCAAAGACATACGCTAATGAGCAGGTGACGGAAACATTCTATGGCACAGCAGGAAAGTTTACAACAGGTACTATCCCAAGATATAATGCAGAAACGATTACAGAAGCGTCATTCAATACAGGCATTGATTTCAACCCTGGAATGTCGCTTAACGGCGAAGGCAGTAATATAGATCCTTTTTCAGAAACCAATACAGGCGGTGCCGAGGTGATACTGGAAAACAATAAAACGTTCAGAAACAACAATCTGGGCTCAAACAATGTGAACAGTGATCAATTCCTGGAGACATGGGCAAGAGTATATGACGGCGATAACAGAGTAATGGAAACATACATCAAGACAAAGCCTGCGTCAAGTGGACATGATAATTACAATTATTAAGCAAAGACAATAAACAAAAGCCGCTTCTCTTAAGGAGCGGCGGCGGGGACGGGCCGTACGATATATACAGGCTGCCTGAATAAGCTGTACTACGCCTGTCAAGTAAAACCACTTGACAGGCTTTTTCTTTGCCTGTATAATGTGTAAAGTAATTATGCTTTACAGGTGGCGGGGATATATGATCCCGCCGGGGAGTCATTGATGAACAGCATAGCCAGAGAGAGCCTTCTATATGATTTCTACGGCGCGCTTCTTACCGATAAGAAGCGCCAGGTCATGGAATGCTATCACGAGGACGACATGTCGCTCTCTGAGATAGCGGAAGAGATGGGCATCTCCAGGGCAGCGGTCCACGACTCTCTTAAAAGCGCCGAGAAGCAGCTGGAGCATTACGAGGAAAAGCTCGGGCTCGTAAGGAAGTACGAGGACTCCGGAAAGCTGTACAGAAAGGCGGAAAGCATCGTTTCAGAGCTGGCTGAAAAAGCCGGCGCAGGCAGTGAAGCGGAAGAGCTCATGGGAATAATCACAGAGCTCTCGGGCGCGGGACAGGAGTAGCAGATGGCTTTTGAAAGTCTGTCAGACAAGCTTCAGAATACGTTCAGGGGCCTTAAGGGGAAGGGCGTTCTGACCGAGAAGGATATCGACAACGCGATGCGCGACATCAAGCTGTCGCTCCTCGAGGCGGACGTCAACTTCAAGGTCGTGAAGGAGTTCGTGAAGGAGACAAAAGAAGAATGCATGGGAGCTGACGTCATGGAGAGCCTGACGCCTGCCCAGCAGGTCGTTAAGATCGTGAACAACAAGCTTACCGATCTGATGGGAGGAGCGGGCGCCAAGATCACTTACTCGCCTACGGGCTTCACCACCATCATGATGGCGGGGCTCCAGGGTACAGGTAAGACCACGACATGCGGCAAGCTCGCGAGCTACCTCAAGCAGTGCGGCAAGCACCCGATGCTTGCGGCCTGCGACATATACAGGCCTGCCGCGATCGACCAGCTTGAGGTCGTGGCAAAGGCCGTCAACACGCCTGTCTACATCGACAGAGAGTGCAGAGACGCAGTGAAGATAGCGAAAGACGCCAGAGCTGAAGCCGAGAGGAAAGGCCGCAACGTCCTCGTGATCGATACCGCGGGACGTCTCCAGATAGACGAGGAGCTCATGGAAGAGCTCTCGAGGATGAAGAAAGAGCTGAAGCCTCATGAGATACTTCTCATCGTGGACGCTCTCTCGGGACAGGACGCCGTTAACGCGGCGCAGGGCTTCAACGACAGGCTCGGGATCGACGGCATGATCCTGACCAAGATGGACGGAGACGCCAGAGGCGGAGCCGCGCTTTCCGCGAAGAAAGTAACCGGTAAGCCGATATTCTTCCTGGGGACCGGAGAGAAGTACGACGCGCTGGAACCGTTCCATCCTGACCGCATGGCGAGCAGGATACTCGGCATGGGCGACGTGCTCACTCTCATCGAGGCTGCAGAGCAGGCGTACGACGACGAGCAGGCGGCAAAGCTCGAGGAGAAGATCAAGAAGAACCAGTTCACTCTTGAGGACTTCCTGGACCAGATGGGACAGGTCAAGAAGATGGGCGGCATGGAGAAGATCATCAAGATGATCCCGGGGATCTCACAGCAGGATCTCTCACAGGTCGACTTTGATGCGGGAGAGGCAGAGTTCCACAGGATGGAATCCATAATCTACTCAATGACGAGAGAAGAGCGCCAGAACCCGGAGATCCTGAACGCCAGCAGAAGGAAGAGGATCGCCGCGGGCTGCGGCCAGCCGGTATCGGCCGTGAACCAGCTCATGAAGAAATACGACGAGGCGAAGAAGATGATGAAGAAGCTCAGCAATCCGAACGCCATGAAGCACAACAAGCTCCTTAAGGGGCTGTTCCAGTAAAGACAGCAGAAGGCGGGAGCCTTTTGTAGATAGAAAAGAATAAAATAGCCGTACGGCTTCAGCCGGCGGCAGGATAAAGAAGGAGTAAAAAATGGTAAAGATCAGACTTAAGAGAATGGGCGGACACAAGAATCCTTTCTACAGAGTAATCGTGGCAGACTCAAGAAGCGCCAGGAACGGCAGATTCATCGAGGAGCTCGGATACTATGATCCGATGGTAGAGCCTCCTGCGATCAAGCTTGACGAAGAGAAAGCCAAGAAGTGGCTGGAGACAGGCGCGAAGCCATCTGATACTGTAAGAGCCCTCCTGAAGAAGTCCGGGATCATCGAATAGTCCGGATCCGGAAAGCGAGGATACAGATGGAAAAACTAGTAGAGACTATCGCGAAGTATCTTGTGGACAGTCCGGATCAGATCTCAGTTCAGGATATCGGGGAAGATGACAAGAACGAGGAGATACTCCAGCTCTCTGTTTCTTCGGACGACATGGGCAAAGTGATCGGTAAGCAGGGAAGGATCGCGAAGGCGCTCCGTACTGTTGTAAAGGCAGCCGCGACTAAGGCTCACCGTCAGGTCAACGTTGAGATCGTATCCAACGAGGAGATGGCGGAAGCTGCGAACGCGGCCGGAGCAGAGGAAGATCAGCAGGCCGAGTAATGAAAGATGTTGAGATAGGGATGGTCACATCCCCGCTTGGCATACGAGGCGAAGTGAAAGTCATGAGCTACGCCGAGGATCTGTCGCGCTTCAGGAAGATACATGAAGTCGCGCTCAGAAGGGGCGGCGAAGATCTTGGCGTGTTCAGTATAGAGCGCGCGAAGTCCAGGAACGGCATGGCCGTACTCAAGCTGTCCGGAGTGGACGACAGGAACGCGGCGGAGCTCCTGAGAGACGCGCAGGTCTACATGGATTCAGACGACCTGGAGAAGCTGCCGGAAGGCCGGCACTATATCAGGGACCTGATCGGGCTCTCTGTGGTAGATCACGGCACCGGCGAAAAGCTCGGTAAGCTTAAGGACGTCCTCACGGACAGGCCGCAGGATGTATATGTGGTGGAGAAGGAAGACGGCGGGGAGTTCATGATCCCCGGCGTCCCTGAATTTATCCGTGAGGTGGACGAAGAAAAGGGCGTGATCAGGGTAAAGCTGATCGAAGGTATGATATGAGATTCACCGTTCTGACACTTTTTCCGGAGATGTTCACACCGGTTTCACAGAGCATGACAGGCCGCGCGGAGAAAAACGGCCTGATCAGCTTTAACGTTGTCAACATCAGGGATTTCAGCCGTGATAAGCACAGGAAGACAGACGACACCCCGTTCGGGGGCGGGCATGGGATGGTCATGATGACCGATCCCATTTTTCGTGCACTGGATTCGGTCGGCGTAAAGCCTCTCAGCGGGACAGAAAGCGGAATGGCGCCGGAAGATACAGCCGGCCCGCGCAAGCGCGTTATTTACATGTCGCCGAGAGGGCGCCTTCTCGACCGCGGGAAGATAGAAGAGCTCTCAAAGGGAGAAGAGCTCGTCATCCTCTGCGGGCACTACGAGGGCGTGGACCAGAGAGTGCTTGACAGCTTTGACGTGGAGGAGATCTCGGTAGGCGACTACATCCTGACGGGCGGGGAGCTCCCGGCGATGATAATGATCGACGCGGTGTCGCGCCTCATCCCGGGCGTGCTCGCGAAGGAAGAAGCCGCTCTCGACGAGTCGGTATACTCAGGTCTGCTCGAGTACCCTCAGTATACGCAGCCGAGGTCGTATGAAGGCATAGAGGTGCCGGAGGTGCTGCTTAACGGGAACCACGAGCTGATACGCCTGTGGAAGTTCGAGCAGTCGCTCAGGCTGACGAAAGAGAGGCGCCCGGACCTGTTCAGGAGGTTCTGCGAGGACCCGGGAGACCTGTCGAAAAAGGAGAAAAAGATACTGGAAAAAGTCATGGAGGAATGACATTTTTCTTACCTACAATTTGATAAAAATTAAGAAATAATCGTGGAAAATCCACTAAATGTGGTGTAGTATATATGACGAGGGGTTATGCTTATGGGAAAGAGTAAGAAGAGCCCGGTCGTCATTTTATTTTTTGTGGCGCTGGTGCTCTATGCGATCATATATATACTTCCGCAGGTGACCGGCGTGCTCCGTTCTTCGTACACCGCGGAATACGGCGAGCTCAAGACTTTCGACAAGACCGAGGGGTATGTTGTGAGGAACGAGTACGTGTATTTCAGTAATGCGACGGGAACGGCGAACAGGTATATCAAAGAGAACAAGCTCGTAAGAAAGGGCACCAGGATCATGGAGGTCTCCGCCGCTGAGCAGGAGGAATCAGATAGCGACGTGAACGTCCTCGATACGTCCAGGAAGGGCATCGCCACGTATGAGAGCATCAGGGAAGACGTGAAGGGCGATAACCATATAGATACTGATGACTTTGTGACTCAGCACGAGGGGATAGTCTCGTATCACGCGGACGGCTATGAATCTATACTTACGCCGGACAACATGGAGGAACACAGCAAGGCGTTCTTCCAGAAGCTGAAGAACAGCAGTGACCTTACTCTGGAGAACGACGTGGTGGCCGCGACTGACCCGGTGTTCAAAGTCTGCGACCGATCGGCCTGGTATATCATCTGCTACATACCGAGAGAGCACGCGAAGAGATATGCGGAGGGAACGCGCCTCAGGATAAACATAAACGACGAGAAGACGATAACGGGCACGGTCTACACCATCACCGACGAGAGAAGAGAGAAGAAGCTGATCATCAAGACCAACTATTACTACGTGCATTTCCCGACGGTGAGGAAGATCGATATAGAGGTCATAACGTCAGACGTCATGGGGCTTCTGATCAGCAACACCAGCATCGTGGAAAAAGATAAAAAGCAGGGCGTGTACGTAAGACAGAAGACCGGGAAGTATAAATGGGTGCCGATCAACGTGATCGCGTCGGACGGCACTACGAGCGCGATATCTCCTTCACAGTTCAGGGACGCTGAAGGGAATACCGTGACTACGGTCAGGAGCTATGACGACATACTGAGGCGTCCTGACAGAAAGGCGTCCTGATGTCGATAGCGGGAAACATTGAGAGAGTAAGGGAAATAGTCCGCGAAGCGTGTGCCAAGAGCGGAAGAAGCGAAGAAGACGTACTTCTTCTCGCGGTGACAAAGCTCCATACGCCGGAAGAGATGAACGAGGCGATAGACGCCGGAGCGACCGACATCGGCGAGAACAAAGTCCAGGAGGTCCTGGAGAAGTACGACAGCGTAAAGCCTGTAAGGTGGCATCTTATCGGCCATCTGCAGACGAACAAGGTCAGGCAGATAATAGGCAAGGTAGTAATGATCCATTCAGTGGACAGCCTGCATCTCGCGAAAGAGATAGAGAAGCGGGCGGCCATGGCGGGGATAACGATGGATATCCTTATCCAGACGGATCCCGCGGCGCAGGAGACCAAGTTCGGAGTGGATCCTTCAGAGCTTAAGGAACTAATAAGCTCCATATCGGCGGAGTGCCCCCACGTCAGGGTCAGGGGCCTCATGTGCATAGCGCCGTTCTATGAAGACCCTGAGGACACGAGGCCTTTCTTCAGGGAAGTGAAGAAGACCTACGACATGCTCTCTGAGGAGCTTGGGGATCTAAGCAACGTGGACTTCAGGTACCTCTCCATGGGCATGACGAACGATTTCAGGATCGCGGTCGAGGAGGGCTCTAACTTAATAAGGGTGGGTACAGCAATCTTCGGTTACAGAGATTATAGAAAAGAAGAAAAATAACATGGGAGGATGCGAAGCAAATGAGTATTGGTGATGCGGTAAAGAATCTTATCGGTATTGATGACGAAGCTGACGAGGAAAAGATCTCGAAGAACGAAGTCAAGGCTGCTAAAGATAAACTGAAGAAAGAGAATGATAAGCACATGGTCTCTGAAGAGACCATATCTGCGGGAAGGCAGCACAGCGCGCCGGAGCGCTTCGCGCCGTCCGCGCCGCAGAAAACACCAGCTGTAGAAAGGAGATTTTCCGTGACAAACACAGGAGCGTTCAAGCTCGTACTGATCGAGCCTAAGAGTTTCGAGGAGTGCCCGAAGCTCGTTGACAGTCTTAAATCGCATAAGCCGATAATCATCAACCTGGAGCATCTTTCGACAGACGTGGCGAGAAAGATCTTTGACTTCCTCTCGGGTGCCACATATGCTCTCGACGGAAACGTTCAGAAGATCGCAAGCAACATCTTCGTATTCGCTCCTCAGAATGTTGACATAGCAGGCGGAAAGAGAATGAGCGACCAGTCCCGCTTTGATTTCACGAACGGCGGAGACAAGCCTCAGGAAAAGACAGATCCGGCGACCGATCCGGATAATCCGTGGAGATAGGGGTATAGATAGGGGTATAGCATATGATCACACCTAATGACATTGAAACGAAAGTATTTTCATTTTCAGTCAGGGGATACAACAGGAGAGAAGTAGACGAGTTCCTCGATCAGATAATGATCGACTACCAGGCTCTTCTCGACCAGAACGCCAAGATGCTGGAGCGCGTCCATGTTCTCCAGAAGCAGGTCACTGAAGCCAAGGATCCGTCAAGGATGACGAGAGACGCCAAGCGCCTGATGAACGACATCTCCGCGAGCGCGGAGCAGAAGGCGGAAGTCATAATCCAGAACGCGAAGCACGACGCCGAGAACATCGTGAGGAACGCCAAGGATTCCACGTCTCAGGCCGACGAGGATGCCGAGAGGCTCCGCCGCAAAGTCGAGAGGTTCAAGCTCCGCTATAAGCAGATGCTTGAGGAAGAGCTCGAGAGAGTGGACGATGCCTCAGAAGATCTGCTGGACGACCTGAGGAAGGACTTTTTCCCGGGATACATCTACGGCGAGAAAGAGGACGCCGACTTCACCAAGGTGGCGCCGGGATCGCAGGTGGACGACATCCTGGCTGACCTTCCTGACGTAGAGCCGGAGGACGAGCCTGAGGCGGACGCTGAAGAAGCTGAGCCTGAAGAGGCCGAAGATGAAGCTGCAGACGTAGAGGAAGCTCCGGAGGAAGAGGCTGAAGAGGAGTCGGAAGCTGGATCTGAGGACGAAGCGGAGGAAGAGCCTGAAGAGGCCGAAGAGGAACCTGAAGCGGAGCCTTCTGAGGAAGCAGAAGCTGAGCCTGATGAAGAGGCTGAGGAAGCTGGAGAGCCTGAAGAAGAAGCGCCTGAGGAGGCGGAAGCTGAAGAGGAGCCTGAGGAAGAAGCTACGGAAGAGTCTGAGCCTGAGGAAGAGACAGATCCGCTCCTCGAAAGAGCAAAGGAAGCGAACGTCGACGTCGACGACCTTCCGGGATTCAGAAGCAGCCTTGACGACACGGTCGTGCTGAAGAAGAAGGCCGCTGAGGAGACTATCGACCTTACTCCTGATATGGATGGCGCGGAGGAAGCTTCAGCTCCGTCGGCGCAGGACAAGGCGAAAGAGCTGAAAGAGACTGCCGCGAATTTCGTGAACGGTCTGTTCTCCAAGAAGGACAAATAGCATATACGATTTTTAAGGGCGGGGTGCAGGAGCGTGCCCCGCTTTTTTTAGACAGAAGGAAGACATGGTATATATTCTCATATCAATAGCGGTGATAGCTCTTGACCAGGCGACGAAGATGATGATAAGAGAGATCCCGCTTGACGCAGAATACAGGATAATAGGGGACTTCCTCCGCATAGTTCATGTAGAGAACAGCGGAGCCGCTTTCGGTATGTTCCAGGGAAGCACGAAGCTCCTTCTTGTTCTGCCGGCGGTGATCATCGCCGCGGCTGTGTTCGTCCTTCTGAGATATCCGGACAAAGGGAGAACAGGAGCGGCCGAGAAGACCGCGCTTTGCCTGATAGTGTCCGGGGGGATCGGGAACATAATAGACAGGCTTGTGTTCGGGCATGTCACGGACATGATATCGTTCAGCATATTCCCGCCTGTTTTCAACGTGGCTGACATAGCCGTTACCGTAGGCTGCGGGCTTTTGATGCTCAGCCTTCTGATGGACGGCAGAAAGAGTGACGGAAATAGATAAGTATAGCTTTGATGTGCCGGAAGGCGCCGGAAGAATAGACGCGCTGATCTCGGAGATGCTTGAGGACGTTTCGAGATCCAGAGCCCAGCAGCTCATCGGGCAGGGGATGGTGACAGTCGGAGGCGGCGTCATAGACTCCAAGAAGATGAAGCCCGAAGCGGGGGCTCTTGTTGAGGTCACAGTGCCTGACCCGGAGCCGCTCGACGTGGAGCCTGAGGACATACCGCTTGACATCGTGTATGAGGACGACGACGTGATAGTCGTGAACAAGCCGAAAGGGATGGTCGTGCATCCGGCGCCGGGGAACACCTGCGGGACTCTTGTGAACGCCCTCATGTTCCACTGCGGAAGCAGCCTCTCGTCGATAAACGGCGTGAAGCGCCCGGGCATAGTGCACAGGATCGACAAAGATACGAGCGGCCTCATCATGGCGGCAAAGAACGACCGCGCCCATACGGAGCTCTCGCGCCAGCTTTTCGAGCATTCGGTGACGAGAAGATATACGGCGCTCGTCAGGGACAACCTGAAGGACGATGAGGGCGTGATAGACCAGCCTATCGGAAGAGACAGGACAGACAGAAAAAAGCGGAGCGTGGGGGGCGTGAACCCGAAGAGGGCCGTAACGCATTACAGAGTTCTGGAGCGCTTCGGATCCTGTACGCTCGTGGAATGCAGGCTGGAGACCGGAAGGACACACCAGATACGCGTCCACATGGCGTATATAAGGCATCCGCTCCTGGGGGACCCAGTCTACGGAAGAGGAAATGAGTCCGTCAGGGGAGACGGCATAAGCATAAGCGTCTCGGGCGGCCAGATGCTGCATGCCGGAGTGCTGGGATTCGTACACCCTTCAACAGGTGAATACATGGAATTCAGGGCGGATCCCCCGGAGGACTTCCTCGGGATCCTGGAAAAGCTTAGGAAGTGACATAAAAAAGGCGCGGGGGGCGAGCCCCGCGCCTTTTGCGCCAGATCCGTCAGCAGTAATACGACGATACTTTCCGGGTATCTGTTAATGATCAGCAGAATCTGCTTGAATTACTGATAACATGCCGAATGCCGGTTCTGTGAAGTAAAGGTTTTTCTGACCCGCATACGCTCTCATTACTGCTTTCCGGGCGTTCTCTGAGAGATGCGGGGCAGTTTTGTTTTATGTAGTCCAGACATTCCTCACACACGTATCCTGACTTGAATCTCCGTATGTTACTGACTCCGCCGCAGAAAGAACACTCCTTTTTCATTTCACCGCCTCCTTGTCTTTTCATATTCCGGACCTGCTGCAAGGTCGACTGTAATGCCGGTGTATGGGGAATACAAGGGGGCTTTTCATGAGATGTCGAAAATATGTATCTAAATGTCGTTTTACCGTATTTTATTGTATCTGCCGCTTACGTCGGCGCTGCCGGAGCTTCCCGCACGCGCCGCGCGAGCACGCAGCCGGGTAAAAGAAAAAGCCCCATGCTCGCAAGAGCATGAGGCGTGCTCGCTAGTCCTCTTTCTTTCCCGGCTCGCCCGGGTCGACGTAGACCGTCCTGTTGTGAGTGAAGATGACTTTTCCCGGCTTTGCCCCGGCGGGCTTGTGCACATATCTTACCGGCACGTAGTCGACGGGAACGTTCTCCGAGCTTTTCGCCTTGCTGTTCAGGGCCGCCAGCGCCGCGGCCTCGTATATCGCGGTCTCAGTTATCTCGCGTCCTTCAGTCTTAAGGATCACATGAGATCCCGGGATGTCCTTGGTGTGGAGCCAGTAGTCTCCCTTGGACGCTGTTTCCAGAGTGAGTATGTCGTTCTCCTTGTTGTTCTTTCCGACAAGCACGGTGAATCCGTCAGTTGTCTCGTACTGCTTTGGAGCCGCGCGGAACTTAGGCTTTTTCTGGCCCTTCGAGCGCCTCACCCTGATGAATCCGGTCTCCTCGAGCTCGGCTTTCAGCTCGTCAAGGCCCGATATGCTTTCGGTGTTCTCTATGAACGTGACCGCTGATTCCAGATATTCGATGCTGCTTTCGGTATCCTCGAGCTGCCTTGTCTTCTCCTTCACGGCCGTCTTGGATTTGGCGTAGCGCTTGTAGTAGCTCTGCGCGTTTTTTGACGGCGTCCACCTCGGATCGAGAGGGATGGTGACCAGGCTCCCGTCGTAGTAGCTTTCGACGGTTATCTCCTTCATCCCTGGGGCCATCTTTCCCATGTTCGCGGTGAGGAGCTCCCCGTACAGCCTTAGCCTGTCAGAATCCTCGGCTCTCAGGAGATCCTCGAGGAGGCGCTGCTTCTTTAGCTCGAGCTTCTCCAGCGCGGCCTTGGCCGGCCTTAAGAGAGCGTTCGACCTCTGTATTATCCTGCTTGTCGACTCCTTGTGCTCGAAGTAGTACTCCATGGCCTCCTGCAGCGTCCCGAATGTCAGCACGCGCCCGCAGCCGTCGTATTCTGTGAGATCCATGATGTGGAACTCGCGGGGGACGCCCGCCTCGTCCTCGTAAACGCGTGGCGTGTAGCTGCCTCTGCCTATGCTTTCCAGGACCGAGTCCATGAACTCTTTGCGCGACTTTCCGTCAGGAAGGAGCGCGAGCTCGTCAGATACCGCGGGCGATATCCCTCCGATCCTGGCGAGTATCTCTTTTCCGGATGCGTCTTCCGTATCAAAGTCGTCTTCCCCGGCTTTATCGAACGGGACTTTGTCCTGAACTGGCGGATACTCGTAGAACCTTCCAGGAAGGACCTCCCTCACACGGTTTATGCCGGAAGGGACGCCTTTGATGCTGCCGAGGATCTTCCAGCTCCCGCTCTGGTCGACGAGTATGATGTTGCTGTATTTGCCCATGATCTCGAAGATCAGCCTTTTGGACACCATAAGGCCGAGCTCGTTCAGCCTCTCGGCTGTGAGCTCTATTATGCGCTCGGAGTCTTTCTGCTCCACGGAGATGATGCGGCTCCCCTGGAGATGCTTCCTGAGAAGCATGCAGAAAGGATACGGCTCCTTCGGGTTCTCAGGGTTCGACTTTATCAGCCTTACCGAGGCGCCGGCGCTCTGGCACGACGCGAAGAGCCTCTTCTGCTCGCGTCCTTTATGTATGTTGATCACTATGGAGTCCGGCTCCGGCTCGTAGATCTTATCGATCTTACCGCCTGTGAGCTCTTCGGAGAGCTCTTTCGCCGCGGCTCTTGTCACTATTCCGTCAAATGACATCTGATCCTCCTGATATGGTCTCATTCGATTATATTACCGGCGCGTGCCTTAATCAAGATTCAGCGGAGAGGGACATGCGTGAAACCGTCCCCGTCATCTTTGTTTTGTGTTACAATATATCTGTGGTCTGACAGGAGGGACAATAACGATCCGGATGAGCAGACCGTGACATGAGCATGGAGGATATTGACATGATAAAGAGTATGACAGGCTTCGGCCGTGGAGAGTACAGCGACGGCAAAAGAGTGATAACGATCGAGATAAGATCGGTCAACCACAGGTACTGCGACATACAGGTCAGGATGCCGAGGAGATATTCTTTCGCCGAGGACGCCGTAAGGAATTCGGTAAAAGAACACATCAGCAGAGGAAAGATCGATGTCCAGATGAGCGTCGAGTATGTTTCGGAGAGCGACATCAGGGTAGAGCTGAACAAGCCTCTCGTGAAGCAGTATATCGACAACATGAAGGTGCTCAAGGATGAGTTCGGGGTGTCGGGAGACATCAGCCTTGACCTGATCTGCGGCATGCCTGAGGTTCTGAAGCAGCTTTCAGACGTCGAGGACGAGGACGAGATAAAGGGAAGCATCGTCAGAGCGACGGAGGCTGCCGCGGAGAACCTTGAGAGGATGCGTGAGGTCGAGGGCGGTAAGCTCGCGAAAGACCTGCTTGAGAGAGCCGGCTACATCAAGGAGCTGGTTTCAGGCATAGAGGAAAGGGCGGCGCTCCTTCCGGGGCTGTATAAGGAGAAACTCCGCGCGAGGATAAACGACCTTACGGACGGCATCACGGTCATCACGGAAGACAGGCTCGCTCAGGAGACGGCGCTGTTCGCGGACAAAGCTGATATCACTGAGGAGATCACGAGGCTGAAGAGCCACATGGACCAGATGAAGTCGATAATAACGGAAGGGAAGGGTCCTGACGGAAAGAAGCTCGACTTCCTCGTCCAGGAGATGAACCGCGAGGCGAATACGATAGGATCAAAGGCGAACGACCTCTCGATAACCGAGGAGATGCTGAAGATCAAATCCGAAGTTGAGAAGATCAGAGAGCAGGTCCAGAACATAGAATAGCGTTGCAACAGAGCCATCCGGATGGTATAATAAATTATTACAGATAAAGTCGGTCAGAGTGGTGGTGCGAAATGGCAGAGGAAACTGGCACAAGAGGCAAACTTTTCGTGATATCCGGACCTTCGGGAGCCGGAAAGGGCACGATCTGCAATGAGCTCATGAAGGACGCGGATCCGGACGATCTTTGCCTGTCGATATCGGTCACGACCAGGGACCCGAGAAAAGGCGAGGTCGACGGGGAGAACTATTACTTCATCACCGAGGACGAGTTCGAGGAGCTTAAGGATAACGGCGGGCTGCTGGAGTTTGCCGAAGTCTACGGGCATCACTATGGTACGCCGAAGCAGAAGGTGATCGAGAAGCTCGAGAAGGGCGTCGACGTGATCCTCGAGATAGAGATGCAGGGCGGCCTTAAGGTCAGGAGATCATATCCTGACGGAGTCTTCATCTTCATCCTGCCGCCGTCGATGGCTGAGCTGAGGAAGAGGATCACAGGACGCGGCACTGAGACGCAGGAAGCGATAGACTACAGACTTTCCCAGGCTCTTTCAGAGATCGCCTACATCGATAAATACGATTATGCCGTCGTGAACGGAAAGCTCGACGAGGCGGTGGAGAGAGTCCGCGCGATCATCAAGGCCGAGCATTCGAAAGTAACTGAAGATGTATATAAGCTTATAGAACAGTATAAGGAGGACGAATAATGTTATATCCATCGATAAACGAGATCAAGCATAAGGCAGACAGCAGATACACACTGGTTATACTCGCGGCCAAGCGCGCGAGGGATCTTGTGGACGGAAAGCCTGCGCTGGTGGACTGCAAGGTGAACAAGCCTGTTTCCATCGCGGCGAAAGAGATCAACGAGGATATGATAAAGGTGCGTTATCCTGAAGAGAAGCCGGCTTCCGAAGAGGAAGAAGAGGCTGCTGAAGAGGTTTCTGAGGAGGAAGCTGAAGGATCAGAGGAAGAGCCTGCTGAAGACGCTGAAGAAGCTGAGCCTGAGGACGCCCCTCAGGAGACGGAAGAATAGAATGCCAGAGAACGAGAACATACCGGACGACAGCGCATATATAAAGAGGCAGGAGAAACGCAGGAAGAAGCGGATGATGCTGAGCGCCGCAGGGATACTGATCGCTGCGGTGATTTGCATTCCGCTTATTTTTTTCTGCTTCTGGGCCGGGACCAAGCTGTTCTTCCCTGCCGGTACGGAAGTCACCGGGATCGAAGGGAAGATCGCGGGGAGCGCTGAAAAGCCGTTCGTAAAGACCGTGGAAGTCACGAATCCCGCCGAGAGGAAGCTGAAGCTCGAGCGCTACGATGAAGAGAGCGGCAAGTGGGTGGAAGAGGCTTCGTTCAGCACGGGATCGGGGGACACCGCCGAGGTCGACGTCGCGTTCCCGAAGGTATGGACAGACTATACTTATTCGAAGTGGAGGCTCTCGCTCGACAGGGAGTTCGGAGTCAGGAGATACAGGGGCGAAGCCTTTGACGTTGTATGCAGGAACCGCGGGGGCGTCAAGGTCAAGTGCACTGCGGCCGTGGTGCTCTGCAAAGACAACGGCGAGGTCATATACAGCAAGAATATGAACAAGAAGCTCCCGAACGCAAGCACGACCAAGATGATGACCGCGATACTCGCGTATGAGAACGGGAACATGGAAGACACCGTGGAATTCTCGCACAGGGCGGTGATAACGCCTTACGCTTACATAGGGATCCACACAGGATGGAAGTTCCGCATGGAGGATCTGATGAAGGCGATGCTGATCATGTCGGCAAACGAGTGCGCGACGGCGATCGGAGAGCACGTCGGCGGCTCATACGAGGACTTCAGAGACATGATGAACAAAAGGGCCAAAGAGCTCGGATGCAGGAGGACGCATTTCATCACGCCTTCCGGACTCGACGTTAACGGCCATTACTCTACCGTTTACGACACGGCGCTGATCAATGCCAAAGCGATAGAGTTCGAGGACTATAACAAGATCATGCTGATGAAGAAGTTCATGCTGAAGAACCTCGAGAAGGACAGCGACTGGGAATATGAGGTCAAGCCTACTAACGAGCTCCTCAAGGAGAACATAAAGGGCTACATGGGCGGCAAGACAGGCACGACGGCCCAGGCGGGGAACTGTCTCTCCAGCGCGTATAAATGGAAAGGAAAGACCTATATAATCACCGTGTTCAACGCGGGCGACAGATTCGACACGACCAAGAAGCTTATAAAATATGTGAAGAAATATTCTTAGCGTACCGGTCGGAAAAGGTCGCGATTAGTCGGAAAACATTAGTGGAAAATAGCACAGTTCCTGTGCTATTTTTTTTATATTCCGGACCACCCGGAAGGAGGCGGAAAACAGTGAAGAAGGTGAGGTATCTTCCTATCATAAACAGAAACGACAGCTGCAAGATCCTGGTAAGCGACATATGCTACATATCGAGGAGCAGCAGGAAGCTTGAGTTCGAGACAGGCGAAGGCAGATACCAGACATACGGCAAGATGGACGAGATAGAGGAATACCTCGGCCCCGAATTCTTCAGATGCATGTCGGGGTGCATCGTGAACATATCGAGGATCAAAAGGATCAGGAGGGCGACGGTGTATTTCGATAACGGAATATCGCTCAAGGTAGGCCGTGACGCGTATATAAAGCTGAAGCAGAGATACAACGCATATCTGAGGCATCTGGTGCCGCCTGAAAAAGATGAAAAATGAAGAAAAAAGCCTTGCAATACAGGCGCGGGTAAAATATAATGTTTTATGTTCGCGTAATATGCTTTGCGCGAGATCAGTAACACATCCCCGAGCAGGAGTTCAGATGGTGCCGCGGGCGTAAAAGACGCGGTTTACGGGCGCCGAAGCGGACGGGATGGCAGTATTTAAAACCAGGAGGATAAGTTATGTCAGTAGTATCAATGAAACAGCTGCTTGAGGCCGGAGTTCATTTCGGTCATCAGACAAGAAAATGGAACCCTAAGATGGATCCGTACATCTTCACAGAGAGAAACGGCATCCATATCATCGACCTTCAGAAAACAGTAGAGAAGATCGACGAGGCTTATGACTTCATGAAGGAAGTAGGAGCGTCCGGAAAGCCTATCCTGTTCGTAGGAACCAAGAAGCAGGCTCAGAACGCCATCGTTTCAGAGGCGAACAGATGCGGACAGTATTATGTCTGCGAGAGATGGCTCGGCGGAATGCTCACAAACTACAAGACCATCAGCGGAAGGATCAAGAAGCTGAACGACATCGAGAAGATGGAAGAGGACGGAACCTTTGAGAAGCTCTCAAAGAAGGAAGTCCTGAAGCTCAGGAACGAGCACGACAAACTCGAGAAGAACCTTGGCGGTATCAGAGAGATGAAGGGCATGCCTGGAGCGATGTTCGTCGTAGACCCTAAGAAAGAGAAGATCGCCGTTAAAGAAGCGAGAACTCTTGGCATTCCTATCGTAGGAATGATCGACACGAACTGCGATCCTGACGACGTGGACTTTGTTATCCCTGCGAACGACGACGCTATCAGAGCGGTCAAGCTGATCGCATCCAAGATGGCAGACGCCGTTATCGAAGGAAACCAGGGCGAGAGCTTTGACGAGGGAGACGAAGAGCAGATGGCGGCAGCTGAGGGTGAAGAAGCTCCGGCTGAGGACATTGAAGAAGTTGCTGAAGAATCTGAAGAAGAGTAGTCAAGACAAGGAGGAAAGAATATGGCAGTAACCGCACAGCTTGTAAAAGAACTTAGGGATAAGACAGGCGCAGGGATGATGGACTGCAAGAAAGCGCTTGTTGAGACTGATGGAGACATCGATCAGGCTATCGAAGTCCTGAAGGAAAAGGGTCTTGCCAAGGCCGCCAAGAAGGCAGACAGGATCGCAGCCGAGGGACTTATCAGGATCGCTCTTTCAGATGATGATAAAGAAGCAGCTATCGTAGAAGTAAACTCGGAGACAGACTTTGTCGCGAAGAACCCTGAATTCATCGAGTTCGTTGAGAAGTTGGCTGAGCTTGCGCTTGAAGCCGAGAGCGGAGACATGGAAGCATTCATGGCTATGCCTTTCGGTGAAGAGGGAACAGTAAACGACGCTCTCGTGGGCAAGATCGCGAAGATCGGCGAGAAGCTGTCTATCAGAAGGATCGACAAGGCTTCCGGTAATGTTATGGCTTCATACATTCACGGCGGCGGCACGATCGGCGTTATCATCGCTGCTGACGGTGCAGACAATGATGACATCAAGACAGCGCTGAAGAACGTTGCGATGCAGGTCGCGGCAATGAACCCTCAGTACGTAAGCAGAGACGAGATCTCAGATGAAGAGCTTGCTCATATCAGAAAGATCACTCTGGAAAGCGCGCTGAACGATCCGTTCTCACTTCCGAAGCCGATCCTTAACGACCTTCTCGACAAGGCAAAGGCCGGCATCTGGGGCAAAGAGGATGTTGACATCCTGGACGAGAAGAGAGCAGACAAGTCATTCAACTTCAACTATCTGCCGAACTTCCTTTCAGAAGAAGCAAGAACGAAGCTTGCTGAACTCGCAGTAGCTGCCAAGGACGCGATCGCCGACAACAGGATCTTTAACGGTCTGGTTGACGGACGTGTATCCAAGCAGCTTAAGGAAACATGCCTGCTTGATCAGACTTATGTAAGAGCAGAAGACGGCAAGCAGACAGTTGCCCAGTATCTCCAGAGCGTCGACAAGGATCTGAAGCTGACTAAGGTCATCAGATTCGAAGTAGGCGAGGGGATCGAGAAGAAGGAAGAGAACTTCGCAGAGGAAGTTGCCGCTCAGCAGGCAGCCGCGGCTAAATAGCAGCGCATATGGCTGAACAGTAAAAACCTTACAATTGACAGCTTAAACGGCACACAGGCCCCGGGAACAGATCCCCGGGGCTTTTGCTATCTTCTGCATAGTAGTATAATATATTTATATATACCAATTTGATTGGAAGGAGACTGCTTATGGCTATCAATAAAAAAGTCGCGCGGATCACCGCGCTCTTTGCCGCGATCTTCATCATACTCTCAGAAGCGGGGGCACCATCAAGATCGTCGGAGTAGTGACATTCAATCTTCCTGACGTCAACTCTCTCCTTATTGCCGACCAGCTGAGCGGGATCGGCGCTGACGCGACGCCGGAATTCTAAAACGATCGGTATATTGAGCTATATATAATCTATGAACTTGAAAATCTACCATTTATATGGTAAAATAAACTGATTTTATATTGATTGATTTAATTTAGAGAGGTATGGCTGTGAATAAGAAATCATTCAGAAGCGTCATCGCGATATGCCTTGCGATGGCCATGACAGTTACATCTTTGATCTCTGTACCGTTCGTATTCGCTGATGACGAGCAGGATCAGCCTGTTGTATCAGAAGAGACCGGGCAGGAAGAGGAGCAGGAAGCTCCGGCAGAGAATAATGAAAACGACGGAGAGCAGGGCAAGAGCATGCAGCTCAACGAAGCCTCGTTCCCTGAACTCAAGATAAGCGCGGTACCGGTGCTCGACCCTAAGACTAAGGCAGGACAGCATCCATATGCTACGGCTACTTCCGGAAAGCTTGAGATCAGGTTCAAGCCTGAATGGCAGGATCAGGCAGCTGTAGACGCACTCATCGCTGACGGCTGGACTATCAAGTATCAGCTGCAGAACCAGAACGGCGATGTCCTTCTCGCGACAGTAGCGCCGGCAGGGACCGTCTATAAGATCAGCAAGAACGAGAATGAATATAAGATAGTCGCGACGGCTACAAAGGGTGAAGAAACTCAGACGATAGAGTCAGACGTTCATCCTAAGTACATCTTCCTTGACGCTCCGGAAGACCTGACGGTAAGCTGCCCTAAGAAGAGCAACGATGTTACCGTTAAATGGTCAAGGGTGAAGGGCGCCGGCGGATACTACATTTACAGGACGACTAAAAAGACCAAGAAGCCGACGAAGCCTGTAAAGTTCGTCGCAGAGGAAAAGACCACATCATATGTGGATGAGAACCGCTCAGGCAAGAAGAGATACTACTATTATGTCGCCACTGTATACAGAGAGGGGACACAGGAGGATCCTGAATACAGGACATGCTCGCCGCTTTCCGAGAAGAAGAGCGTACTTGTGTACAAGTATCTCACATGTAAGATCCGCACGATCGGCTGGAAGACAAAGATCAAGAGCACTACCAAACTCTATAAGGGCAAGACAGGCGGCTCTACAAAAGGAACGGTCAAAAAGGGAACAAGGGTCGAGGTAACCGCGAAGTATCCTGCAAAGATCCCGCAGCAGGCCCGTCCGTCAAGGATATTCATCAAATATAAAAAAGGCGGAAAGACCAAGAAAGGCTGGGTCAGCTATGGAAGCTGTACAGGCGTAAGCGGAGTGGTTGCGTACAAGAAGAAAAAGGCCCTCGACTGGACTGAAGACAGAAAAGAAGAGTTTGTGAACAGTAAGGGCTACGACAGCCCGACCAGCTATCTTGTCTGGGTCAGCACATACACACAGAGAGTCAATGTGTTCAAGGGCAAGGAAGGCAAATGGGAGCTCGTAAGAAGCTCGAGATGCACGACCGGTAATTTCCTCCACCTGACAAAGATAGGAAGCGGATTCGAGATCTGGAAGCGCATGCCTAAGAGAGTAAGGACTTTCGTCGGAGGAACAGGAACATACTGGTACAAGACAGTTTCGTTCTTCTCCAAGGGCAACTCGTTCCACGGAGTATGCTACAGAAGCGGATCGAATAAGCAGATCAACAAGGTAAGGCCGACCTTACAGCCTGCGACCAAAGGCTGCTGCAGGATGGCAGACGCGAACGCCGCATGGATCTACAACAATGTACCTATGAAAACGAAGGTCGTCGTACGCTGATCTGACATGAGACAGCGGATCTGAAATACGCTGAAAAATAAAAAGGTCATATCTATAATTGCCAGTGCCGCTTTGGCACTGGCAGTTATTGCATTATGACACCGGATACTGAAGGGAAAGAGATAAGAAGCTGCAGAGGGACTGCATGAGAGACAGGATAATGATAATCGGCGCCGGGGATTTCCAGGTGCCGCTCATAGAATACGCTGCGTCGAAGTACGATGTCGTCCTCGTCGCTCCGGTGATCAGTCAGGAGCTCAGGGAGCTCGCCTCATACTGCTACGAGCTCGACGTAAGAGCAAAGGATGAGATCCTTATGATCGCGGAGAACGAGCAGATCAGGGGCGTGATAACGGACCAGACAGACATACCTGTACGCACGGTCGCGTACGTCGCCGAGAAAATGGGGCTCCCGGGCATAGGATATGAAACGAGCAGGCTGTTCACCGACAAATCGCTGATGGCGGAGAAGCTTGAGGAACTCGGCATCGGAAGGATACCTACGAGAGAGACAGGAACAGCTGAAGAAGCGGCCTCTTTCATGGAGGAGCTCGGATGCGAGGTGCTGATAAAGCCGGTCGACTCACAGGGCTCCAGAGGCATCTTCGTCTGCGGCAGCACGGACGAGCTGAGAGAGAAATATGAACAGGCCGCGAAGTTCTCTTCTGATCATTCGGTGCTGGTACAGAAATACATACGCGGAAGAGAGTTCTTCGCGGAAGGCATCGTCTTTGACGGGAAGGCTGAGAACCTCATAATCGGAGATACGATCTACTTCAGTGAGAAGGGACTGTTCGCCGCAAAGAGAAGGATAGTTCCGTCGACGGCGGATCAGGATCTCGTCAGACGCGTCGGGGAGCTGAACCTGAAGATAATACAGGGGTTCGGCCTGAAGCAGGGCATAACGCACAGTGAATACATCATGTCGGGAGACGACATATATCTCATCGAGACCGCGGCGAGGGGAGGCGGAGTGTACATATCGTCAGACCTCATCTCGCTCCTGACAGGGCTAAGGACGGAGGAGTTCCTCACGAATATCGCCATGGGGAAGCAGGAAGGCTTCCCGGAGATAGAGAAGGACAGATGCGCGGCGGGATACATGGCGTTCTTCATACCGAAAGGCGAAGTGATAAGCGTGGAAGGCAGGGACGAGACCGCCGCTCTTCCGTATGTCCACAGGAACCAGCTGTATAAGATACACGAAGGCATGGTCCAGGGGAGCGATCCTTCGGACAAGACGTCCAGGTTCGCGCTGATAGTATCGGCAGACAGCCATGAAGAGCTTTCCGGAAGAATGGAAGAAATCAAGAATATGCTGAAGATCAAAGTCAGGACCGGCAGCGGGATCTGCGGCCCTGTATGGGAATAGACAGGAGACAGATAAAGATGAAAAGCAGATTCATTACAAAATTCGAGAGGAAGAACGTCAACCTTCTTCTCGCCATATACCTTCTGTTTTTCCTGCAGAAAGGGAAGAACACTTCTCCGGAGAAAGAGAAGAGAGCGCAGGACCGCCGCATCAGGAAGCTGATGAAGGCGGCGTATAAGATACCGTTCTACAGGAAGCGCTTTGATGAGGCGGGCCTCAAGCCTTCTGACTTCAGGTGCTCTGACGACCTGTACAAGTTCCCGGTGCTTACTAAGGATGAGCTCCGCGCGTGGATGGACGAGGAAGTCGGAAAGCCTCAGTATGAGGACTGGTTCCTCGACACGACGAGCGGATCGTCCGGAACGCCTACGAGAGTCTACTATTCTCCGAGGGAGAAAGCCTACAACATGGCAAACTGGATGAGGGTGCTGATCAGAGCGGGATACAATCCTGTAACGGGGCTCACCGCGAGCAGGATGTCCGCGCACAGCGTCTCCGCCGGGCAGAAGAACATTTTCCAGAAGCTCGGATTTCTGCGCCGTGAGTTCATCAACCAGTATGCGGCGGAGCCTGACGTGATAAAGCAGATAAACGACATCAAGCCGGATCTTCTGTACATGAACAAGACAGAGATGATGCGCGTCGCCCTGTACGCGAACAAGCATGACATACCTATGCATCATCCTAAGTTCCTGGTCCCTACGGGGGAGATGATCGACGACAACGCGAGAGCGCTTTTCACCAAAGTGTTCGGAGACGTCCTGATAGACGCGTACGGCGCGGCGGAGATCGGCTCCGTGATGACAAGGTATCATGGGAAAGACTACTGGAGGATCCACGCCGATCTGTTCTCCGTCAATATTTTTGACGACGAGAGGAAGCCTGCCGAGGAAGGCCACGTATGCGTGACGCCGCTCTACAGGACAGACTTCCCGCTGATAAACTACCAGGTCGGCGACAGAGCAAAGTCAGGAGTACTCGCGAACGGAGCGAAGGCGGTGCTTTCGATACTCGGGCGCTCGAACGACTTCATATCGCATGCTGACGGACAGTTCACAACGTTCTTCATGGTCGCGCCGATATTCGCGCACGCGAACGAGATAGTCCAGGTAAGGCTCATCGAGAAGTCGTACGACGATCTCGTCATACAGGCAGTCGCTGAATACGAGATGTCTGACGAAGAGCGTAAGGCTGTTGAGGACAGGATAATCTCGCAGATGAACGAGAAGCTCAAGCAGCCGATGAACATAACGTTCGAATGGAAAGACGTCATCCAGCCTGACGCGAACGGAAAGCTCAGGCTGATCGTGAATGAGATGAATAAATAAAACAAGGCCTCTTTCGGATGGAAGAGGCCTTTTCATATCTCTGTATCTACTGATCTTCTTTTTCTTTCTTATACGTGGTCCGTATCACGTACTGCGGATCATGGCCTGACGCCATGAACATCCGCCCGACATATTCCCCGATAAGCCCCAGGAACATCATTATGAGCCCGGAGAAGAACGTGATCGTGACTATCGTCGAAGCCCAGCCTACGGCAAGGCCCGGGTTCAGCAGCTTCCTTATGATGACCGCCAGCGCTGCGATCAGGGCAAGCACCGCGACCAGGATCCCGAATCTCGTCGCTATCCTGAGCGGTACGATGCTGAATCCCATTATATTGGACCAGAGACCGATCAGCTTCTTGAATGTGTATCCAGACTGCCCATAGGCGCGCTCGAAGTGCTCCACAGGAACGCACGCTATGTTCTTGGTGGTCCTGAGGAACAGTCCCTGCAGATATGTGTACCTGGTCCTGTATTGGATGATGCTGTCCCTTACGAACTTCCTGATGATCCAGAAGCTGGACGTCTTCATTTCCTTAGGCTTGCCGATGAGGATGCGGACCGTGTTGAAGTTCACCCAGCTCCCGAAGTTCCGGAAGCCCGAGTGCTTCTTGTCCTTATAATACGCGTAGACCACGTCGTATCCTTCGTCGAACTTATCGAACAGCTTGGGAAGCTGCGACGGATGCGTCTGCATATCGTCGTCCATGCTTATTATCACGTCGCCCTCCGCCTGGTTCAGGCCGGCCATCATGGCGTTATGCTGGCCCGCGTTTATAGCGAGCTCCACGACCGTGACATACGGATGCTCGTCCGCGAGCTCATGGAGCACGCGCACGGTGGCGCCGTCGTCAGGCGAGCAGTCGTCCACGAGTACGAACTCGAAAGGCGTTCTTCCTATCTCTTCCATCTTTGCCGCAGTCTCCTCGACGACCTGCCTGATCGTGTGCGACGAACTGTAGCACGGTATCACTATCGAATACATATTCCGGTTCTCCTTACTAATGTTATTATACACTATACGGGCCCTGTATGATATAATATAATTGCAATTTGAATGGCAGGGGAAAGGCAAAGATGCATATAAGATTCAACGTCCCGCCTGTGACGGGAAGAGAAGTAAAATACATAGAGGAAGCGGTCGGAAGCGGCCATATCTGCGGCGACGGGCTGTTCACGAAAAGCTGTGAGGAACGCCTGGAAAAGATGACCGGGGCGCCGAGAGCGCTCCTTACCACGTCATGCACGCAGGCTCTCGAGATGGCGGCTCTCCTCGCGGGTATAGGCCCCGGGGACGAGGTCATCATGCCTTCGTATACGTTCGTTTCGACGGCGAACGCCTTTGTGCTCAGAGGCGCTAAGATCGTATTCGTAGACGTAAGGCCGGACACCATGAATATCGACGAGACGCTCATCGAGCCCGCAATAACAGAGAAGACGAAGGCCATAGTGCCCGTACACTACGCGGGCGTGGGATGCGATATGGACAGCATCATGGGCACCGCGTCGAAGTACGGCCTTAAAGTGATAGAAGACGCTGCGCAGGGCGTCATGTCGTCATATAAGGGGAAAGCGCTCGGGACGTTCGGCGACTTCGGATGCTTCAGCTTCCACGAGACCAAGAACTATTCGATGGGAGAAGGCGGAGCCATCCTCATCAATAAAGAGGAAGACGTCGACAGAGCGGAGATAGTGCGCGAGAAGGGCACCAACAGGAAGAGGTTCCTGCGCGGCCAGGTGGATAAATACAGCTGGGTGAGCGAAGGATCGTCATACCTTCCGAGCGACATGAACGCCGCTTATCTCCTTCCTCAGCTGGAGGACGCCGAAAAGATAGACGAGGACAGGCTGAAAAGCTGGAGGGCGTATTACGAAGGACTGGCGGGTCTTGCCGGCGAGGGAAAGATAGAGCTTCCGCACATACCGGAAGAGTGCACGCATAACGCGCACATGTTCTATATAAAGACTAAAGACATAGAAGAGAGGACCGCTCTGATATCCTGGCTGAAAGATAAAGACATATCGGCAGTATTCCATTACGTGCCGCTGCATACGTCTGAAGCCGGGATGAGATACGGTGAATTCAGGGGAGAGGACAGATATACGACGAAGGACAGCGAAAGGCTCCTGAGGCTTCCGATGTACTACGGGCTCGCGGAAGAAGACGTTTCGCGCGTCATAGAAGCTGTCCGGGATTTTTACAGATAGGGTGACGATATGCAGGGATCAGAGATAAAGGAAAGGCTTGACTGTACTGAGGCGGACGGAAAGCGCCGCCCTGTATTTCTGCTGCTTCTGATATACACGGGACTCTTTGCCGTGCTGGCAGCGGCGGTATATTTTTTCTTCATATCTGAAGGAAGGACTTTCTTAAGGTTCGGGTTCACGAACAAGGATTCATTCTCTCAGAGATACATGTTCCTCTTTGAGTTCAGGAGATTCGTGGAGGGACTGTTCTCGGGAGGTACTCTAAACACGTGGGACTGGTCTATAGGCCTGGGCTCCGACGGCTATTCCTTCAATATTTCCAATCTTGTCAATCCGTTCATGTACATAGCGGCGTTCGCGCCTGTCGCCTACGCCGACGTGGTGTATACCCTTACGATAGTCGCGAGAGTATGGCTGTCAGGAATAACGTTCATTCTCTTTGCCAGGAAGACGGGGCTGAACGACTTCCAGAATATCCTCGGGGCTGTAATGTATGTGTTCTCGCCGTGGATAATCACCAACAGCATAGCGCAGGGGACCTTCATCATGGCTACCGTCATGCTGCCTCTCGTGCTTCTCGGCGTGGAGAAGGTGATACGGAAAGAATCTCCGCTCCCGCTCGTGTTCTCCGTGGCGTATTCAGTCGCGGTGACGTTCACTTTCGCATATATGATAGCGATACTCACGATCATGTATTTCCTCGTGAGATATCTTACGGCATACCGCGGAGACGGGATCAAAGCCTTCGGCGGACGGTTCCTCGCTCTCCTCGGATGGGGATCATGCGGGATCCTGGTATCAGGAGCCGCTCTCGTGGTCACCGTGATGAAGCTCGGCAACACTACGACAGTGACAGGAAAAGAAGTGCCGCTGCTTTTCACCATGACGGAATATCTCAGGATGCCGCTGAAGCTCATGGATTATTCAACTGTATTCGAGACCAGCTCGGTGATCGGGGCGACGATGCTTGCCGCGGCGCTCATACCGGCTGTGATATACTGCGCGATCAAGCTGCGCACCAACGCCGTGATGACTGTGATTCTCTACGCGCTGATGCTTTTGCCGTACACGAGCAGCGTGTTCAATTTCTTCAGCTATATTTCCGGGAGATGGATGTTCGCGCTGTCTTTCTTCCTTGCGCTGGCGGCGGCAGAGGCGTTCGACAGGAAGTATCTGGGCAATAAGTGGGTCAGGGCGTTCATGGCTGCTTTTGTGATCGTTTACGCGGGATACCTCATATGGATACAGAAGGTGCTCAAGCAGACCGGAAAGCTCGTCGTGATCGTGAACTTCGCGGCACTGCTCATAATAACGGTGATCATCCTGTTCGCGTTCAGGGACAAGGGCAGGAAGTTCTCCGAGAGCGCTGTGTTCAGGAAAGCCGTATGCCTTGCGGTGTCGCTCGTCATGGCTCTGGGATTCACCACGGCGTATAACCTCAGGATATTCAAGACAGGAGAGGGCTTCCTGGCCGCGAGGGCCGCTGACGCCATGATCAGCTACTCAGCGCAGAGAGTGGGGCGGTCCATAGACGATGATGACTTCTACAGGGTGGACCAGGTGGGAGACCTGATCGGTACCGTCGATCCGCACTGCAAAGTCAACGAGGCCATGTATTTCGGGAACAGATCGAATTACGTGTTCTGTTCTTATGTGGATAACGACTGGCTCACGTACAACAAGCTCCTCGGGAACAACCAGGGATATTATAAGAGAGTCGCGCCTAACTCCAACGACGACAGGTTCGGCATAGACTTCCTGCAGGGAGTGAAGTATTTCATCGGGGACAACGTTCCTGAGGACGTAGACGACCGTGACACCACGCCTTACGCGGCGTTCGGCTTTGACGAGGAGAACGAGAAGGAAGTGGACGGAGTGGAGCTTACCGAGAACAGATACAGTATCGGCCTCGGATGTGTCTTCACTGAGTATATGAGGATGTCGGAATGGCTGAAGCTCTCGTACGCTGAAAGAGAGATAGCCATGATGCGGGCTGCCGTCATAGACGACGCGCAGCGGGCTCCTTCGGGGATGAAAGAGCTGAAGGCGTCGTCGCTTAAGTCGGGAGTGGAGGAGATCGACTATGAGGAAACGGCGAGGAACAGTAAAGGCGACAAGCTCACGATCTCCGCGGAAAACGACGGCAGGCACCAGATCCTTCTGTCGTTCAAAAACATAAGGACGAATAAGAACGGCAGGCTGACCGTGCGCGTGAACAACGGAACGGTAAGGAAGTCCGCGGTCAATACGATAAAAGACGTGAGAGGATTCCCTGACATAAAAGACCTGACATTCAATTTAGGGAGCGGGGAGAACGCCTCTGAGACGATAAAGATACACATGTTCCCGAACGGGGAGGATAAAAAGACCGCAAAGGTAAAGTACGATGACATCGTGATGTACCGCATCCCTCTGGACGAATATGAAAAGGCCGCGGAAGAGCTCGAGGAAAACAGGCTGGAGCTCACCAGGTTCGATAATGACATACTGGAGGGAAAGGTGTCGTGCGCCAGGGCAGGCATGCTTTATCTGTCAGTGCCTGACGATGAAGGCTGGGTGATCCGGGTCGACGGGAAGAAAGTCAAGAAGCGCACCGGAGTAGACGTCGCGTTCACAGGGATAGACCTTCAGCCGGGAGATCATACGGTCGTGCTCGAGTATCACACGAGAGGGATGCTCGCGGGGATGCTGCTCAGCCTGGCAGGCCTTGTCGCGACTGTCACCGCTCTTGTCATAAGCAGAAAAAAAGCGCGGGAAACAGCAAATAATAGTGATTTATCTTTCGCGGATGCGGATGTATAATATAATATAGAGGAATATAATATAAGGGGTAAGCTGATGGAAGGGATACTGAAGAAAGCACAGGTGCTGATACTCATAGCGGTGCTGGTGTCAGGGATCGCGTATCTGACCAGGCCGGCGTATGCCGCCGGGATCTACTCAGAGACGTCGTCCATGACGATGACGCCGAAGTTTGTCTCAGCCCGTAAGGGAGCCAAGGTCACGCTCAGGTGGAGCAAAGCCTGTTCGATGCTCCAGGACGGGTCGGTTTGTGATGCTTCAGGATATGAGATTCAGTACGCGGCGAACAAGAAGTTCACCAAAGCCAAGAAGCTGGATAAGGGAGCGAACGACTGCTCGGCTGTCGTAAAGCTCAGCAATCTTAACTCGCTTAAAAAATATAAGAAATATATCGGGAAATATCATTTCAGGATCAGGAGCTACGTTACGGTAGACGGGGTGAAGACATACTCCAAGTGGAGCAAGGCGGCGAAGTTCAAGACGGTATGCGCTCATTTTCCGGCGCGTATGAAGACGCCTGAGGTCATAGACGAGATCGACGGGAACAAGATCAGCCTGGAATGGGAGAAGCCTAATCAGGATATCAGCTACGACGGATATTACGTATACCGCAAGGCCGCGGCAGACAATTCATGGAAGAGAGTAGCGAAGTTCGAGAGCGAGGACGTCTGCAGATATACGGACGAGGGACTCAGCTATGAAGAGGAGTACAGCTACATGGCGCTCGCGTACAAGCATTTCTCGACCAAAGACCCGAGGGGCATCGTCAACACGAGCATAATACATGTCCTCAGCACCATGGATTCAAGCAAGGTCACGGCGACCACTACGGAGCTCGTGCTTGACAAGCCTGAGATATCCGCCGCGTTCAGGAACGACGATCTGATAGTTTCATGGGACGCCGTAAGCAGGGCGCAGAGATACGCGATAGAGATCTCAGAGACGGAAGATTTCAACATCAAGCGCACAGTGGACGTAAAGCCGATGGGCGACTGCACCTCATATCAGCAGCCTGTGGACGGCCTGAAGGAGAAGACCCTCTACTATATCAGGATGAAGGCCATGGCGGAAAACAAGGGAGAGACGGTCGTCTCGGACTATTCCGACATCACGACGGCGAAGTACGAGAACCTGAACTATACGATAGTGTTCAGCGGAAACGGCGGCAAGGACGCGGACGGTAATTCCGTGAAGGAGTATACGGTCCAGCGCGACACAGACTTCAAGCTCCCTAAGAACGCGTTCGTAAAGGACGGCTACACGTTCGCCGGATGGTGCGCGGTAGCGGAGAACAGAAAGAAATACGACATGTACGCGTTCCAGCTGGGCAAGGCGGACTACGCCGAGAGCCAGACGGTAAAGAACCTTGCCGAGGCAGGCCAGAAGATAACGCTGTACGCGTGCTGGAGAGGATCGAGCCCTAAGACGGCGGCTTACTGGGCGTATAAGATAGCGAAGGACGATACGTTCTGCTACGGCAAGGTCGTCAGGAACCAGTGCTGGTTCTGCGGAGACAAATACCAGACGTTCAACTGCAATTCATTCTGCGCGGCAGCTTACCAGCACGGCATGCCGGGAGTCATCCCGGGATTCTCGAAGCTCAAGTCGAACGGGAAATACACGAGAAGGAACGGAAGCACCGAGCCGTCCTGGTGGATCAAGGAAGGATTCGTCAAGGTCGGTACCAACATCAGCGCGAGCAAGATCAAGCGCGGCGACATCATCTGCTGCTACGGATACGATAAGTCGCAGAAGAAAAACAGATGGAAGCACATCATGATCGCGTGGAAGGACGGCAAGAGCATCGTCCACGCGGCTCATAAGGGAACAGGCCCTGATTCGTTATGCGTCGCCACTATGCAGACGAGGCTCAACAACTACAAGAAATACACCGTAGTGAGATACGGAGGCTGATAAAGACGATATAAAGCAGCTCTGCTTTCGCGGAGCTGTTTTTTATCCGCAGAAAAAAGAACATATGTTTGCATTCCGGCTTTTCCTGTGTTAGGATATGCATGTAAGCAACAGGGGAGGTCAGTAAGATGAAGATGCTCAGGCAGCCGGTCGACATGATCGCCGTGTTCCATAAAGACGAGCCTCCGGAGCCGTACAGGTTCAGATATACCAGGGACGGCAGGGAGTTCGTGATCAAAGTGGACAAGGTGCTGGATATCACGCTCGACCACTACGGCAACACGAGGAACTACACATACAGATGCCAGAGCATAATAGGCAGGCGTGAAAGGGTATTCGAGCTGAAATACATAGGAAGCAGCGTGACGTGGGAGCTGTATAAGATCTGAGAGACACTCAGGCCTTAGACTTTACGCGGCGGGCGGATATTTTCCAGAGCGCGGCGCAGATGAGGCCTCCCGCGATCACCAGCATGAATATCGCGAGCGCCTCATGGAAGAAGTATTCGCCCGGGAGGACTGTTATGACAGGGTCCTCGGCCGGGTCGAACAGCCAGAGGTCGTTCCCGAACGAGAGCTCATGGAACATAACGAAGAACCTGTCCCACGCGAAGACGGCGAACAGTCCGAGCGCTGAAGGAAGCAGTATCGATATCACGGAAGATATCATAAGATACGCGCATCCCAGGCGCTTTTTCTTCGCGATAATGATGCCCAGAAGGGCAGGGATCCCGAACATGAATATCCCGTAGAAGAAGAACATGAAGATGGCTTTCGCCTCTCTGAAATGCTGCCTGCCGCCTTCAGACATAGTAAAGTGAGGGAAGCTGAGCTCGTCAGGACCCCACGGCGAGTTGTAGATGATCAGGACGCGGTAGTCTTCTTTGAGCTCTTCCTTAGTGAGGCCGCTCGCCTTATCAAGCTCATAGCGGTCGATGTCGCCGTAGTATATGAACCTGAAATTGAGCGCCAGCGTGACTGATGCCGATATTATGAACAGAGCCAGAAACAGGCCTGTGAAGATGTGAAAAAGCGTATGCCTTGATGTCATGTCTGTGATTCCTTTCTGAACTATATAGTATCATAATTCGGGGTTTTTGGCATTGACGATATTACCGCATAAATGTAAAATCTAGATTAGAGAGAGTATGTTCCGGAGGAGTTTGAAATGCTTAAGACACCGCTTGAAAACGACGTTACAGAATATTACCGCAGCGTATACAGAAGCGTGATAAACATCGAATCCGAAACGCTCAGGGAAGTGTTTGACGAAGGGTTCACCTTCAGCGGGCTTTCCGGCGGCGTGAGCGGAAGGGAGGAGTTCATAGAGGGCCTTGAGAACGGATCTCTCAGGGTGTTTTCCGAGAACAATGAGCGCATATATGTGAAGAAGGACGGTGATATGCTGAACGTCAGAGGAAGGAGCAAGCTGAATCTTTCCGTAGGCGGCGAGAAGAGGAAGATCAGGAAGATCCAGGTCGACCTCGTTTTAAGGAAGACTGAAGAGGGAAGAGACGATATCACGGGAGAGCTTCGTCCGGAGCTTACGAGATGGCGCGTAATGAGCGCGAAAGCAGCGCTCTACTGATGGATTATATTAGTGAGAGGTATCGGTATGATCAAGGACAATAAGATCTGGGTCGCCAACAATGACAAAGGCGAAAACATCGGTATAGTCCCTAAGATGGCCAACCGGCACGGACTGGTGGCGGGAGCCACAGGTACAGGCAAGACTGTGACACTCAAGGTGCTGGCTGAAGCGTTCAGCGATATGGGAGTGCCTACGTTCATGGCGGACGTAAAGGGAGACATCTCCGGGATAGCGGATCCCGGACAGCTGACCGAGGATATGCAGAAGAGGATCGATAAGTTCGGCCTAGCTGACGCCGGGTTCTCATTCAGGGGATATCCTGTGAATATCTGGGATATCTTCGGGAAGAACGGCATACAGCTGAGGACGACCATATCAGAGATGGGGCCTGTGCTTCTGGCCAGGATCCTGGGGCTGAACGAGCTTCAGAGCGATATACTGAACGTCATATTCAAGATAGCTGACGATAATCAGCTTCTTCTGATAGACACCAAGGACCTCAAGGCGATGCTTGCTTTCGTCGACGATCACGCCGACGAGTTCCAGGCGGACTACGGCAAGATCAGCTCGGCGTCGATCGGCGTCATCACGAGAGCGGTCGTATCGCTCGAGTCAGCGGGAGGAGACGTGTTCTTCGGAGAGCCTGACCTCGAGATAACGGACTGGCTCACAGTGAGCCCTGAAGGAAGGGGAATGATCAATATACTGGACAGCTCCAGCCTTATCAACAACGGCAAGCTGTATTCCACATTCCTCCTCTGGATGCTGTCAGAGCTGTTCGAGACTCTTCCTGAGGTCGGAGACATGGATAAGCCTAAGATGGTGTTCTTCTTCGACGAGGCGCATCTTCTGTTCAGCGACGCGCCGAAGGCGCTGCTCGATAAGATCGAACAGGTCGTCAAGCTGATCCGTTCCAAGGGAGTCGGCGTATACTTCTGCACGCAGAATCCGAGAGACATCCCTGACGGCGTGCTCGCGCAGCTCGGGAACAAGATCGAGCACGGACTGAGAGCATACACGCCTGCGGACCAGAAGTCGGTAAGAGCGGCTGCGGATTCGTTCCGCGAAAATCCGGAGTTCGACACGTATCAGACGATCCTTGAGCTCGGGACCGGAGAGGCAGTGGTATCGTTCCTCGGAGAGGACGGCATACCGCAGATCGCGGAGAAGGTATCGATACTCCCGCCGCAGTGCTCGTTCGGGCAGCTTGCGCCTGACAGGAGAGACAGCATCATCCGCTCGAGCCTCCTGTACAGCAAATACGCGGTGAACGTCGACAATATGTCTGCGTATGAGCATCTCATAGCCGCGAAGGCGAAGGACGAGGAAGCGAAGGAAGCCGAAAAGCAGGCGAAGGCTGAAGCCAAAGAACAGGAGCGCCTCGATAAGCTCGCGGCGAAAGAAGCTGAGAAGGCTGAGAAGGCGGCGGCCAGAGAACAGGCTAAAGCCGATAAAGCGAGAGAGCGCGCCATCAAATCCGTCGGGAGTTCCGTGCTTGGTACTCTCGGCAGGGAGATCGGGAAGACCATAGGAGGAAAGACAGGAACAAGCTTCGGCAAGACCCTGGGCGGAAATACAGGAGCGAGCCTCGCGAGAGGCCTGTTCGGAACACTATTCAAGAAATAGAGTGAACAGAACATAAAAATAAGACGCAGATCAGGCGTGGCGCCCGGACTTGCGTCTTTTACTATGTTCTGATATGTGTTACTCCGGATCCTTTATGAACTGGACCGCGGTCCTTGACAGCTTCGTGAAGCCCGCGCGCTCGTGGACCGCTATTGACCGCTCGTTCTCGTCGCTTATCCATGTGGTCAGGTTCCTGCTTCTGTTCGCGGCTACATAGCCGGCGCCCGTAAGAAGCATCAGCCTGCCGATGCCGCGGCCTGTATAGCCCGGGGCTGTCACGACGTGCCACCCGACGCTGTTGCTCTTCTGGAGCTCCACATAATATGTGCCTATGACTTTGCCGTCATGCTTCAGGCAGAACAGCTCCGCGTTCCCGCCGGGGGCAGGGAGTCTCCTGTGCGCAGCCGGTATGTCCATCAGGTCGAGCTCGCTCTCCCACAGCCTGATCATCTCATCAAGCGTCTCCTGATCACGTACTTCTGACAGATCATATCCGCCTTCTTCCCTGAGCGGCGCGTACAGGCTTTCCAGCTTCTCTTCGCGGTCAGGGTGGTCCTTGATGCTGAATGAGTACAGATGATCCGTTTTGAACGGCCTGAATCCGGCGGCGCTGAATATCTTTCCCGCGCTCTCTATGTACGCGTCGCGGGCGGTGCCGCTGTTCATCTCGCCGATAAGTACAGGTCTGTCCAGGCTGATCTCAGGGAACGGCGCATCCGGATCAAGGAAGTAGTAAAGGTTGTAATACGTCCCTTCGTCCATGAACACACAGGCTCCCGAAGGATATTCCTCATAGAAAAGTCTGCCGTCTTCTATGAACGGAATGAAATAGTCGTTCATGCTGAAGCAGTTGGTGTTCATTCTACCGTGCTTCGACCTGAGTCCGGCGATCAGGCCCTGGTACTGTTCTATGCTTTCGATACGATCCACTTTCCGCTACCCCTCAAAATACATTTCTCTTATCTTCTGTCTGTCGATCTTGCCGTTCTTGCTTATCGGAAGCGAGTCAGCCTGCCTGAACACGTTAGGTATCATGTATTTCGGCAGGTCCTGCTTAAGTGCCTTGACGATGTCAGGAGCTTTGATGTCTCCCGCGTAATACGCCACGATCTTGTTCCTCTTATCGTCGAACAGGCAGCTCGCGCGGACGATCTCAGGTACGGCGTTAAGATAGCACTCGATCTCCTCGAGCTCGATCCTGTGGCCCATGTGCTTGATCTGGAAATCCTTGCGGCCGGCAAAGTAATACTCGCCGTCCTCTGAAAGCGTAACGAGGTCTCCTGTCCTGTACACACGCTCAGGATAGCGGGTGTTCAGAGGATCCTGGATGAAGGCCTGCGCCGTCTTCTCCGGCTCTCTGTAGTATCCGAGCGCGAGGCAGCTCCCCTTGATATATATCTCGCCGGTGTCTCCCGGCTTCATCTCTTTCCCATCCGCGGTCAGGAACAGCACGCCTACGTTGCTGAACTGCGACCCCAGCGGAAGCCTGTCTGTGTTCTCAAGCTCTTTGTCGATCACATAGTAGAGGCAGTTCCCGATCATCTCAGTCGGGCCGTAGAGGTTTACATACTGCGCGTCCGGAAGGTACTTCCTCCATATGTTCAGCATCTTCACCGGCATGACTTCGCCTGAGAACAGGACTCTCTTTATGTACTCAGGCACTTTGTACATGAAGGCTCCGATGCCCGCGATTATGCAGAGCGCCGACACCGCCCATATGATCGTGGTGACTTTGTACTCGTTCAGCTTGTCGATCAGCATCTTAGGCATCGAGAAGCATACTTTAGGTATTATGTACATAGTCGCGCCGCAGTAAACGGTAGAATAGATGTCTTTCGCGGACACGTCGAAATCGAAAGGCGACTGGTTGCCGAATGTGTCGTCTTCACTGAGCGAGAATGTTTTTACGAATCCCGGTATGTAGCTCAGCGCCGCAAGGTGTGACTTGACGACTATCTTAGGAACGCCCGTAGAGCCGGATGTGCAGATAGCGTACAGCGGATCGGTGTCGCGGCAGTCTTTTCTGACTTCTGAGATCAGTCCGCTGTCGGCGTCGTGCTCTGACAGCTCGCCGTATCCCAGGACAGGGCACTTGAGTGACGAGACGTCCAGCCCCTCAGGGAGCTCAGACGTATATACCAGCGCGCACGGATCCACGTGCTCTATTATGTTCATGATACGCTGCACGGGCTGGCCCATGTCGACAGGGACGTAGAAGTTCCTGCTCGTTATGATGCCGAAGAACGCGCATATGCTCTCTGTGTTCCGGTCGACGAGCACGATGACCGGCTCGTTCACTTTCCCTGTTTTTTCTATAAGCGCGGTGCCTATGCGCTGTGAGACGTCATACAGCTCGCTGTATGTGACACTTCTGTTTTCATCGATAAGGGCTGTCTTCTCGGGGTATCTGTCCCTTGACGCAGCCAGGTAATCTAATACTGTCATATTGGCCTCCTTTAAGTTGCTGTTTATAATATAATCTGATATAATTAATAAGGCAATAGTAAGATCACATAACAATTTTTAGGAGGTTTATATGGATACTGTTTCTAAGGAAGACATTCTGGCTATATTGCAGGACATCCGCTCTGATGTTGATTTTGAGAATGAGAAAAAGCTCATCGACGACAGCATTCTGGATTCGTTCGACATCATCTCGATCGTAAGCGAATTCAACGACGCGTTCGACGTCAACATCAATGTAATGGATCTGGAACCGGTAAACTTCAATTCAATAGAGGGCATGCAGGAGCTTATCACCAAGCTTCAGGAAGAGGCATAGCAAAGTGTTGAAAATAAGCGACAGTAGAAAGACCGCACTTAAGGCGGCGCTGTTTATCCTTGTCCTTATTATTACTTTCTTTGCGGTGCAGGACCTTTTTAAAGTACAGGACTGGAGGATACGCCCTCTTATGGAGGGCCTGAGGCGTCAGCCTAAAAATTCTCTGGATTGTATTTTCGTGGGAGGCAGCCAAACTTACGCAGCTTGGTCGGCTCCTTTTGCGTATAAGGAATCAGGCATGACGTCATGGACATACGCCCTGCCTCACGCGCCTTGTGACGCCGCGAAATACTATATCATCGAAGCGCGCAAAAGGCAGCCGGACGCAGTATATGTGATAGCTGTGAACGGCTTCCGTAAGATAGGCGCGCCGTTACAGTTCATACATCACAGCGCTGACTATATGCCTCTTTCCATGAACAAGATCAATATGGTCAGGCATCTTGGAAAGAACTGGGATCTTGATTTTAATGAGCAGCTCGAGATGATATTCCCTATAATCAGATTCCATTCGGGATGGAACGAGCTAGACACACAGAACTTTTCACAGCCTATGATCGATGTGAAGAGCGCGATGCTGTTCAGCTCCTTCCTTATCCAGAGCTCTGACGTAACGGAAATGTATGCGTATACTGAAGAAAAGAGCGATTTCAAGAAAGAGATAAAAGCAGAGCTTGACGACCTTGTCAGCTATCTGAAGAAGGAAAATGTAAAAGCGACTTTCGTCTTCTATCCGCAGGCGCTCAGCGAGGAATCTGAGATAGCGAGGAACAACGGCATACTGGATTATCTGAAAAAGCAGGGATGCGATGTGCTGGATCTGATGTCCGAGGGTGAGGATATGGATCTTGACTACAAGCGCGACTTTTACAATTACAGACATACCAATGTCCACGGCTCGCTCAAGCTTACCCACCGCCTTACGGAATACCTGATGGACAGGTACGGCCTTACAGGCAAGCACACCAAATCGGTCGAGAAAGACTGGGATGAGTGCTGCGACCGGTATTACCGCATAACAAATTCATATCTGTATGATTTTGAATATGAACATGCTGAATGGGATCCTGAGATCGGGACCACGAAGCAGGTAGAGGCAGTGAAAAAAGACGGCAAGACCACTGTTACGTGGAATGGCGCCGAGAATGCCGACGGCTATCTGATCTACAGGAAATTCAATGAGAAAGAGCGTGAAAAGCTGCACACATACAACATGACTCACAGCAGTACTGCTGAGATAAAAGTGGCGGTGTGCCACAGTCCGTGGAAGTGTATCGGTGAAGTGAAAGACGGCAATGTCTTTGTTGATAAGAGCAGGAAAGCCCTTAAGAACAAAGACTGTAAATATTCGGTGGTCCCGTACAGAGACCGTAACGGCAGGAGAGAATACGGCAGTTTCAAATATCTTGGGACCAAGTCAGTAAAGGGAGCATAGCAGAGTATGGATTTTGTATCATTATCATTTCTAGTTTTCTCAGCGGTGGTGTGCATCACATATTTTGCTGTCCCGAAGAATATGCGGTGGATCACACTTCTTATCGCGAGCTACATTTTCTACTACATCAACAGCAAATGGCTGGTCGTAGTCCTGTTCGGCGAGACTCTGGTCACATTCGCGATAGGGCTAATCATAGCGCAGATATATAAAAAGAGAGACGCTGAGATAGCGGAGAGGGGATCATCTCTCGCGTTTGCGGAGAAAAGACAGATAAAGGCGGCTTACCTCAAAAAGGCCAAGCTGTTCCTGGTGCTCGGAGTATTGTTCCTCGTCGGGATGATACTGTATCTCAAGTACTATAACTTCTTCATCTCCCCGGTGAACGCGCTGTCGGGCAAGACCGGATTCCATATCAGGCCGCACGACATAATTCTTCCTCTCGGTATCTCGTTCTATTCGCTCCAGGCGATAGCGTATATCACAGACGTATATCACGGCAAGATAGCGGCTGACAGGAACCTTCCGAAGTTCATGCTGTTCATGTCGTTCTTCCCGCAGATAGTACAGGGACCTATACCGAGGTATTCCCAGCTCGCGTCGCAGCTGTATGAAGGACATTCATTCGACTATAAGCGCGTGTGCTTCGGAGCGCAGCTTCTGCTCTGGGGCCTCATGAAGAAGCTGATAATAGCGGACAGGATAACTGTGCCGGTAGACCAGATATTCGACAATTTCACGAATTATCACGGCATGATAGTGTTCCTCGCCGCGGTAGGCTACGGCATCCAGGTATATACCGACTTCTCGGGAGGCATGGACATCGCGAGAGGAGTCGCGCAGATAGTGGGCATAGATCTGGAGCTGAACTTCAGGCAGCCGTTCTTCTCGACGTCGATAGAGGAATTCTGGAGGAGATGGCATATAACGCTCGGCGGGTTCATGCGTGACTACGTGTTCTATCCGCTTTCGCTGTCAAAGCCTTTCAGCGAGCTCGGCAAGAAGCTCCGCAAGGTGTTCGGGCCTGAGATCGGGAAGAGAGTGCCTGCGTTCATAGCGATGTTCATAGTGTACTTCCTCGTAGGGTTCTGGCACGGAGCGAGCTGGAAGTATATCGCGTTCGGACTTTGGAACGGCGTGTTCATCGCGACCGGGATCCTTCTTGTGGACGTGTACGCGAAGATGCGCGAGCTTGCCGGAATAGACGAGAACACGAGCTTCTGGCAGGCGTTCAAGATGCTGAGGACATTCTGCATCTGCTCATACGGAAGATTCTTCTCGAGAGGCCTCGGTATGACCGGCGCTCTTACCATGATGGTGTCAACGCTTGACAGATGGTACGACCTGTCGTTCATAGTCGACGGATCTCTGACGGAGCTCGGGCTCGACACGGCGAACTGGTTCGTCCTGGTGGCCGCGATCCTTGTCCTGATGTTCGTGGACTACATACATGAGAAGAACATAAGCATCAGGGAAGTGATCTCTGAGCAGTACATCGTATTCAGGTGGATCATCTACATAGCCGCGATCCTGATAGTGCTGATATTCGGCATCTGGGGTCCGGCGTATGACAGCGCCAGCTTCATATATGAGCAGTTCTAGGCGCGGGAACAAAGTCCACGGATCCATCACAATATCATCTTATATACGTCAAAAACAGGTGATACAATAACGATAAATCAGAAGTTACATTTAACTGTGGATATCAGACGGTGAAAAGCAGAGTACAGAGGATATATAAAGGAATAGTGGGCTTGATGGAAAGCCGTGCGGTATATTTTATTATCGCCGGCCTTCTTGTTTTGTTTGTGTTTCTTCAGATGGTCCTCACCGCCGGAGGGAAGCCGGGGATAACGGGACTTAAGGTCACTCAGGATAAAGACCAGATAAAGGTGTCCTGGAAAGACCGGAGAAACACGGATTCATACCTGATAAGGGTGGAAGACCAGGAAACGGATAATACGAAGATCGTCAAGACCAGCGGCCTGTCATGCTCGGTGCCTTGCGATGATATCCCCGGGAAATACAGAGTGTCCGTAAGATCGGTCAGCTCGTCGGAAACTGATCATACTTTTCCGACAGCGCAGAGCGATACGATAAAGCTCATAAAATACAGCCAGAAGATAGAACTCGATAACGACGATATCGTGCTTGTCGAGGGCGAAAAGGAAAAGCTTAACGCCAAGGCTTCCGGTGATATATCCTACAATGCTGATTCCGAAGTCATACATGTGAATGACAAAGGAACGGTAAAGGCCGTATCGCCCGGGAGGACGATGCTGAGGGTCCGCGCGGAGGGAGGATCATATTTCGCTCCTGAAGAGAAGACTGTAACGGTTACGGTATTCCCTGACGAGCTTGAGACCCCGGAAGTGAAGATAAAGGAAAAGGATTCGTTCGACGCTGTGCTCACATGGAGCGAGGTGCCTTACGCGGAGTCATACGAGATATATAAGGGAAGCTCTGATGAGCCGTTTATGGAGACTGAGGAAAGGGAAGCGACAGTCCTCCGCTCTTCGGCGGGATACCGCGTGAAGGCCAAAGTGAAGGCCGGGGACGAATATGTAAAGAGTCCTTTCTCTGATAAGGCAAAGATCGGTACTTATGTTGACGAGGCGCCTTCATACAGCTCGCCGTATCTTCTGAAGAAGTTCGACAGCTCTGATCTCGAGGAGGTGGCCAGCATCCCGTGCGTGGGATCTTCCGGCGCTCCGCAGTCATTCAGCTACACCGGCGAGAACTATATAGTGACATATGAGGACAAGTCGCTCGCCGTATTTAATGAAGACGGGAAAGAGGAAGACAGAGTCAGGCTGGACATGAGTCATCCGAACGGAAGCACATATGCGAACGGCAGGGTGTACGTGGTGCATACGAGCTCCGGGTGCACGATATTCAATACTGAAAACGGGAACACAGGAAGCGTAAGGCTTCCGAGAGTGACTTCAGGCATCGCGTACGACGCGAGCATCAGCCGCTTCTATCTTTCAGGCGGGCCGAAAGTCCTGATAACTGATGAACAGTTCAATGAGACCGGAAAGCTCTTTAAAGTGAGATCCAGGAGAGCGCAGGATATAGGAGCCGGGGACGGCGTCATCCTTGTGGCCTTATGGACGGGCGGCACAAATTACGTGGATGTTTACAGGACGAAAGACCTCAAGTATATCGGAGGATATGAGATCCCGTTCGGTGAGATAGAGAGTGTAACGTCAGTAGACAAGCATCTGGTCTTCCTCATGCATAACACGTACTTCAACGGATCGAGAGCAGGTAAGATACTCAGGACAAAAGAGAGGCTGCCGATCTCGTAAGGCAGCATAACAGATATAACAAAACAGCAGTCCATTTGGACTGCTGTTTTATGTTGGTACCGCCTACGGGAATCGAACCCATGATTTGGCCGTGAGAGGGCCACGTCTTAACCTCTTGACCAAGGCGGCAAGATAGTTTGCAAACTGACTTTACATATTATATACTGTTAATCAGTAGTTGGCAAGGACTTTTTATAAAATTATACCGGGAATGGGGTAAAAACATGAAGTTCAGAAGCACAAGAGGAGATAAGGAAGAGCTCAGGGCAGCTCAGGCCATAATACGCGGCATCGCGCCGGACAGAGGGCTGTATGTGCCGGAGGAGATACCGGCCATGCCTTTTGATCTTGAGGAGATGCGGGACGCGAAATATCAGGACGTGGCGAAGAAGGTAATAGGAGCTTTCTTCACGGATTTCACAGAAGAAGAGATCGCGTCGTGCGTGGACGGAGCGTACGACTCCAAGTTCGACACTGAAGAGATAGCGCCTCTCGTTAAAGCCGGGGACGCATGGCTCATCGAGCTCTGGCACGGGAAGACGGCCGCGTTCAAGGACATGGCTCTCTCGATCCTCCCGAGGCTTCTTACGGCTGCCGTAAGGAAAGAGCACGACGATATGAAGATCTGCATCCTGACGGCGACCTCAGGAGACACCGGGAAAGCGGCGCTTGAAGGATTCGCTGACGTCCCGGGGACGGAGATAACGGTCTTCTATCCGGACAGCGGAGTATCAGAGGTGCAGGAGCGCCAGATGATCACACAGACCGGGGACAACACACATGTATTCGCGATCAGGGGGAACTTCGACGACGCGCAGACAGGCGTGAAGAACGTCTTCCAGAGCGGAGAAGTGAGAGACATACTGCTGGCGAAGGGCGTGCAGCTCTCGAGCGCGAATTCCATCAACATCGGAAGGCTGATCCCGCAGTGCGTATACTACGTATGGTCGTACCTCAACATGGTGAGGCAGGGCGCGATAGAGTGCGGAGACCAGATAAACGTAGTGGTCCCGACCGGGAACTTCGGAAATATCCTCGCCGCGTACTACGCAAAGCTAATGGGGCTTCCTGTGAAGACGCTCATCTGCGCCTCCAACAGGAACAAGGTCCTGACAGATTTCATACGCACGGGAGTATACGACACTGACAGAGAGTTCTATCTCACCAATTCGCCTTCGATGGACATCCTCATCAGCAGCAACCTGGAGAGGCTCCTGTATCATCTTTCCGGGAACGATCCCGACGAGATAAGGCAGCTCATGGCGAAGCTTGACACAGAACACAGATATGAAGTCGGGGACAGGATAAAGGAAGGCCTGAAGGACTTCTACGGCGGATTCGCCGACGTGGAGATGACAGACGACACGATCGGTAAGATGTACAGAGAAAACGGGTATCTCCTCGATACGCACACCGCCGTCGCCTACAGGGTATATGAAGGATACAGGGAAGAGACAGTCGATGATACGCCGACCGTGATCGCGTCTACCGCGAGCCCGTACAAGTTCGCGAAGAGCGTAGCCGAGTCGATAGGGCTTCCGGAGCAGCCGGACGGGTTCGCGTATATCAGAGAGATAGCGGAGGCGACGGGCGTCAAAGTCCCTGAGGGGCTCCGCGACCTGGATAAGAAAGAGATACGCCATAAGGGCGTGATCGATACTGATGAGATAAAAGAGACAGTCCTCGGGCTGTTTGAGTGACATACAGGCATCAGGGAAAGGGGCCGTATATGAATTTCATATTTATTTCACCTAATTTTCCGCA
>JAZUNH010000002.1:0-22080 GCA_045604065.1 Anaerovoracaceae bacterium
GAAACAGGAGATATTGTTGTAAGTGTTACTATGCAGCATCTCCCATAGCACCCATGACGTTGTCAGGAGTGACAAGATATCCCTCCACATATCTGGCCGGGATCCCGTAATACCTGAACAGCATAGCGGCAAGGCTCGCGAAATGGATATCGCTCCCGAGCTTCTTCTCAACGAAGGACTGTATGAAGTCCTTGCCCTTCCCGGGTGCCTTGAATGTTTCAGAATATATGTACTTTTCCTTGAGGTACCGCGATATGATCTCTATCGTATCCTTATAGTCGGCGTGATCCTCTGAAATGTCGCCCGGATACCCCACCTCGCTCATAAACAGCTTCGTAAGGTCGTCCGGCACGTCTGTATAATGCTCGTACTGCAGTACGTTATAGTGGCTCTCGTTTATGAAATATTCCTTTATGTAAGGGGTCTCCGGCGCAGTGTACAGCTTTCCCACGGCGTCTGTCCACATCCCGGTCACGTTGCCTGACGCAGTATATGAATAGCTCTTTCTGCCTGAAAATCCCTCAAGCCCGAGAAATGCTCCGCCGTAGTTCTTTGTCCCCGCAGGAAGCCTCATCTCAGACTTCCTGGCTTTTTCGCCTTCCGCTGCCTCGAGCTTGAGCTCATAAGGCGTAAAGGCTATGTTCTTCGACGCGTCCTTTACCTCCACGTCTATCTTTATCTCTCTGTTGTCGGCGCCTCCCAGGGCCGCGGCCTTCGACATCTCCGACAGGCCGTCGAAATCCCTCCTGTTAAGCCAGAAAACAGTATCCCGCATCCCGTAGAACGTGCCGTCAGGAAGAGCCGTCCATCTGTTCTTCGCATAGTCGGCTCCGACGAAGCCTCTCAGATAGAACGACTCTGGATCACTCATCTTTACAGACAGCGCCTCATCGTCAGCTTTCTCGGAGCTTCTCAGGCTCTCCTTTATGTCGCCTATCCCGCCGCGGCTCTCTTTCAGGTCTTTCCCGTCGAGCTTCCCGACATCACCCTGAGGGAGCGGATCCTCGCCGTATCTCGCCCTGTCCAGAGCGGCCCACATCGCTGCGCCTCTGTCCGAAAGGGACTTTGGCCCGCTCAGCGACACCGTGCTCTCCAGGCCGTATACCGTACCGGCGCCAAGCGCCACCGCAAGGATCAGCACCAGGAAGTACGCCGGCTTTATCTTGCCCTTTATATTCATCACCGAAAGCACGATAAGGAGAGCCGCCATGAACGCCATTCCGGACGCGGCGGACGGCTGCAGCTTCAGCGCGAGCATCGCGAGCATAACAGGAACAGCCGCGAGCATCAGGAACAGCTTCGAGCCTGACTTAACGATCAGATACGACACGGCGGACATCGCCGCGAGCACGAACGTGAGCGCGAGCCCGTATTTCATATGTCCGTCCGCACCCATGTCAGCCGCATATCTCGGAAGGATGATATAATCTATCGTTCCAAGCTTCTCAGCGATCGTGTCCCATACTCCTGACAGGCCGCCTCCAAGGCTTCCTTCCATCATAGTCCCCGGGCTCCACTTGAGCCCGAACATAGAAAGGAACAGATAGAAGCAGGCTCCTCCAAGTATCAGGGCGCAGATGATCTCAGCTGCAATATTCAGTTTTGCGTATTTCTTATCTTCTGAATACCCCAGTCTCAATTCACACTCTCCCCGGTCTGATGCTTCTTGAATGTCCTCACCTCGCCGTACTCCGCAAGCCTCTCTGTGTCAGGCGGATCAAAGCAGGTGACGATGAAATGATTTGTGAAATGCTCCTCCCCCGAAGAGGAAAGGAATCTGTATACCGTGGACATGCCGCTCTCTTCTATGCCTGCTGAAAGCACATCAGGCACAGCGGCCCACATATCACTCACGCTTTCGACTCTTCTGACGATGAACGCCCCGGTCCTGTGGTCGCACCATCCGAGCGAATGCGTGATGTTTTTCTGTAACAGCGTATGCGAGATGGAGAAGTAGTATTCCGCGAGACCGCTTCTCATCCCGGCGTCAAGCTCTGACCCCTCCGGTATCGAATTATCGAAGAGGAGGATGAGCTTGTTCTCGATAGGATACGACGGGATCTTCACGACCATATCGTCAAGCTTTGCCGACAGCTTCCAGTGTATCTGCTTCGGGCTGTCTCCGTCCTGATATTCACGTATGCCGAAGACTTCGCCCGTATCGCTTCCTTTCTTATACTGCGAATACGTGTAGCTCTCCATATCGTATGAGTCCAGATATCCGCCCGGTATCTCCGCCGCGCTTATCTCAGGCATCACATAAAGCCGGGACTCTGCCGATATCTTCTGCTGTCTTCTGAACAGCCCTGCCGGATCTGATATCACCGCGCTGCCCGCAGTAACATCGATCATCCCGCAGTAAGGGCTCGATACCGTGAAGCCGGCATCGCCCTTCCCCCCGGGGCCAAGCGACAGCCTCTGCGGTATGATCTCCTTCTCCTTTGTAAGGACGTTTTCGCATGCTATGTCCATACTGCACAGCGGAACAGGGACCTTCGACCTGTTCTCCGCCTTCACGGCGATGCCGCATTCTTTATTTTTCTCAGCGCTGGAATCTATGATGATCCTGGTGCTCATCTTTCTTCCCGATATCATAACTGCGGCCAGAGCAATGACACAATAAGACAGGGCAGCTATGAACATGGCTGCCGCCGCTTTACTGCCGTTCATCACATATATCGTCCCGGCCAGTATGAGCCAGATCAGAAATGCCGCTTTTATCCTTTTCATACCGGACTACTTCTGCGCCTCCTTCATCACATCAGGAAGCTTGGTGTTCTTCAGTATCTCATCCAGTATGCTGTCCGCGGTCTCGCCCTCGAGGTGCGCCTGCGAGCTGAGCATGATACGGTGCCTGGCGGAGTCTTTGAACACAGCCTGCACGTCAGGAGGTATCACGAAGTCCCTTCCGCTCACATAAGCCCTCGCCTGCGCGAGCGAGCAGATGGATATGGCTCCACGCGGGCTGATGCCGAGCTTTATCAGCTTGTGGTCTCGCGTGGCCCTTACCAGATCTGTAACATAGTCGTATATCTTCATATCGATATATACTCTCTTGGCCTCTTCCCTCATGCGCAGGATGTCTTCCGCGCCGGCGACTTTTCTGATCGAATCCAGCGGGTCTGCTGTACGCCTGTCGGCGAGGATGCCCATCTCGGCCTTTTTGTCAGGATAGCCTATGGAAAGCTGGACCGCGAATCTGTCGAGCTGAGCTTCCGGAAGCATCTGTGTCCCCGCCGTCTCGACAGGGTTCTCAGTCGCTATGACCAGGAACGGCTTCGGTACTTCGTGAGTTACCCCGTCCACCGTAACGTTTCCTTCCTGCATTACCTCGAGCAGTGAAGACTGCGTCTTACTGGAAGTCCTGTTGATCTCGTCGGCAAGCATGATGTTGCACATCGCGGCGCCTTCCTTGTACTCGAACTTCCCGGTATCTTTGTTGTAGAGCGAGAATCCCGTCACATCCGACGGTACTACATCAGGCGTGAACTGCACACGGTTGAACTTGAGATCCATCGCTTTGCTGAACGCAAGCGCGAGGGTCGTCTTTCCGACTCCCGGGATGTCCTCAAGAAGGATGTGGCCGCCCGCGACGATGACCATCATGACCTTCGCGATGATCTCGTTCTTTCCGCTGATCGCCTTGGTTACTTCTCCGCAGATCTGTTCTGCTTTAGTGATACCGAACTTTTTCTCCTGATATGCTTCCATTTTCCTCACCTTATGACTTGTAAATAAAAAAGCTGTGACTCAAGTCACAGCCCGTTTTCACTCTGACCCCTCTGCAAATAGACCGTTTGCCAAAGACAGATCCCGTGTAGGTCTCCTGACTTAAAGATCAAAGCAGTATCTGCTTCCGCAATGATACTGTCCGCTTATCACAGTGGCGGTACCGCTCAGGTCTCACACCTGATTCCCCAGCGCCCCTTCCGGGCACACAAGATCCTGTTAAATTTTTCTCTTTTCCCGATACTCATAGTACCTGTAATTATGCTACACCTCTTACGTTTTCATTGTCAACAATTTACCTGCATTTCACGGTCTTTGTCTTCGTCCAGACGCCGAAATATCTGACCCCGTCCACATCTTTGTATGTGCAGACACAGAACTGGTATTTCCTGCCCTTCTTGAGCTTCTTTGAAGTGAGCTTCGTCTTGGTCGTCGTCTTGAGCGTCTTCCACTTTTTAGCGGACTTCAGCTTATACATGACACGGTATCCGCCGGCGCTTTTGTTCTTCTTCCAGGACAGGGAGAACTTCCTGCCTCCCTTCGCCTTGACCTTGAATCCGCTTACCTTCAGCTTCTTCGCCGCGGCTATCGCCGCCTGTGACCGGTCGACCGTTATCTTATATGTCACTATATTGCTCTCAAGGCCGTATGCGTACGCGCGCGCCTTGATCGTGTATGTGATCTTTCTGTCTTTCTTACCGGATACGGCAAAAGGCCCCTCGTAATCGTACCAGCCGTCAGATGAATCAGGATTCTTGATGTCACTTCTTCCGTACTTGATGTATGCGCCCGGAGTACCGCACGCTATCGTCACGGTCTGTCCTTCCGTATATGTCCCTGAAGCAGGCGTGAAGACAGGATCCACTATCGTACCTCTGTCCACGGAAACTGTGACAGTGACTTCTCTGCTGCTGCCGTTGCCGTCGACGTATTCAGGCAGCGTCACCTGGCCGACAGCTCCGAACGGAGCCGGCACCATGTCCATAGGATCATACGACGCCGATATCGTCTTATCAGGCCAGTAGACAGCCCCGGCTTCCAGATCGACCGCGTCTCCTTTATCCGATACCGCGGTCACTTTTACTTCCGCGAGCCTGTTCCTTATTCCTCCGGCCGAGATGCCGTTCGGAAGGCCTGTCAGCTCTGCCGGAGAAGCGATAAGGCCGCTTCCCTCAAAGGTGTCAAGCCTGAACTTTGTCGATCTGAGCGGTACTCTTACCACTGCTGAGCTCCCGGAAGCGGTAAGCTCTGCCGAAACAGCTTCACCGTCCACGACGCATGCTGCCTGCGCCTGATCATCAAGCGCAAAGCCCTCTGAGAGCGCTATCGTAATGTCCGCGTAATACTCCGAATAGTATCCCGCCTTCCCGGATACGGCGCCGCCGTCCTTATTCGTCCACTCTATGTCAGATACAGTTACTCCCGGCGAAGCACTGAACGCCTGGCCACCGAACGCCTCGCCGCCTTCCGGCCTCTCAAGGCCAACGAGCGTGACGCTGCTTACCTGACCCTGCGGCGGAAAATCGAACACCGCGGTCAGCTCTTCGTCTGAGATGAGCTCTGCGACCGCATATAAAGCGTCTTCATCTTCTCCCGCCCTTACCAGGGTGGATCCGCTGAATCTCATACTGCTCTCATCTTCTATATGGAGGCTGACTTTCGCGCGGTACCATTTGCCGGCGGCAGCATCTCCCGATACTTCAGTCTCTTCACCGCCGGAGACACTGTACCATTTAATGCCGCTTACTGTCATGCCTCCATCACATGACACACTGTCGTCAAATGCCTCACCTTCTGCAGGAGCGGTAAGGCCGCCGATGTTTACGGTGCCGGCAGCTTCGCGGAGATCGATGACATAGTCGAGCTCGCTTACGGCGCTGTTCTTGTATCCGTCCCTGACCGCTATCGCCCTTATCTTGTATCTCGTTTTACTGCCTTCGCGGCCGAGAGGGACAGGCCCGGTATATCTGATGCCGCTTTCCTTTGTCGGCAGGGCCGCCGGGGCCCCGTTCTCTCCTATCGTATAATATATCTCCGTATCAGGAGTCGCGCTTGTGAGCGTGATCTTCTTCGCCTCTTCATATGTGCCTTTCTTAAGGCCCGCCATAGGCGCCGCGGCCTGCGGCTTTACCACGCATACGCTGACCGGCGTCTCCTGCGCCTTGTATCTTGCCCAAACTGTGACCGGATTGTCTTCAGCGACTTCCCCGCCGACCGCCGAAATGACGCCCTTGCTGTCGACGGTCACGAACTCAGGCCTGCTGCTCCTCCAGGATACTTTCTCAGTAACATCAGCATCTCCCAGCATGGCTTTTGCCTGCGCAGTCCTGCAGCCGCTCGTCGTAAAGAACTTCAGTGTCGAAGGCGTGACCTCGAGCGGCTCTTTACCGATGTCGATGCTGCTCTCGTCACGCACCAGCTCAAGGGTGTACGACTTGGTCACTTTACCGCTTTCGGAAGTGACGTCGATCCTGATCTTCGCCGACTGCCTGCCTTTGATCCAGTAGACAGGGTACCTGCCCTTGTCTCCCTGTCCGTATTTGTCAGGGATAGTGCCGTCCTCCGAGATATCAGCGGACGCGTCGTTCCCGACCCCCTCCACAGGGTATACCTTTACTTTTGATTTAGGATGAGCTTTAGCGACCCAGACGTTCATGAACGCCGTCTTCTGATCCGACATCCTGCTCACATACTGAATACAGTCAGCGTCGAATACCGGGTCGTAACCGAGCAGGTTCTTCTGGCTCGCCTTAGGGTCATTGGCGTGATGATCTATGCGCTGATAGTAGTCCTTGTCCATGACCTCCGTATCTTCTGAAGCGTAATACCCGCCGCTGTGCTCATACCATTCCTCTCCATGAGGATCCTCGTTTCCGATGAAGTCACCGTCTTCTATCGGCGAGTAAATGTATCCGCCGCTTTCCTGATCGTGCGCGCGGCGGTAATATGTCTTCGTGAAATCGACCTTCGTATCTTCTGAAACGGCGTACTCCTGCTCGTACCAGCCTTTCCCGGCAGGGCTGTCGAGCACGGCCTCCTCATAGTCCCCGCCGTTCTTGATGTAATATGTCTTGCCGGAGGCGATCCTCCTGTCGTTTGTCTTGACATAGCTGTCGCCGCTGTCCGTATGCCTGAGCTCGTACAGGCTGCTCATCAGGGACGTATACTCGCTGCTGTCCACTATGACGGCAGGCGGCATGTTGCTGTTGCAGTTGATCGCTATACCGGCAAGGTCCGCTATATTGGACACCGAGCTTATGTTGAGCGTATATGTACGCGCGTACTTTTCTCCGCCTTCGCTTCTCTTTACCTTTACCTCGATCGGAGACGCGTCTTCGCCGACAGAGACCTGCATGGTCCCGGTGTACCTTTCTCCGTTCACTTCCGCCGTCATCCCGTCAGGCACGTCGACCGTGACGTCCGCGTATCCAACTTCAGAGGCCGTCAGCACATAATTAAGGTCGCCGGACCTGAACTCCTTGTTCCAAGTCACTTCTTTTCCGTCGATCTTTACCGATATGCCGTCGGCCCAGGCCTTGTTGATGCCGGCCGCCATGAGGTTGCCGCTGTCGTTTTTGATGTACAGAGTGCCTTCGCTGTCGACTGCGATAGGGCTGATCGAATACTGCTGCATGCTGCCTTCAGGGCTGAACAGCCTGTGCGCCTGCGGATTCTCCGGGATCGATACGCCGTCGTCCTCCAGATAATATATGCCTCCCGGGAACGCATTGTATGTGAAGTACAGCCTGTTCACCGCCGTGGACAAAACCGGAGCCGCCTGCGGGTATCCCGCGATGTCAACACAGTACAGGAACGAGCCTGACGGCACGTTCTTTATGACGTTCACAGGCTTTCCCCCGATGTTATATGTCTCGTATTCGGCGGTCCCTGTGAGCTCGTCGTCATCACGGAACACGCAGAACTTATGGCCTCCGTCGGCGTTGAACTGTCCTGCCATGCCGCATACGCCCACGTATATCCTGTTGTTGTATACTACCGGCGACGCCGTCATCATGGCGCCTGTGTCGAACGAAGAGATATGGCTGAACTTTCCGTCAGCGCCAAGCTTCGCCTTATACAGTAAGCCGCCCTTAGTCGTGAAATATACATATCCGTTTCTGTGGACTATGGTGCTCCTTACGTCTCCCTTGACTTCATCTATCCTGTCTATGACCTCGCCTGTCTCTCTGTCGAGGCAGTAGACAGACGCCGTCCTTGTATATGAAGCGTCGCCGGCTCCTCCGAACATGTTGTTCTGTCCGTCGTCGGATCCGACTATTACATATCTGCCGTTCACGTATGCTCCCGCCCAGTAGAATCCGTGAGGGATGTCGCCGGTCTTCCATAATATGCTCTGTACGCTCACATAGCCTGATATGCTCACCGCCGTATCGAGGTCAGTCCCTGCTGAAGGCGCCGCAAGCCCGGCGATCTCGATCGAGCTTACCTGGTCCTTTCCGCCGCTTCCCTTCTTGCCGCGCTGAGTGAAGGCGCCGTCATGATAGTCGAACCTGGCCCTTATCGTTGCCGTCCCGTCTCCGTTATATTCCAGTGAAGATCCGTATCCGTTGACAGCGCTCTGCTCGAAGTCTTCCGAAGACCCGTCTGAAGCACTGACCTTGTTGCCCTCGCTGTCGTACAGCCAGTATCTTCCCGTCTTGTCCTTATCAAACTTATATCCGCTCTGCGGCTTCACTTTGATGACAGCCGTGTATGTATAGAAGTTGTCGGGCTCCGACGCACCTTCGGGGATCACGAATTCCTCAAGAACTCTCGCCTTTGTCTCTGTCTTCTGCTCCGACGGGCGGAACTCCCAGACTGTCGAGCCTCCGCCGCTTTCCGTATCCTTATCGGCGTTGACGCAGTAGAAGACGCCGTCCGTCGTCTCGCCTCCCCACGTCCCGGTATATATGAAGCCGTCCCTGTAGTATATAGGGCTCAGAGCCTGGTCTCCCGAATATGTCTTGCTCGTCCACTTGAGCGAAAGATCATTTATATCAAGGCACTGTACTCTGCCGTCGAGCAGAGGTACGTACAGAGCCTCCTCCTCATCCGAATATGTCATAGGGTGCATGGCGTAGCTCACGTCGTTCTCAAGCTCTTCGCTCTCGGCTTCTATCTTTCCGCCGTCGACCCATTCGCCGTCAGAGTTCCTGTGGCCCCGGCTTATCTTGTACACTTTCTGCTGCGACGCGGTGTAGATGTATCCGTCTATGATGAGCGGCGGCGTGAACGAGCTGGTATACCCCGTCACGAGGTCCTTGCTCCACAGGATGCACGTCTCATCGTATGATTCAGGAGTCAGCACGTCTGTCACGCCGTTATTGTCCTCGCTGTTCTGGAACCTTCCCCAGTCGACAGTATGCGACGACGCAAAGGCTTCTTCCTGACCCGCGGCCGGAAAAACAAGAAGCAGCGCGACAGCAAAAACGGCCGCGCACGCTGCTATGATGAAATTCTTTGTTTTAAGGAACTCTTTCATTTGACTCACCTGCTGTAAATATATCAGTTGGTATCTCCGTCGAACAGATGGAACACCAGATCCACTGTATCCCCGTCATCGACCGACTTGGACCCGATACCCACATTCGGCTCCGAGCCGTTTACTTCGTAATGCCAGCCGGAAGCGTCGCAGAAGTCTTTCTCAAAAAGCCTGTCTTCCCAGTTCTTCGGCCAGTCATCGCTCTCTTTTATCGTTACTCGCTTTTCTCTCGCCTTTTCGCGGAGCTCGTCTGTTATCCTGGCTTTCTTCGCTATGCCCTTCTTCGAGATCCCCGAAAGATACGACGCCGACATCGTGCTCGATATCCCCGCTTTCTTGAAAGCCTCTTTAAGGACATCATGCACTGACTCGTCCTTCGTTATGTCCACCTTGATGCCGCTCGAGATAGTCCCGATCCCGAGCGAAGGCGCTGAGATCGATACCGTGACGCTTCCCACGATCTTCGGCCCCGTATCGATATTCGCCGTGAATTTTCTTGTGATCGTTCTTTTATGAGGCGTCCACTTCCCCTTGACAGTCGTGGAGTCGTACGCGGTCACTTTGACCGTGTTCTTTCCGCTTTTGACTGCAGGATTGTAATATATCTTCCCTCCGTCCGAGCCGGTGCTGACTATCTTGGCCCCGTTCAGCCAGACTTCTACTTTACCGTCTCCATTGGAGAACGCCGGGATCACAGTACCGTGATAATCCTTCGCCAGGATCCAGAATTTTACCGGGCTGCCGGTCATCGTCTCGCCGTCGCGGAAGCTGAACTTTATCGTAGGGACCTTGGACCTTTCATCGTCGTCTTTCCCTGTAGAATCATCATACGGATCATCGTCGTCGTCTCTAGGCTTATCCGGATCCCCGGGTTCTCTTTCCCGGTCGTCCGGCTTCCGCTGATCTTCCGGCTTCACACGGCCCGGGTTGTTGTCGCCGTCATCCCCCAGACCTCCCGATCGGTCGCGGTTATTGTTGTCAGACGACCTGCTCTGGCTGAGTATGTCGCTCCTCTTCCGCTCATTCTGCTTGTGCTCTTTTGCGGTCTCGGCGTCCAGCTTATATTCGTCGCCGCTTACATACACCTGCGACCTCTTGTTGTCCATCGACGATACGGTATCGTCAGGTACGAACGGATCGCTCTGCTCTATGGCATATCTGAACGCGTACACAAAAACAAGCATCAGCAGAACTGACGCTATGCAGAGAAGTATCCTCTTTCTGTCCGCCCCAAGGCTGAAGTCCGGTCTCTTCATAACAAACAAAAAACTGTGGCAACAGGTACCACAGTCCTTTCAGCATCATATCGTCTTCAGACAAAAGCTGCTTCTGTCTGAAGACACGACAAATTCCAAAAGCGTATTCCGCGACGCCTGTCGAATCGGATAATGCGCGGGTAATCTGACTTATGGATCATGGTCCAAATACAGTGGCGGGTCCGTTCAGGTCTTTCACCTGCTTCCCTTTTAATCCGCACCATGGCGCGGACGCGCATCATCATTATTGTCCCGATTCAATTATACCCCGAAGGCGCGAAAAGTCAACGCTTCCTTGCCTGCGAAGACCCGATTTTAAGCGCCGGAACCGCCATGATTATATACATATCTTCCGCAAGAATGGAAAAGCGGGCCGGGTTGGTATAGTATATCATTTAGATGATCAAAGGCAGGCGGAATCATGGGATACAGAGAAGCTGTCGAAGAAGCTGAGAAGTACATAGCTGACCATGTCAGGGAAGACATAGATCCCGGGGAGGTCGCGAGGCGCTCCGGCTATTCGTATTTCCATTTCTGCCATGTGTTCCGTGCTGTCACAGGAGAAGGCCTGTCGCACTATATACTGAGGAAGCGCCTTGAGCTCGCGAAAGCTCTGCTTGAAAGCGGAAGATCTGTGACGTATACCGCCATGGAGATCGGTTTTGATACGGTCTCCGGATTCACCCGGGCGTTCACGGCATCCTTCGGGATCCCGCCGTCAAAGTACCGAAAGGCGCATGCGAAGCCTTTGTCAGAAATGAAAGGAGAAACGGAAATGGAACCTGAGATCATCAGAAAAGAAGCATTCAGGGCGAGCTGCCTTGTCATAAAGCCGGAGAGCGAGATCGACATCCTCGAGAGCGGCGGCTACTGGATCGGCAAAGACCTGCCTGAGCTCACCGCTAAGTCACACGAGGAAGCGTTCAGCAAGGCGGAGGCCAAGATCGGGGCGTGGATGCACGACGCCGGCGGTAAAGAGCTGTACTACGTATACGGCAACGTCCTGGCCGAAGGCGCAGAAGCAGACCCGGGACTGAAAGTGATCGACGTCCCTGCGGCGGAATATGCGGTGTTCGCCGTTCCTGCGGCTCACACACACGAGGAATTCGTCGGGAACCTACGCGCCATATGGAAGGCAATCTTCAACGACTGGTTCGACCAGAGCGCATACAGGTTCGACGTTGAAAAAATGGACTTCGAGTACTACACGGCTGAGGGAGTGTTCATCTACGTCCCTGTCATCGCCAAGTAGGACCCGGCGAAGCAGCTTCATACAGGTGCCGCATATAGAGTGCGGCGCCTTTTTTGTTATATGCCTGGACATCATGGCCTGACCGGTTTCAGCTATCGTACCTTTTTTCTTCGCAGCTGAAACAAAATCAGGAAAGTCACTCCATAGCTGAAATTTTTCATATGGATATGCACTTAAAAAGCACGGATCCGCAGGTGAAACAACAGCCTCAGCGCTAAAACACACCGGCTTGCATGCTTTCCGTACATATTTTTTCAGCTGCAGGCGTTTTTCATGTCATAGCTGAAACAAAAACGGAGAAAACAGCTGATAGCTGAAATCCAGACTATAGGATCTTGTCGATAAGCTCCGTAAAGCATGCCTGCCATATGCCCGCCGGTTTGACAACTGCGCACGGCGCGGAATAGAATCATAGTATAACAGAAGGTAAACAGACAGGGAGACTGAAATGAAAGAGATCGCCATTTACGGCAAAGGCGGAATAGGAAAATCCACCCTGGCGTCAAACATAACAGCCGCGCTCACGACCCGCGGGAGAAGAGTCCTCCAGATCGGATGCGACCCGAAGCATGACTCGACCAGGCTCCTTACGCACGGAAAGCGCATAACCACGGTACTTGACTACATAAGGGACACCGCCATGCTTGACCAGAAGCCTGAAGACATACTCTTCCGGGGTTTTAACGGATCGGGATGCATAGAAGCGGGCGGCCCGAAGCCCGGAGTAGGATGCGCCGGAAGAGGGATAATCACGGCCTTCGAGCTCCTGGACAGGTTCCATATAAAAGATGACTACGACTTAGTCATGTACGACGTCCTGGGCGACGTGGTCTGCGGCGGCTTCGCTGTCCCGATAAGGCGCGAGTACGCTAACGAGATCTTCGTCGTGACTTCCGGGGAATACATGTCTATCTACGCCGCGAACAACATTCTCCGCGGAATAGCTAACTACGATACCGACACCCCGAGGATAGCAGGGCTGATATACAACAGCAGGAACGTCGCCGGCGAAAGTGAAAGAGTTCAAAAGTTCGCTGACGCGGTCGGTCTCCCTGTTTTCGCGTCCATCCCGAGGACAGACGAGTTCGCGTACCTGGAGCGGGAAAACATGACGGCGGTCGAAGCGGGATACAAGGCTCTCGCCGACATATTCAGAGGGATCGCAGACAGCATCCTTTCAGGTGTGCCTCACTACAAGGCTGCCACGCTGACCGACGAAGAGCTTGAGTCGCTCATCCTCGGGACCGAATACCTGTCAGGTGAAAACAGTCATGAGACCGGAGATACCGCTTCCGGTAAAGATAATGAAATACAGCCGGCAGATACGGCTGATACGGACGCCCCAGATCCGGCCCCGGCAGGCGCCAGGGGATCCGGCGCAGAGATCGTATCAAAGAACGTGATAAGGGACGACCCTCTTCACGGCTGCGCGTTCAACGGCGCGGTCTGCATGAGCGTGCATATAAACGACGCGAAAGTACTTATGCACGCTCCGAAGAGCTGCGCCTATATTTCCTGGCAGACAGTGAGCAGCACAGGCAGGAGAGCTCTGTATGAAAGAGGAGTGCTTCTCCCGTCAGCCCTTCTTCCTGACATGGAAGCCACCGACATGACCGAAAGCGACATGGTATTCGGCGGCACTGACAAGCTGATGGAGCGCGTCTCCAGGATCGTGAGCTCGAAGGAGCATCCTAAAGCTCTGATAGTTGTAAGCGCGTGCCCGGCCGGGATCATCGGAGACGACATAGACAGAGTAAGGGAACTGTCGACTCCGGACTGCAGGATCATCACTGTCAAAGCCGACGGCAACCTGTCCGGTGACTATCTCCAGGGCATGCTCATGGCGTACACTGAGCTTGCCAGGCAGATCATAGACCCGTCCGTAAGGCCTGAGCCTGACACGGTGAACATTGTATTCGAGAAGGTCGTCCTGAAGAACGCTGACAGCAATTTCGCCGTAGTGCGGTCGTTCCTCGACGCAATGCATATAAAAGTGAACTGCAGGTTCCTGTACAACACTTCATATGAGTCTGTAAGGAAATTCTGCTCCGCCGAGCTGAACCTCCTGGCGTACAAGGACTATACAGGGAACATACTCGAGACATATTTCACTGAGAACTACGGATCTCAGTTCTTCGGCATGCAGTTCCCTGTGGGATACGAGGAGACCGAAAAGTGGATCCGCGGTATCGCGGAGCACTTCGGGCGGCAGAAAGAAGCTGAAGATCTCATCAGAGAGAACAGAGAGAGATACTACAGAAGGATAAAGGGGCTAAGGCCTGCTCTCGAAGGCAAGAGGCTGTTCATCGTTACGTTCAATCATGAGCTCGACTGGATACTTAGAGCAGCTCTTGACTGCGGGATGAATATCGTCAAAATAGGCGTGCTCAACTTCTCTCAGGACGAGGGGTTCAGAACGTCTATCCCGGAGATAAAAGACGTGGAAGTCGTCGAGGACTATGACCGCGAGCAGAGGGCAGAAGACATCGAAGAGCTGAAGCCTGACATCGTGCTCGGAAACTACAGCACGGAAAAGATAAAGCATAAATGCATCATGGACAACATACCGATGTGCCCAGATGTGGGCTTCTTCTCAGGGCTCGACATGGTAGAGCGCTGGAGCGGCCTCGTTGAAGCAGATAACGAAGGAGAGTGGCAGAATGACAGAGAGCTATTTGAGAAATATCACGCCTGACAGTCTGTCCGGCCTCGTCTTCGGTTTCGAAGGCATAAAGAACGCGCTTGTGATCCTGAACGGACCGACAGGCTGCAAGTTCTACCACAGCATAACGGCTGAGACTCAGTCGGTGCATAAGGACGACTACGACCCTCTGAATTATCCCGACGAGTGGTTCTTCGGGCAGAGAAGAGTGCCTTGTACATATCTGGACAAGCGCGACTACGTATACGGGAGCGAGGGAAAGCTCCAGGATGCCATTCGGTTCATATTGAAGCGCGTCACGCCTGACATCCTTGTCGTAGTCAATTCGCCCGGCGCCGCCCTCATCGGAGATGACCTTGAGAGGATAGTCAGGGATGCTTCTCCTTCCGGTCTTCCGTTCATAACATGCCAGTCCCCGGGATACTCGAAGGACATAACTGACGGCTGGAAAGCAGCGGCAAGAACTGTCATCGATAAGCTGTGCGCTCCTCAGGAAAGAAAAGCCCGGGAAGTGAACCTCCTCGGACTTTCGATATATCAGAAGTACCATGCCGGGGACATGAAGGAGATCAGCAGGCTTCTCGGTCTGTGCGGCATAAAGGTAAACACGGCGCTCCTCTGCGAGAGCTCTCTGGGTGAAATCAGAACCGTCCCGGAAGCTTCACTGAACGTCGTGGTAGATCCTGACTGGGGACTTGACTCAGCAGAGTACCTGAAAGAGCGCTTCGGGACTCCGTTCGTCGTTTCCGAGTACGGTTACCCGGTCGGGTTCAAAGCCATGGAAAAGTTGATCACAGATATAGCAGACATTCTGGACGCAGATCCCGAGCCTGCGCTTACTGAGATAAAGAAAGCAAGAGCCGAGGTATATCTCCACATAGCGAGGATGAGCTCCCTTACTGGGCTCCCGAAAGGAGCGCATTTCGAGGTATACGGAAGCGACGCCGTAAAGCGCGGGTATTCGGCGTTCCTCACTGAATACCTCGGCATGACCGAAGATCCCGACGATCCTGAGATCGTGCTTGGAGACGGGAACACCATAGCGATGATGAAGGCTGAAGGGAAGAAGATATGCGGCATAGAGATATCTCTTCCTTCGATAGGATACATAGACGTCATACAGAAGACGCATCTCGGCGCAAAAGGCGGGATGTTCCTGATAGAACAGATACTGAACAGTTTCGTATACTGAGAATAATATTGTTAATAAGTAGTTGCATCGTCACATGTGGATGATATAATAAAGCCAGAAGGAATCGCTTAAGCGGTTGGCCTTTTATGTGGTACTAGACCACCCTACTCGGCTGAATCACTTGTAGGGTGGTCTTTTCGTACCCCCGCTATCCTTCTGGTGATGTCTACGATATCAACTTCCCCATAGACTGTCAATATTTCCCAGTTCTTTTTATAGAATATTATGATATGATGTTGCATTAGCAAAGACTGATGATATAATAAAGCCAGAAGGAATCGCTAAGCGATTGGCCTTTCAGGTATTAAGCCACCTTACTTGGTTGCAATTCGCGTAGGGTGGTTTTTTCGTACCCCCGCTATCCTTCTGGTGATGTCTACGATATCAACTTCCCCATAGACTGTCAATATTTCCCAGCTGTTGCTGCAAAAATTCTTAGATATATAGTTGCATAGACAGATGCAGATGATATAATAAAGCCAGAAGGAATCGCTTAAGCGGTTGGCCTTTTGGGTTATGCCACCCTAGTCAGTCCAATCAGCTGTAGGGTGGTCTTTTCGTGCCCTGATACTCATCGTTATCCGCAATACCCCTTTGGAGTATGAGATAGTGAGTCTCATCATGGCTTCCTCCTTTCTGAATTCTCGCCTGCCTCCTTCAGGCGGCAACAAGAGCATTCTGAAAGGCCAACCACCCCGCTATCCTTCTGGTGATGTCTACGATATCAACTTCCCCATAGACTGTCAATATTTTCCAGCTATTATCTCATGTGATTTATTCGTCCTCGTCGTATCCGTTTTCACCCTTATCAACTATATATGTTTTCCCGGTCTTCGGGTCACGGTATACCTTGCCGATCTCTTCCATGCCGGCTCCGTCCCTCCTCTCGACTTCCGCGCTCTCGCTGTCGTCCTTGTATCTTACCACAGCTTCGCTCAGCCTCGACACGTCCACGTTAAGGTTGATGATCAAAGCTACCATGAGTCCGCATGCGAACACCAGCATAACGTCAGAAAGGTTGGAAAGAGAATCCAGAGGATTCTCGGGCTCTGATACTTCCATCCATGAGGACGAGTTCCTGCTTCTTATGCGACTTTCCCTTCTGCCGCTTCTTTCTCTCTTCTCTCTCATGTCACGCCTCTTCCATCTTATCAAGGATTATGTCCACTACTGATTCAAGATCCCTGGCATATGTCTGATACCAGTTCTTCCTGAAGTACTGGACTACGAACGCGAACGCAGATACTATAACGCCTGCCGCCGTCGTATCAAAAGCGATGAGCAGCGACTGTGAAAGGACTTCTGTGTTCCCCTGTCCGAGAGCGATAAGGCCGGGCCCTAAAGGAATCAACGTTCCCAGGAGTCCGAACATAGGGCCGAGACGGAGTACCAGCTCAGGCACTTTAAGGTACCTCCTGTAATGCGCCGCTTCATCGAACAGTAGCTGCGACGCGAAGGCGTCTCTTGAATCGGGATCCATATCTCCTGACTCCAGTATCCTTATTATCGCTTCCTTCTGACGCTTAAGGAGGCTGCTTTTCATAACTATGTCAGCCGCATCTGAAAGATCGGCGTCCGTAAGCTTCTTTAAAAGATCAGGTATCTTCTCTTTGAGCTTCCTGTGTTCTGTAAAGTACTCCACAGTGAAGCTTCCCGCCATGGCGACGGCTACGACAATGAGTATAAGAAGTACCACTACTACAGGCGTCTGCAGCATCGATACGACGCCCCTCAGCAAATCATTCGTTACTTTTGTGAACATATCTCCTCCTATGCCGCGTCATTCCTATATCTTCTGTATCTCTTCTGAGCGCCGTATGTGTATGCTCCTCCCACTATGATGATGAGAAGTATGAGCTCCCACAGCTTCACCATGCCCTGGCTGAGCATGCCTCCGGCGCCTTTCTTTTCTATCTCGGCCTCACGGTAATTCTGGCCGGTTTTTGTCTTCACGTCAGGCGTATTCGATGTGCTCGTATTGGAAAGAGCGACGCTCACTGTGTCTGTATCATTTCCTCCGTCTGCATCACGGGCTTCAGGCTTGCCCCCGCCTCTGCCGTTTCCGCTTCCGTCCGACGGCTTGCCGTCGTTATCTCCTGCTCCGCCATCGTCTTCTCCATCTCCTTCCTGATCGCCGCCGGGATCATCAGGATCCGGTTGATCACCGCCCTGCTCTCCGCCGTCATCAGGCTCTCCGATATCTCCGAAATCGTCGTCCCAATCCTGATCCTTGCGGTTTCCGAGCATGTCAAGGAAATCCTGCCAGTTGTATACCTTGCTCTTCTCACGGTCGGACAGCTGCTTATATAACTCTATTATCTCTTTGAAATCTTTATCCTTCGCTGTTTCCGGATCGAGATCATTTATACGCTTTATTACATCCTGAAGAGTCGTCTTAACGGTCTTGTTATATACGGACATATTCCCGAAATTATCTCTGACCATGATTCGTCCTGCCGGGATCGATGCTCCTATAGGAATCGATATCCAGTTGGATGCTTGCCACGTCTTGCCTCCGTCAAAGCTGTATGCCCTCGTCGCCAGTCCGGAACCAAATGATGGTTCTGTTGCAGCTACATATACCCTTACTATGCCAGATGCATCGTTAAAGTACTTGTATTCTGTAGTCACATCGGATATAGTCGGTCCCTCTTGATCGATATATCCACCATTAGTAATGGTATCATAATAGTCGATATTTCCTGCTGCATCTTTCACCCAAATCCTGATGCCCCATGGGCTTGGAACGGTTCCCCCAATTGTTCCAGGTAAAATTTTCGCTCCTGTTACCAGTATTGTTCTGTCATATTTTCTGCCGATATTACTGACCTTGAACTGGTCGTCATCAAAGCTGTCTGCCCATTCCAGCTGCAGGTCAGGCATTGGATAACCTCTTCTGTATTCATCGATCGGAATTGCAGTAACAGCATATTTGAAGCCCTTCGAAAGAGTATCGCTTGCTTCAAACCTGATATATATTTCTCTCACAGGGGTTGCTGCATGTGATTGTATCGTATAAATATTTAATTTCGGTTTCACACTATCCAGATTAGTTAAATCAACAGAAGAATCATACACAACTTTGTTTCCTGCCTTATCAACCACCTGGATGCACCCTGCTTCTATCATCTTCGCAGAAGTGAGTGATAAAGTGTTTGACTTGGTAAATGTCTGTCCATCGAATGAATAGCCGGCAATGTCGCTGCTTCCCGGCTCGGCTTCTATGATGACTGTTGCAGACTGATACCACTTTCTTCCATCATATCCGATCCCGCCACCATCGCCATATTGGATACTCACGTTATTAATTACCGGACCTGCTCCTTCAAAGCTGTCTTTCGTCCATATATATTCCTCATCATATATCGTGATATTACCAGCTCGATCACGTACCTGTACCTGATCTCCGGCATACTCGCCAAGCGTCACTGCATATCTATTCGACGACTGCCATGTCTTTCCGCCGTCAAAGCTATATGCATCAGGAGCCAAACCGGAAATATCATCAGATGCATTTACTTCCATTGACATTACTCCGGTCTCACTGTCATAGTCAGTGATCATGCCAATGTCTGGCGAATCGAGGTCAACATAGAAATATCTTATTTCATTTTCCTTATCACCGTCTGCCCAGTGTGGCCCATAACCGGACGCTCCACTATACACATTTCCGTAACGGGTCCCTACGGAATCTCCATACATGTCGCCATCATATGTAAAGATCTTTGCGGCAGATATATTCCCCATAGCATCACGCACCCAGAAATCATTTATATCTAAGGCACACGGTTCTCTGATTGTAAGTGTATTCTCTGATACCCAGGTATCTCCGCGGTCATAGCTGTAAGCAAATTCATGGAGTCCCATACCTTCATCTGTCGCATTCACTGTTATTGTAACAGGCCTGTTAATATAATCAGGTGATGATTCTTTAGTATGATATACTCCTTCTTCACTGTCGATCGATACTGAAGCGCGAGGAGGCTTACCGTCTTTATATACGGTGATCACTTTTGACTTTGACTTGTTGCCGACTGAATCTTCAAACCAAGCAGTGACCTCATAATATCCCACTTTTTCCTCATCAGGCGTGCCGTAATTACGGATATCTGGTTCAATCGATCCGAACGCATTCATGCTGCCATAAGACAGATAAGTCTGAAACACCGCGCATTCGAGATCATCTGACACTGCGATCAGCTCAATTCCGGAATACCATCCAGTACCTTTTCTTAAGCCAACATTTGTCATATTGCCGTCAGAAGTCTTAGAATATCGCATCGTATATTTGATCTTATATCCTGCCCTGTATATCTGCTCTGCAGTTACCAATCCGGACTCTTCTATAACAGGTATCGCGCTTCCCAGCATTTGTGAATTGCCATATTCATCTTGAGAATAATGCAGGCCGCATATGACACTGCCATCTTCTATGCCAAAACCTATCTTCAGCAGCCGTACGTCAGGTACTTCTGGTTCATCCGGTTTCTCCTCTTCTTCATCATATGCCGGAACATACAGCTCCATTACATCTGTAAAAAATTTCTCCGGCTCTTCATGTGTGATCTCCGCAACATGAGGATCGATTTCCTGGTAAACTTCGTACTGTATCCTCATTATGTGATCCGTTTTGTCACGGCGTACATAATACTTGACTTCATCTCCTACGTTTTCACCGTACATTCTCAGACCGTCATCAAAAACAACTACCGGCACCACAACCAGTCCGGATGTCTGATATTCAGGAACATATATCTCCAGTCTCCCATCGCCCATGTCAATAGTCTGGATCTCTTCCAAAAGGTTCAGCTCATTGACAACAAATAAAGGGTCAAAGAGATATGGGGCATTGATCTCCACTTCAACATCTTTATCAGTTATAACGAACGATTTCTTTGAAAAGCGGTGACTCGAATCGCTAGATGCACGCAAAATGTAATTGCCAGGTGGAAGCGAAAACTGCTTATTTGAAGATCTATATGCGTAATTAACGCCTGTATTGGCCTCTGATATGGTGAACAGAGCATCCCTTCCCGAACAGATAACTTTGCAGTTATATTCCGGCGTGTCAGTTTGGATAATGACCGGCTGTGTTTCTATCGGACGTGACAAGTCATCGTCAACAGAGAAATCTGTCCTTATGCCTGTACTTACAGCATAATAATCACCCGGAAGCAGATCAAAGAAGAAATAACCGTCTTCAAATTCCAGTTTGGATACCGCTATCGGCTCCCCGTTCAGCGAAAAGGTCGCAGGTGTCATAGGGTTGCCTTTAGCAGAAAGCACCTGAAATCTCTGTCTTGTGAACCTTCCGTTAGTAATACGATACAGATACTTCTTCGATACCGTGCTTCCGTCTCTGAGTTTATATTCGATCTCTATAGGTATCTCAAGGGTCTCCCCTGCCTTTACTGTTACCTTTGTATTTGATTGGTAATACCATCTCATATCTGTAAAGGCGCCATTATTTCCGGATATGAAAGTGAACCCTGAATATTTACAGTGGATCTCAATACTATCTGCCTCTTCTTCATATGACGGGAATATTGCAAATCCTATATCAGCATTCTGCGCCTTATAGTTCTTTACCTTTGTCAGATAATCAACTTCATAGAGCTGGACACCGGAGGTCATAAGGGTCTTAGCGTATGGCAGAGGATGATCTGTACTCTCATATGGAATTATAAGAGCGTCAGCATTATCTGATAATTCTTCATTTTTTGCTGTCTTGATCCTGATCCTGTATGTATGTGTCTTCTGATTTCTATCTTTAGTCAGTACTGTTACAGTTATGTCATTGCCGAATAAAGCAGTATTACTCGTACCTGCGCTGATACCCTTTATCTCGCTCTCCGTATAACTCTTAATGCTACCGAAAACATCCTCTACTCTGACCGCAAAAAGTTCCTCTGAATCAACAATGCTAAGTGACAGATCAAATGCTGAAGCCTTTTCAGGAAGTGTACATATTGACGTACGTGAATCATCCGTAAATTTTCTTGAAACACTTCCGTACTTCGTATCTATCACATAACCCAAAAGACCGTTCTTTTCTATAGTCTCGCTTTCCGCGTATATGATCACATTGTCTCCCGGCATAATAAAGCTGTATCTGTCTTTAGATACATAATCTATTTTAACAGCTTCACCGGATTCATCCTCTTCAACTTTAACGCTGAAATCATTTATACGCTTTCCGCTTGGTGAGGTAAGTTTAAAGTCTACTGTTTCTCCTCTGCAATATTTCCCGTCTGCATGGTCGATGGTCATTGTACAATCCACAAGACTGCCTGTAACGCTAAGTGGATAATCGTATCTGGTCTCGCATTCCGCCTTGATCTCCACGTCGTCGCAAGGCATTATAAACGAATAGACGTCTTCGTCCTCCTTATCAAGTAAAATGTATTTGCCGCTTCCTCCTATGTATGCCCTTACTCCGTTCTCTGCTATCTGATATTTGCTTCTGTTATAGCTTAAAGAAACAGTGACCTTCTCTCCGGCCATATA
>JAZUNH010000003.1:0-60612 GCA_045604065.1 Anaerovoracaceae bacterium
TAGTAAAGGATATCGCGAATGTTGAGGAAGTCGCCTCAGAAGTCGATTTCCTGTTCAGCGCGGTCAACATGTCCAAAGAAGAGATAAGAGCGATAGAAGAGGAATACGCAAAGACGGAGACTCCTGTAGTATCCAACAACAGCGCTCACAGATGGACGCCTGACGTACCTATGGTGATACCTGAGATCAACAGCAGCCACTACGAGATAATCGAGGCGCAGAAAAAGAGACTCGGGACAACGAGAGGATTCATTGCCGTTAAGCCTAACTGCTCCATCCAGTGCTATACGCCTGCTCTTGCCGCGTGGAAAGAATTCGGCCCTAAGGAAGTGATAGTGTCAACATACCAGGCGATATCCGGAGCCGGCAAGACGTTCAGAGACTGGCCTGAGATGGAAGGGAACATCATCCCTTACATAAGCGGCGAGGAAGAGAAGAGCGAGAAGGAGCCTCTGAAAGTGTTCGGACACGTTGAAGGAGATCACATCGAGAACGACGATTCGATGATCATAACCTCACAGTGCATCAGAGTTCCTGTGCTGAACGGACATACCGCTTCGGTGTTCATCAACTTTGAGAACGATCCGGGAAGAGACGTACTGATCGAGAAGCTGAACTCATTCAGCGGATATCCTCAGGAAGCCGGACTTCCAAGCGCTCCTAAGCAGTTCATCAAGTACATGGAAGAAGACGACAGGCCTCAGGTAAGGCTCGACGTCGACTATGAGAACGGATTCGGAGTAACTGTTGGAAGGCTGAGAAAAGATACGGTATATGACTATAAGTTCATAGGCCTTGCGCATAATACAGTAAGGGGAGCCGCGGGAGGCGGGCTGCTTGCCGCGGAGACACTCGTATCAAAGGGATATATAAAGGCAAAATAGCATAGATATCAGGGGGTATTGTAATTGAATTATTTTCAGGCGGTAATACTTGGACTCCTGCAGGGGCTCACGGAGTTCCTTCCTGTCAGCAGCTCGGGGCATCTCGCGCTGACACAGCATTTCTTCGGGATAAGCGCAGACAACGTGCTGCTCTTCACGGTGATGCTTCATGTCGGCACGCTGGTGTCAGTGTTCGTTATGTACCGTAAGGACATATGGGAACTGATCAAAGAGCTGTTCCTTACGATAAAGGATATCTGTACAGGAAAGGGCCTCAGGCTTTCGGAAAGGCCTGTGAGGAAGCTCGGGGTGCTGATGATAACGGCAACTATACCGACGGCGATCATAGGATTTGCTTTCAATGACTTCTTTGAGAGCCTGTACGGAAATATTCTGTTCATAGGCATCGGATTCCTGATAACAGGAACGGAGATGTACATAGCGGAAATGATCGGAAGCAATTCCAGGGATCTTGACAGGATGAACTTCAGAAACGCTGTGTTCATCGGCGTCATGCAGGGAATAGCGATCTATCCGGGAATATCAAGATCCGGATCAACACTCGTAGGAGGCCTTTCGACAGGCCTGAAGCGTGAGTTTGCGGTTAGGTTCGCTTTTCTCATATCGATACCGGCTATAATGGGCTCTGCGCTTATCGAAGGCAAGGATGCTCTTGAAGCGGGGATCGACATTTCGGTTATCGGGCCTGTGCTTGCAGGGATGGCTGTCGCCGCGGTAAGCGGCATATTCGCGATCAAAGCGATGATAAAGGTGGTATCTGACAAGAAGCTGCGGTACTTCTCATATTACGTATGGGCGCTCGGCATAGCTGTGATAGTATACAGCATCGTTGTGAAATAGAGATATATAAAAGGGGATAAAAGTGGCTAAGGAAAAGAAGCGTGGACCAGGTCGTCCAAAGGGATCCAAAAACAAAAAGGGATCTTCATCTGACGTTAGCCGTCAGTCAATAAAGGAGATCCAGGAGAAGCGTGAGTCAAGCGCGAAGATGAAGGATGTCATTTGGGGCATATGCTACATCGCGCTCGGCTTTATCATATTCTTTGCCGTGCAGTTCCATCAGGCAGGCGAAGTCGGCAATACTGTCGGAGATATAATGAAAGGCATGCTCGGCATACTCGGGCTCGTCCTTCCGTGGTATCTTATAGTGCTCGGCGTGCTCCTGATCACTCACATATTCATGCATTTCTCGCTCAAGACGATAATAATATCGCTTGTCGTTCTTGTGCTGCTTTGCATGATCAACTCCGGATTCTATATTGATTCTGATGCGATAACCTTCGACTTTGCCGCGTTCTATAATGACGGGAAAGCTCTTGAATCCGGCGGAGTGATTGGAATGACCATAGGAAGCGTCATCGTAAAGCTTCTCGGCAAGGCGGGACTGTTCATAATATCGATAGCGGGAACAGCGATATCGCTCCTGCTTCTTCTCAATACACCTGTTTCGGAATGGCTCAGAAAACGCCGTGAGATAAGGGAGGAGACGATGCTCCTCAGCGAGGCTGAGGCGGCGAAGCAGCAGGAAGAGCTCAAAAATATGCCTCTTCCGCAGGATCAGGATCTCCCTGAGCATACCTCTTCAGATAAGGACTCTAAGAAAAAGAGCCTGTTTGACAGGCTGTTCGGCATAGATGAATATGACGAAGATGAAGAGAAGGATGACGACAGTGCGCTTAAGCCGCTTCCTGATCTTCCCGACGGACCTGAGATCATCAATACGAATGTTGACGCTGATACTGCAAAAGAAAGCGTAGCCGGCCTTATAAAGAGCATCAATCCTTTCGCAAAGGACAACGGCGGCGAGCAGAACACAGAGAAGATCGACGCAGATGAGCTCATGAAGGCACAGGAAGACAACGCGTACGAAGAGCCCGGCGACAAGGTGAAGGTGACGAGCGAAGACATTGCTGCTACAGCTAATGAAATAAATAAGAACAAAATGAAAAAGAAGGCTTCTTACAAGAAGCCTCCGATCGATCTTCTGGCGAAGCCTGAGCGCGCGGACAACGCGGGAGTGAACGAAGAGCTCAAGAGAAAAGCGAAGATACTCGACGAGACTCTGAAGAACTTCGGCGTGGACGCGAGGGTAGTGCAGGTCACACAGGGCCCTGCTGTGACAAGATATGAAGTACAGCCTAACGTAGGGGTGAAGGTAAGCAAGATCGTAAGCCTTTCAGACGACATAGCGCTTAATCTGCAGGCCAAGAGCATCCGTATAGAAGCTCCGATACCAGGGAAAGCAGCGGTCGGCATAGAAGTGGAGAATACTGTGGTGAACACAGTAACGCTCCGTGAGATCATAGTATCTAAAGAATTCAAGAACCAGAAATCAAAGATATCATTTGCCGTCGGTAAAGACATAGCCGGCAACCCTATCGTAGGCAACCTTAAAGAGATGCCGCATCTTCTGATAGCAGGAGCTACCGGATCAGGAAAGAGCGTATGCATCAACAGCATAATAACGAGCATACTCTATAAAGCGGATCCTGATGAGGTCAAGCTCGTACTCATCGACCCTAAGGTGGTAGAGCTGGGAAACTATAACGGCATACCTCATCTGCTGATACCTGTAGTGACAGATCCGTCGAAAGCTGCCGCAGCGCTTTCGTGGGCTGTGGTAGAGATGACTTCAAGATACAAGGTATTCTCGGAGGCAGGAGCAAAAGATCTCTCGAGCTTCAATCACAAGAAGAGAGAAACGGGCGAGAACGATATGGTGCTTCCTCAGATAGTAATAATAATAGACGAGCTCGCCGACCTCATGCTGGTCGCAAGCAAGCAGGTCCAGGAGACCATACAGAGGATAGCCCAGCTCGGAAGAGCCGCGGGCATACACCTTATCGTCGCCACTCAGAGACCTTCTGTAGACATCATTACAGGCGTGATAAAAGCGAACATACCTGCGAGGATCGCCTTTGCCGTATCTTCGGGATATGACTCCAAGACGATACTTGATTCCGGCGGAGCCGAGAAGCTCGTGGGAAAGGGCGATATGCTATACAGCCCAAAGGGCGGAGAGAAGCCTATCAGGGTGCAGGGCACGTTTGTTTCTGAAGAAGACGTCAACTCAGTGATCGACTATATAAAGGAGCAGGTCGAAGACAGCGACTATTCACAGGAAGTAATAGATTCGATAAATAACGGCGGTTCGTTCGATATGGATGACGACGCCGACGAGCTCCTTCCGGACGCGATCGATTGCGTTGTTGCTGCGGGACAGGCTTCTGTTTCGATGCTGCAAAGACATTTCAGGATCGGATATAACAGATCGGCGAGAATAGTGGACCAGATGGAAGAAAGAGGGATCGTAGGCCCTCAGGACGGCGCCAGGCCACGTAAAGTACTCATTACAGAAGATGAGTGGGAAGACATGAAAAACAGCCAGTACAGCTCATCTGAGGACGGCGAGGAAGAATGAAGGTATATTTCGACACATTAGGCTGCATGAAGAATTTTGATGATACAGACATGGCAAAAGGCATACTTGAGCATTCGGGCCATGCGATAGCTTCTTCTCCGGAGGAAGCAGACGTGATCATCGTGAATACATGCGGCTTCATAGAACCGGCCAAGAAAGAATCGATCGATGAGATCTTCAGGATGGCTGAATACAGGGAACAGGGCAAGAAGCTCATCGTTTCCGGATGCATGGTACAGAGATACGCTTCAGACCTGTTTGACGAGATGAAGGAAGCCGACGGGTTCCTGGGAGTCAACGATTATGACAAGCTTCCTCAGATACTTGACGGTATGGAGAGCTCGGGAAGATTCGTGAAGAACGATCAGTACGAGAAGGACAGAGACGCATGTATGAACGAGGAAGCCGTAAGATATATTCCTGAAGGCACATACTCGACATATCTCAGGATATCCGAGGGATGCGACAGGAAATGCTCTTACTGCGCGATCCCAAAGATTAGAGGCCCATACAGAAGCAAGCCGCTGGAAAGTGTTCTTAAAGAAGCGAAAAAGCTCGCTGACGCCGGGACAAAGGAGATCGTTGTTATAGCTGAAGACACCGGGTGCTACGGCATCGACCTTTACGGTAAGCCGTGTCTCGCTGGTCTTCTGAGAAAGCTCTGCAGGATAGAAGGGATCGAATGGATCCGCCTCATGTACTGTTATGAAGATCATATAACGGACGAACTTATCGATGTTATCGCGAGTGAAGATAAGATCTGTAAATACATCGATATACCTCTTCAGCACGCGAGCGACAGGATACTCAAGCTTATGAGGAGAAAGACGACCCTGGCATCGATAAGCGAGAAGCTTGATAAGCTGAGGGAAAGGATCCCGGATATCGCGATCAGGACCACGTTTATAACCGGATTCCCGGGAGAGACCGATGATGACGCTGCCATACTCGAGGACTTTGTGGAGAGACAGAGATTCGCGAGAGTCGGCGTGTTCACCTTCTCGGCCGAGGAAGGCACGGAAGCCTACGACATGCCTGACCAGGTGCCTGAGGATATAAAGGAAGAACGGAGAGACGCGGTGATGCTCAGGCAGCTCGAAATATCGAACGAGCACAATGAGGAAATGATAGGGAGCACGGTAGATGTGATGGTAGACGGACGTGATGATGACGGGTCGTATATCGGACGCACCAGATACGACGCTCCGGATATCGACAACAGCGTGCTTTTCGAGTCTTCACGGGATCTTGTTCCCGGAGACATCGTAAAAGTATATATTGAGGAAGCATATGACTATGATCTGCAGGGCAGGGAGGTAAATTATGAATCTTCCAAATAAGCTTACCATGGCGCGTATAATCGCGGTCCCGTTCTTTATCGCTCTATACATGACTGGATACTATCTTCCCGCGCTGATACTGTTTATCCTGGCGTCATTCACTGACATGCTGGACGGGCAGATAGCGAGGAAAAACAATCTGGTCACGAATTTCGGAAAGATCATGGATCCGCTTGCCGATAAGATACTGGTCTATTCGGCGTTCTGCCTGATGACAGGAGACGGGCTCATCCCGGCGTGGGTGCTCATCATAATACTTGCGAGGGAGTTCCTGATAGCTGGAATGCGTACTGTTGCGGCGTCTGAGGGCATCGTCATAGCTGCCGATATGAGCGGAAAGATAAAGACCGTTCTCCAGATGGTAGCGGTACCGCTCCTTATCCTTTACAGAGCGGTCGAGGCAATGAGCACTTTCGCTTATACGAACTATGTCTACTATGCAGCGACAGGATTCCTGTATGCCTCGCTTTTCATGACAGTTTATTCAGGGATCGAGTACGTAACGAAGAACAAGCAGGTGTTCAGGCAGTAAGGAGCGTCATATGAAATGTGCGATAGTAAGCGTTGGAACTGAGCTCCTTATGGGGCAGATAACAGACACCAACGCTGTGTATCTTTCAGAGCATCTTAGATCTCTCGGCATCGACGTGCTGTACAGATATACTGTAGGAGACAATCCCGCGAGGCTTGAGAGGATAATAAAGAGCGCTTTTTCCGAATGTGATCTTGTGATTTCGATAGGCGGTCTGGGGCCTACAGAGGACGATCTTACCAAGGAAACGTTCTGCAAAGCTCTTGGAGTCAGTCTTGTCCGCGACGAGAAGACTGTCCGTGATCTTGAGGAAAACGCCAGGGTAAGGCAGAAGATACTTACAGACAACAACTACAAGCAGGCCATGGTGCCTGAAGGCGCGAGGATATTCTATAATGCGGCGGGGACCGCTCCGGGATTCGCGAAAGAGAAAGACGGGAAGATGTTCATCTGTATGCCTGGCCCTCCACGGGAATTCATATCGATGTGGGAAGGCGGAGTCGAGGACTTCTTAAGGGACAAAGGCGACGGAGAGATATATTACAGAGTGATACGTCTGTTCGGAAAAGGTGAGTCGGTCATCGAGACTGATCTGTTCGATCTCATCGACAGCCAGACAGATCCGACGATAGCCACATACGCTAAAGAAGGCGAATGTACCATAAGAGTAGCTTCTAAGCATAAAGACCAGGAAGAGGCCAGAAAAAAAGTCGATGAGATGACTGATCTCATATGTCAACGGGAAAAAGATTATGTCTACACTACTGACGACGAGCCTCTTGTGCAGCTGGTCGGCAGGAAGCTGCTTGAAAAGCACCTTAGCATATCCTGCTGCGAGTCATGCACAGGCGGGATGTTCGCGTCGCTTCTGACTTCGGTCCCGGGGATCTCCGAAGTATTCGACAGAGGTCTTGTGACGTACACATATAACGCCAAGATGAACGAGCTTGGAGTAAAAGAAGAAACGCTTTCAAAGTATACTGCGGTATCGAGGCAGGTGGCGGACGAAATGGTCACAGGCCTGCATGAGAAGACAGGCTGCGACGTATGCGTATCGGTGACAGGCCTTGCCGGCCCCGGCGGCGGGACTAAGAGAAAGCCTGTAGGACTTGTATATGTAGGCTGCATAGTTCTCGGCAGAAAGAAAGTGGTGAAGCTGAATATATCAGATCTCGGAAGAGCCTGGATCAGGAAATACGCCACGCTCGCCATGTACAATATCATCAATAAAATGATAGACGGGGACAGGATACCGCCTATGTGATATTGACAGTCTATGGGGAAGCTGATACGATACAGAAACACTGGTTTTTCTGATCAAATAATGCTTGACATATCCATTTTCCGGGTTAGAATATATATAGAACATATGTTCTTTTTTGGGAGGTAAAAATGGCTACTACTATGAGTGAGAAAGACGGAAGAGAGAGAGCTCTTGACGAGGCGCTGGCTCAGATAGAGAAACATTTCGGACAGGGCGCCATCATGAAGATGAGCGACAATGCCAGCATGAACGTGGAAGCGATATCCACCGGCTCAATAAGCCTTGACATGGCTACGGGTGTCGGCGGAGTACCTAAGGGAAGGATAATAGAAGTATACGGTCCTGAATCATCAGGAAAGACTACGCTTGCGCTGCACGTAATAGCGGAGAGCCAGAAGCAGGGCGGCAAGGCTGCGTTCATAGACGCCGAGCACGCGCTGGATCCGGTGTACGCAAGGAATCTTGGAGTAAAGATAGAGGATCTTCTTGTATCACAGCCTGATACAGGAGAGCAGGCGCGTGAGATATGCGACATGCTTGCGTCAAGCGGAGCAATCGACGTCATAGTGATCGACTCTGTAGCGGCGCTCGTTCCTAAAGCGGAGCTGCAGGGAGAGATGGGAGATTCACACGTAGGGCTTCAGGCAAGGCTGATGTCTCAGGCACTGAGGAAGCTTACGCCTACTGTAAACAAGACCAATACCTGTGTTATCTTCATCAACCAGCTCCGTGAGAAAGTCGGCGTGATGTTCGGTAATCCCGAGACGACGACAGGAGGCAAGGCGCTCAAGTTCTATTCATCCCTGAGACTCGACGTAAGGAAGATCGAGACCATCAAGCAGGGCGAGAACATGCTCGGAAGCAGGACGAGAGTGAAAGTCGTAAAGAACAAGGTCGCGCCTCCGTTCAAGAAAGCAGAATTCGACATCATGTACGGTAAAGGCATATCCCTTTCTGGAGACATCCTCGACTGCGCTGCTGAAAGAGGTATAGTAAAGAAATCCGGATCATGGTACAGCTATAACGGAGAAAGGATAGGCCAGGGCCGCGAGGCGGTGAAGACATATCTAGAGGATAATCCGGAGCTGATGAACGAGATCAGAGACAAGCTCATCGAGGAAATGAGGCCGAAGAAAGGATCCGAAGAGATGCAGGACGCTCCTGCGGACGTGCCGGGAGTAACAGGACTCGGCGAGCCTGAAGTCAAGGTGGATGAAGACGGAGTGATCATTGAATAAATGTTATAGAAACATTTGACATTTGCCGGCAGGCGTGATAATATTTACGAGTTAGACCGCACGCAACGGGTCTTAAAAAGCAATGATGCTTACCCGGGGAGGCGAGACTGGTTAGAGGAGGAAACAGATATTATGTATGCAATCATCGAGACCGGCGGAAAACAGTACAAGGTAGAGCAGGGAGACATGGTCTCTGTAGAGAAGCTCGGAGCTGAAGCCGGCGACACAGTTACATTTGACAAAGTACTTGCGGTAAGCGACGAAAGCGGACTTAAGGTCGGCACTCCATACGTCAGCGGAATAGCTGTAACAGGCGAAGTTGTCGAGAACGGAAAAGGAAAGAAAGTAGTCGTATTCAAGTATAAGCCAAAGAAGGACAGCAAGTCCAAGCAGGGTCACAGACAGCCATACACGATGGTAGAGATCAAGGCCATCGGCGGCGCTCCTGCAAAGAAAGAGTCCAAGAAGGAAGTAAAGGCTGAGGAAGCTCCGTCAGGAGTATCAGCTTCAATGAAGAAAGATGAGCTTCTGCACTATGCGAAGGATCACGGCATCGAAGTTGATCCTAAGGCAAAGAAGGCAGACATCATCGAAGCGATCAATAACGCTGAGTAGCTTAAGGAGGTATTAGACATGTCAAGTAAAAAGGGAGTAGGAAGTTCCAAGAACGGCCGTGAGTCTGAGTCTAAGCGTCTCGGCGTCAAGTGCGGAGACGGCCAGTTCGTATCAGCCGGAACGATAATCGTCCGTCAGAGAGGCACCAAGCTTCACCCGGGCAATAACGTAGGCATCGGCGGCGATGACACACTGTTCGCAAAGATCGACGGTTCCGTTAAATACGAGAGAAAAGACAAGACAAGAAAACAGGTTAGCGTATATCCTGTAGAAGCGTAAGAGCGAAGGGCCCCTGATCAAAGGGGCCTGTTTTTTACTTTACAGAAAGAATAATCATGTTAGTAGATAAAGCAAGGATAAAGATAATATCAGGCAAAGGCGGGAACGGCAGCGTATCATTCAGGCGCGAGCCGTTCGTTCCTGAAGGAGGACCTGACGGCGGAGACGGAGGTAAAGGCGGTGATGTGATCATCCGCGCGAACAGAAACCTCACGACACTGATGGACTTCAAGTACAAGAAGAAGTTCAAGGCTGAAGACGGCCAGGACGGTATGAAGAAGAAATGCTTCGGCAAGAACGGAGAGGATCTGATCATAGACGTTCCTGTCGGAACGGTCGTAACAGATGAGGCGACCGGCCATGTCATGGCGGATCTCGTAAAGGACGGACAGTCGGTCGTAGCCGCTAAAGGCGGAAAAGGCGGCAACGGAAACGTCCACTACAAGAGCTCCGTAAGGCAGGCGCCGGATTTCGCGGAAGCAGGAGACTTCGCCAAGGAAAGATACGTCATACTCGAGCTCAAGATGATAGCGGACGTGGGTCTTGTGGGATTTCCTAACGTAGGAAAGTCGAGCCTTCTTTCGGTATCTACGAACGCGAAGCCAAAGATCGAGAACTATCATTTCACGACCATAGAGCCTAATCTGGGAGTTGTGGAGATATCAGACACAGAGTTCCTCATGGCAGACATTGCCGGGATAATCGAGGGAGCTCATAACGGCCTCGGCCTCGGTCTCGATTTCCTGAAGCACGTTGAAAGGACCAGAGTGCTGATCCATGTGGTCGACGTGTCCGGATCAGAAGGAAGAGATCCTAAAGACGACTTTGACAAGATTATGCTTGAGCTTGGCGAGTACAGCCCTAAGATGCTCAAGAAGCCTATGATCGTCTGCGCGAACAAGATAGACCTTGTCGGGGAAGACAGCGATATATATCAGGACTTCAGGAAATATGTCACGGATAAGGGATACGATGTGTATCCGGTGTCCGCGCCTATAAAGCTCGGAGTATCAGAGCTTCTGTACGCTGCTTTAGCGAAGCTTAACGAGGTAAGAGAAGAAGAGCCGGAAGACGAAGACATAGAATGGTTCGACTTTGAGCTCGACGACATAGATAAGGACTACAGGGTCGTAAATGTCGAGAAGAGAGGAAACGTATTCTATCTCTCCGGCACGCAGCTCCATAAGATATTCGACTCCACCAATTTCAACGATACGACCAGCCTAAGGTATCTGTACAAGTATATCGAGAAAAGCGGCGCGATAGACAAGATGAAGGAGATGGGGCTCAAAGAGGGAGATACCGTTTCACTGTTCAATTACGAAATGGAATACGAAGAAGAGTATTAGGCATATATGACAGCTAAAAGACTTACAACTGAAGAATGCTATAAGATGTTCAGAGAGTACGGCACACCTGACAGGGCTGCCGCACATTGTCTTGAAGTGTCAAGATGCGCATATATACTGGCAGAGAAGCTGAACGAAAGCGGATACAGCCTCGATGCAGAGCTAGTCAGGAATGCCGCTCTCATACACGATGTTGTAAGGGCCGAGGACAGGCACGATGTCAAGGCGGGAGAGATACTGGAATCACTGGGATATCATGACGAGGCGGAGATCGTAAAGGACCACATGTCATATGTCTTCAATGATCTTCCTTTGATCACAGAGCATGACGTGGTGTGCCTTTCTGACAGGATAGTGAAAGAGCATGAGTATGCCGGAATAGATGAAAGAGTCGACTATCTCATCAACAAGTATCCTGAAGACACCGACAGGAAAGAGCGCCTTCTCTTCTGGAAAGAGAAGGTGAGAGAATACATACACGGGATCGAGGAAATAATCGGAGAAAACTTTGACGAGCTTCTGTCTCCGGGCATAGACAGCCTTCTCGACAGAGTGGAGAAGCCGGCGAGGTACATCGGCGGAGAGATTAACGAGGTCGTTAAAGATCCGTCTTCGCAGAGGCTTAGGATGGCTTTCGCTTTTCCTGATCTGTATGAGATAGGGATGTCATATCTGGGGCTCCAGATCCTCTATGACATCGTAAACAGAAGAGACGGCATATACATGGAGCGGGTATTCGAGCCGGCTCCGGATATGTGCTTCCTTATGAGAAGAACAGGAAAAGAGCTTTTTACCCTTGAGACCAAGACCAGGGTACGCGATATGGACGTACTGGGATTCACCCTCCAGTATGAGATGTCATACACCGACATACTCGATATGCTCGACCTGTCGAAGATACCTGTGCTGGCTAGAGACAGGAAAGAAAGCGATCCGCTTGTCATTGCCGGAGGACCGTGCGCGTTCTCGCCGGAGCCTCTTGCGGATTTCGTCGACGCGTTCCTTATCGGAGACGGGGAAGAGCTTCTGCCGGAGTTTCTTGAAGCGTATGCGGAAGCAAAGCAAAACGGCGTCTCCAGAAGCGATTTCCTGCTGTCGGTATGTAATAAGCCGGGAGTATATGTTCCGTCGCTGTACGAGCCTGTTTACGGCTCTGACGGCATGCTTGAAAGCTACAGGAAGCTTTCAGACAAGGCGCCTGATAAGGTCAGGAAAGCTTTGATCAGCGATATAGATAAAGCTGAGTTCCCTGTAAGGAACATTGTCCCTGATATTGAGACAGTGCACGACAGGGCTGTTGTCGAGTCGTTCAGGGGATGCACGAGAGGATGCAGGTTCTGCCAGGCCGGCATGCTGTACAGGCCGATAAGGGAGAAGAAGCGTGCGACGATCCTGAAGATAGCTGAAGAGCAGATAAAGAACACGGGACACGACGAGCTGTCGCTCCTTTCGCTTTCCACAAGCGATCATTCGGACTTCGAGGGAATGGCGACAGAGCTTATGCGCTACTGCAGTGACAGCAACGTATCGCTCTCGCTGCCTTCGCTGAGGTTAGACAGCTTCTCATTCTCTGTACTCAATGAGATACAGAAATACAAGAAGTCAGGCCTTACATTCGCGGTGGAAGCCGGAACGCAGAGACTGAGAGATTCCATAAACAAAGGCATTACCGAAGATGATATTTTTTCCGCTGTCGAGCAGGCGATAGAGCTCGGATGGAGGCATGTGAAGCTCTATTTCATGATCGGGCTTCCGGGAGAAACGGATGAGGATCTTGAAGGTATCGTAAAGATAGCGAAGGATATCATGGACATCCATAAGAGGTCCGGCAAAGGCGGACGCTTCAACGTGACAGTCAGCTGTTCCAATTTCGTTCCGAAGCCTTTCACTCCTTTCCAGTGGTCTGCCCAGGACAGCATGGAAGAGCTTGACAGGAAGTTCCTGTTCCTTAAGGACAGGCTGAAGATAAAAGGCGTGAGGTTTACCTGTCATGACAGCTTTGTGAGCAAAACTGAAGCTGTGCTCGCGAGAGGAGACAGACGGTGCTCGGAGCTGCTCCTCGCTGCTCACAGAGAAGGATGCGTGCTCGACGGCTGGACAGATCATTTTGATAAAGAGAAATGGAAGAAGATACTTGATGAGTTCAGCGTAGACTACAGGATCTTCTCGGACAGAGAAAGAAATCTTGAAGAGTATCTCCCATGGGATATGATCGATCCATACGTAACAAAGGAATACCTGAAGGCTGAATTCATGAAGTCGAAAGAAGCTGTGATAACAAAAGACTGCAGGCTCGGATGCAACGGATGCGGGCTACAGAAGGTGATAAGCTGTTTTAAGGAGGGAAGAAATGAGTAAATACGCGCTTCTTTTCTCCAAGACGGGATACATAAGATATACGTCGCATCTTGATCTTCTGAGGATATTCAAGAGAGCCTTCAGGAGAGCCGGTATAGACGTATCATACAGCCAGGGATTCAATCCGCATCCGAGGATCGGCTTCTGCCAGCCTCTGTCGCTGGGATATACCGGGCTGAATGAGATAATAGAGTTCCAGACAGAAACAGACTCGGGAAGGGCGGAATGGCTCAGTAAGATGCAGGAATGCCTTCCTTCGGGGATCGGGCTGATCAGCCTCGGCCTTGTCGCGGACGGGCAGAAAACACTTGCTGGCTCTGTGTGCTCAGCCGACTATGAGATATTGTTCCATATACCATATCAGATCAAGGACTTTGAGGAAGAAGTCAGGAAATACCTCGCGCAGGAAGAGATACTCTGTGAAAAGAGAATGAAGAGCGGAGGAAAGGGGACTGTCGACATAAAGCAGAAGATACGCTCCCTTGAATGCTTCGGTAAAGACGGCGAGCTTTGCCTTGCCGCATCGCTCGATTCCGGGAGCAGCTCGAACCTGAGCCCCGAGCTTCTTATAAAGTCCTTTACTGATTTCGCTTTCCCGTACGTCGAGAGACATTCTGTCAGCGTATGCAGGAAAGAAATGAGATTTGATGTTGACTACAAAATCACGTGGATGTAATATAATGTCACGATACTGATAGCTGTTCGGATGCCTTTCCATAAAGGGAGGTGGCATATGAACAAAGCTGAATTTTTTATAAGGCAGCTTAAAGAAAACAGAATACTTATGGTTGCGTCAGCAGCGGTCCTGATTATATCAGCCGCTGCTGTTTTGTTTTATGTGAACGGGAATAGTAACACTATTTCCATAGAAAAGGCTGAAAAGGAGGTGGCCGAGGAGAAGATACAGGAAACAGATGAAGAAAAGGAAACCGTATACGTCGATGTGAGCGGATGCGTAAAGGATCCGGGAGTATATAAGGTGCCGGAAGGAAGCCGCGTGTTCGAGGTGATCGAAAAAGCGGGAGGCCTGACTGAGAACGCGGACACCTCCGGCATAAACCAGGCTGAGCCAGTGTCCGACGGGCTGAAGATAACAGTACCGGACAGAGATACAGCTCTGGCAGAGAAAGGCGCTGCTGAAACGGACGGCATGACAGAGGGCGTCAAAGTGAACATCAACACCGCTGACAGCGAGGCGCTCCAGAAGATCCCGGGTATAGGGCCGGTTACGGCAGGCAAGATCATAATGTACAGAGAACAGAACGGCAGGTTCGGATCCGTCGAGGACATAATGAACGTAAGCGGCATAGGAGAAAAGACTTTCGAAAAGATTAAATCAGAGATCACAACATAGGAGAACCTTAATATGGACAGGAAAGATTTATGGCTGATATCCGAGAAAATGGTCAGGGACATGGGTATTTCTGTTGCCTACAAGGGATTTTACTATCTGATATGCGCAATAGTCATTTCAACAGAGATAGGCATGAGAAAAGGCGCGCTCGACAAAGAGATATATGAGAACATATCAACTATGTACAGCGTGTCTGTTGAAAGCGTGGAAAAATGCATAAGGAGCTGTATTTCCAGAGCGTGGAACAACGATCCCGGGAACTTCTCTCGGATATATGAGATCAAAGGCAGAAAGCCGACTAACGGAGAGGTCATCGCATTCATTTCAAGCTGTATAAGACTTGAAAGCGGACGCTGATTTTGGTAGAATAATGTACAAAGGAGTTCTATCGAAATGAACCAGGAAAAAATCGACAGGATAAATGAACTTGCTCACAAATCCAAGGAATCGGGACTGAGTCCCGAGGAGCTTGAGGAGCAGGCGGTTTTAAGGCGTGAATATATCGATGACTTCAAGGCTACTTTGAGAGCTCAGCTTGAAGTGATCGACATTGTAGAGGACGATCATTAATGAACGACAACGATATCAGTAAGGCAGCTTTGAAGGAATTCAACCGCTGGCTCGAGAGGACCAAAGGCGACAAATACCATGAGAAGCTGGTCGAGATCAGGGACAATCCCGATGAGATAACAGACGCGTTCTACAGAAAGCTCCCGTTTACATCATCAGGACTCCTCGGCTTCATAGGTCCGGGGACAAACAGGATCAACAAATACGTCGTAAGGCGCACGACTCAGGGAATATCGGATTATCTGAAAAGAGAGCACAAGCCTGTGTCGGTCGTTATCGGATACGACAGCAGGAGGGGGTCGAGATATTTCGCGTATGAGGCGGCTTCCGTTTTCAGAGGCAACCTCATAAAGCCATATCTTTTCAAGGAACTCGTTCCGGCTTCGCTTCTCTCATACGCGGTCAGGTATCTCGGCTGTGATCTTGGCGTGATGATCACTGCGGGCAATAATCCTAAGATATACAACGGATATCAGGTATACAACGCGGACGGATTCCAGATCTCTGACGAGACCGCTGCAGGCATCCAGCAGGAGATAGACAAGAACGACTATTTCGCTCCTGACATCTTCATGGACAACAAGAGCGGCATATATCAGGTGGATGACAAGATAACCGATGACTTCTGCCAGAAGATCGCCGACCTTTCAACTATCGAAGATAAGGATATGTTCGTCGACTTCAAAGTGATCTATTCCCCTCTATACGGAGCCGGGATAGACTGCTTCAGGAAAGTCATGAACAAAGCCGGCATCAGATATGAGACAGTATCCGCTCAGGACAAGCCTGATACAGAATTCCCTACATGCCCGGTGCCTAATCCCGAAAAGATCATGGCATATAACGAAAGCTTCAAATGGCTTGACGAGCATGGCGGAGACATAATCATAACAAACGACGCCGACGCCGGAAGAGTTGGGTGCGCAATAGAGCACGACGGCATGAGGACTGTCCTTACGGGGAACCAGACAGGTCTTCTTCTGCTTGACTACCTGTGCCACATAAAGCCGCCGAAGGAAGGGCAGATCATGGTGAGGGGAGTTGCTTCTTCACCACTCGCGGTAAAGATCGCGGAGAAGAACGGGCTTAAGGTCGTGACATCAGTTTCAGGATCCAGGAGAACAGGCGAGATCATAGCTGAGCTGGCGCAGAACGAGAGAAGCGGCGATATGTACTTCTCGTTCCTGGAATGCGACAAGTATCTTATTGATCCGTTCGTCAGCGTCCACGACGGTATAAGCACAGCGCTTACGATAGCTGAGATGGCTGCGTTCCACAAGATGAGAGGGAAGAACCTGATCGAAAGGCTGTACGAGCTTTACAATGAATACGGCATCTGTGTAGATAAGACCAGGAACTACTTCTTCAGCGGTCCTGCGGGCGAGCGTACGATAGAATCTATAATGGATCACTTTCGTGACTCTGTTACGGATTCCATCGGAGGAAGGAAGATCGTAAAGAAGACCGACTATATGCAGGCGGAAGGATACAATAGAGCGGATTGCGTAGAATTCGACCTCGACGACGCGAGCAAGCTTATCATAAGGCCTCTCGAGAACGAGACCATAATGAAGATATATTCATTCGAGACATGCGATTTCTCAGAAGTGGAGAAAGAGATCGCTGACATAGTAGATCGATTCAAATCGATGATGAAAGAAAATTAAATCCAAGGAGAAACAGAAAACAATGGAGAAAAAAGGCCTGAATGAGATAAGAGAACTGTTCCTGAGCTTCTATGAGAGCAAGGATCACTACCGCGGGAAAAGCGCTTCCCTTATCCCGAAGAACGATAAGTCTATACTGATCATCAACTCCGGAATGGCGCCTCTTAAGCCGTATTTTGCCGGACTTGAGACTCCTCCTAAGAAGAGGATGACCACATGCCAGAAATGCATCAGAACAGGCGATATAGAGAACGTCGGAATAACCGCGAGACACGGCACGTTCTTTGAGATGCTGGGCAATTTCTCATTCGGGGATTACTTCAAGGAACAGTCTCTCACATGGGGCTGGGAATTCATAACCAAAGTCCTCGGCATGCCTGAAGAAAAGCTCTGGGCTACCGTTTATAAGGACGACGACGAGGCTGTAGAGATCTGGAAGAAGCTCGGCATGCCTGAAGAAAGGATCGTAAGGCTCGGTAAAGAAGATAACTTCTGGGAGATAGGACTCGGGCCATGCGGGCCTTGTTCCGAGATCTATTATGACAGAGGACCTGAGTTCGGATGCGGAAAGCCTGACTGCAAGCCTGGATGCGACTGTGACAGATATCTTGAGTTCTGGAACCATGTGTTCACTCAGTTCTCAAGAGAAGAAGACGGAAGCTACAGCAGGCTCGCTCATCCTAACATCGATACAGGGATGGGACTCGAGCGTATCGCCTGCATAATGCAGGATACTGACTCAATATTCGATATTGACACGATCAGACATATACTTGACGGAGTAGTCGAGCTTTCAGGAGTGCCGTACGAGACTGGAGATCATAAGGCAGACATATCCATCAGGATAATAACGGACCACCTGAGATCGATGGTGTTCATGATCGCTGACGGCATCAAGCCGAGCAACGAGGGAAGAGGATACGTGCTGAGAAGACTTATAAGAAGAGCCATCAGACACGGCAAGATGCTCGGCATCAAAGGAGCGTTCCTTGCGGGGCTTGCCGACAAGGTAATAGAAGTATCCGGAGACGCGTATCCTGAGATAGTAAGAAAGCAGATGTATATCAAGAACTGCATCTCAGCAGAGGAAGAGAAGTTCGAGCAGACTCTTGACCAGGGAAATGAGATCATAAGAGAGTACATCAGCGACATGAACGAAAAGGGCGTAAAGACCCTTGACGGAGACAGAGTGTTCAAGCTTTACGATACATATGGCTTCCCTGTGGAGCTTACGCAGGAGATACTCGAGGAAAACGGATTCGAAGCAGACCTTGAAGGATTTGAGGCTGACATGAAGGCCCAGAAAGAGAAAGCGAGAGCCGGCAAGAGGGACACTTCCGAGGAAGCCTGGAAGGAAAGCGAGATCCCTGAGGGAGTTGGCCAGACAGAGTTCACAGGATACGACGAGCTGGATACGAAAGCTACTGTTCTCGCGATCACAAGAGACGGCGAGCTTATCGACGAGGCGGAGATGGGAGACAGCGTGACGCTGTTCGCGGACAGGTCGCCGTTTTACGCCGAGAGCGGAGGCCAGGTATCGGATAACGGAAGCATCCTCGCAGAAGGCATGGAAGCTTCGGTCGACGGTCTTTCGAAGAACAAAGGAGTCATCCTGCATCACGTAACGATCGAAAAAGGCTCTCTCGCAACAGGGGACGTCGTACAGATGAGCGTCAACCCATATAAGAGAAACTCAACGGCAAGGAACCATACCGCCACGCATCTTCTCCAGAAAGCTTTGAGAGAAGTCCTGGGCGACCATGTTGAGCAGGCCGGATCAAAGAACGACGAAAAGATGCTTAGATTCGACTTCACGCATTTTGAGGCTATGACAGCTGAGCAGATAGAAGAAGTCGAGAATATCGTCAACCAGAAGATCACTGAGTTCATGCCTGTAGTAACGACGGTCATGGACAGGGAAGAAGCTGAGAAGACCGGCGCCATGATGCTGTTCGGCGAGAAGTACGGCGACAAGGTCCGCGTAGTTAACGCGGGCGACTGGAGCATAGAATTCTGCGCCGGGACTCACGTAAGGAACACCGGTGAGATAGGCTGCTTCAGGATAGTAGGGGAAAGCGGAGTCGCTGCCGGAATAAGAAGGATCGAGGCTGTTACGGGAATGGGAGTGTTCCTGAGAGACAGAAAGGCGGAAGACATCCTTTCAGGAGTATCAGGCATCCTCAAGGCGAATCCGGAAACCGCGTGCGCCAAGGCGGAGCAGACAGTGGAAGAGCTGAAGAAGGTAAAGAGCGAGCTCGGGCAGTATAAGAAGAACGAGATCGGACAGGATTCAGCGAAGCTCCTTGAAAACGCCAAGGAATTCGGCGGAGTGAAACTCGTTACAAAGAAGTTCGAGGGAGCGGGTCCTGATGAGATGAGGACTCTCTCCGACAAGATCAAAGCCGAGGGGCAGGACGCCGTCATGGTATTCGCCTCGGTGAACGGTCCTAAGGTGATGATGATAGTATCGGTTACCGACGGAGCGATCAACAAGGGATATAATGCAGGCCAGATCATCAGGAAACTGGCGGGATGCATAGGCGGAGGCGGCGGCGGAAAAGCCGATATGGCCCAGGCCGGAGGTAAAGATCCGGAAGGAGTCGACGAAGCGTTCGCGGAAGCCGAGAATCTTATGGCATAGCCTGCGGCATATAAAGTCATATCGTATTATCATATGAGGAGGTCCATTGAGATGGAGGACAGAAACACTATAATGTTCAATGCTGTGAAGACGCAGCAGAAGTCTACGCGCGAAGTGCTTGAGAGTGTCTACGCCGCGCTTGAGGAACGAGGATATAATGGCATCGACCAGATGGTGGGCTACATCCTGTCCGGCGATCCTTCCTACATCACCAGCCACAATAACGCGAGACTGATGATCAGCAGGATAGACCGGGACGACCTGCTTGAAGAGATACTGAAGGAATATCTTCAGAAATAACACTGACCATGGGCAAACCTCGAATAAGGTCTGCCTTTTTGGTATGAGGAGATGCATGAGAAAACTGGGACTGGACATAGGAGACAAAACCATAGGGGTCGCAGTGAGCGATCCTCTTGGCATAACTGCTCAGGGCGTCACGACGATAAAGAGAGTGGGCATACGGAAAGACACTACCAAGGTGCTTGATCTTGTGGTGGAATACGACTGCTCGGAGATCGTCGCAGGGCTTCCTTTGAGCATGAGCGGCAGCGACAGCGAGCAGACACAGAAGGTCAGGGAGTTTGTGAACATGCTCACGAACAAGCTCGTGAGCACGGGACATAAGGATGTGAAAGTATCGTGGCAGGACGAGCGTCTCACAACTGTACAGGCGGAAAAGGTCCTTATAGACGGCGACGTAAGAAGAAAAGACCGGAAGAAAGTCATCGACAAGCAGGCTGCTGTTCTTATTTTACAGACATATCTGGATTCACATCCGGGAATGTAGGCACAGGAGGAGAAAATGAAGAAAGTCGGCATCATAATGGGAAGCGACAGCGATCTTCCCGTAGTTGAGAAAGCAATGGATATGCTGAAGGACCTTAAGGTACCGTACGAAGTGCATGTGTATTCGGCTCACAGGACGCCTGAAGAAGTGAGAGAATTCTCGTCGAAGGCAAGAGAGAACGGATTCGGAGCGATCATCGCGGCTGCGGGAATGGCTGCGCATCTGGCCGGGGCGGTAGCTGCAAACACGACGCTTCCGGTTATAGGCATACCGGTAAAGGGATCTTTTGAGGGCCTCGACGCTCTTCTTTCGACCGTACAGATGCCGGGCGGGATCCCGGTGGCGACTGTTGCTGTGAATGGAGCGAAAAACGCCGCTTTGCTGGCCTGCGAGATCATAGCGGTAGAAGATTCCGATCTTGCCCTTAAACTCGACGAGATGAGAAAAGAGGGCGCTTCAGCGGTGCTTGAAAAGAACAGGACGATAGAAAACAAATACAACGAGTAGGAGACATATATGGAAAAGAGTTTCAGCGACAGCTATAAAGAAGCCGGAGTAGACATAACAAAGGGATATGAAGCGGTAGAGCTGATGAAGAAGCACGTCAAGAAGACCCTCATGTTCGGGGATACCGAGGACATCGGAGGATTCGGCGGACTCTACGGCCTGGACAGAGAAGGAGTAGATGATCCTGTGCTGGTCAGCGGGACCGACGGCGTCGGGACAAAACTGAAGATAGCGTTCCTCATGAACAAACATGATACCGTGGGCATCGACTGCGTGGCGATGTGTGTGAACGACATAATCTGCACCGGCGCCAGGCCTCTTTTCTTCCTGGACTACATTGCCTGCGGAAAGAACGATCCTGAAAAGATTGCTGATATCGTAAAGGGAGTATCGGAAGGATGCATCAAATCATATTCTGCGCTTATCGGCGGCGAGACAGCTGAGATGCCTGGATTCTATCCCGAAGACGAATATGATCTGGCAGGGTTTTCCGTCGGAGTAGTATCCAGGAGGCAGATAATAGACAGGAACAGAGTGGAGCCGGGAGATATCCTGATCGCTCTTCCTTCCTCAGGACTTCATTCCAACGGATTTTCGCTGGTAAGGAAAGTCCTCGATGTCGAGAACAGAGATCTTTCAGAGAGGCCTGACATACTTGGCGGGGCGATGCTTGGAGAGACGCTCCTGACGCCCACCAAAATATATGTCCAGCCGGTACTGAAGCTCATACAGAGAGTAAGCGTCAAGTCTATAGCGAACATCACCGGCGGCGGATTCTACGAGAACATCCCGAGGAGCCTGCCGGATGGAATAGGCGTCAAGATGATGAGAAACAGCGTCAGAGTCCTTCCTGTATTCTCGCTTATCCAGGAGGAAGGCGACATCCCTGAGCGGGATATGTTCAATACTTTCAATATGGGAGTGGGCATGACATGTATCGTATCGAGGAGCCAGACAGACAGGGCGCTCAATCTCCTCCAGGCGATGGGAGAGGACGCTTACATACTCGGCGAGGCGTGCAGCATAGAGCCGGGCGAAGACAAAGTCGAGATACTGTAAACATGCAGAATAAGAAAGGATAATGAAATATGGCAGAGAAAACACGCATAGCCGTACTGGTATCGGGAGGAGGCACCAATCTACAGGCTCTTATCGACGCGGAGAAGAGCGGCATAATAAAGAGCGGGGAGATAGTGCTCGTGTGCTCAAGCAATCCCGATGCCTATGCTCTTACGAGGGCTGAGACGAACGGTATAGAGACTCACGTAATCGAAAGCGAGCAGGATCTTCTCAGACAGCTTAAGAGCCACGGGATAGAACTGATCATACTTGCGGGATTCATGACCATACTGAGCCCTGAAGTCATAAAGCGGTATCCGGAGAGGATAATAAACGTTCATCCGGCACTGATACCTTCGTTCTGCGGAAAGGGATTCTACGGGCTCCGCGTGCATGAGAAGGCGCTGGAATACGGCGTCAAGGTAACGGGAGCGACTGTTCACTTTGTCAACGAGATACCTGACGGCGGCAGGATCATTTACCAGAAGGCAATAGACATCCTGGACGACGACACGCCTGAGACTCTGCAGAGAAGAGTCATGGAGAACTGTGAATGGATACTTCTTCCGAAAGCAGCGGAAAAAGTATCGGCTGAGATAATGGAGGCGAAATAATGAAGCAGGACATGCTTAACACGTATCAGATCAGCGGCATAGCTGATCTCATCTCGGGGAATCCGTACGTAGGCCGCGGAATAGTCTGCGGCATGACGCAAGACGGTAGCAAAGCCGTATCGGCGTATTTCATAATGGGAAGATCCGCGAACAGCAGGAACAGGGTATTCGTTGAAGACGGAGATGACCTGATGATAAAGCCGTTCGACGAGTCAAAGGTGGAGGATCCTTCACTTATCATCTATTATCCGCTCAGGATGACAGGCAGCGGCATGATTGTCACGAACGGAGACCAGACAGATACCATCAGAGATTACATGATGTCAGGCGGGACATATATAGACGCTCTGAGGAGCAGGGAGTTTGAGCCGGATCCGCCTAACTACACTCCGAGGATAAGCTCGGTATTCGACCTTAAGCAGAAGTCATACTGCATGAGCATACTTAAATCCGGTGATCCTGAAGGATCGAGATGCTCAAGATATTTCTATGAATATGAAATGGTTCCGGGACTCGGACACTTCATCCACACTTATGAGACCGACGGCTCTCCTATACCGACGTTCATCGGCGAGCCTGACAGGATCAGCGTCCCGGACGATATAGACGGGCTTACCGGTGAGATATGGGATAACCTTGATGAAGACAATAAGATCTCTCTGTATGTAAGATACGTCAGCCTGTCTGACGGGACATACGAGAGCAGACTCATAAATAAATATGAATAAAAGGAGGAAACAATGAAGGAATTCGAACTCAAGTACGGATGCAATCCAAACCAGAAGCCGGCTAAGATCTTCATGGAAGACGGATCGGATCTTCCGATCGAGATACTGAACGGACGTCCGGGATACATCAATTTCCTGGACGCGTTCAACAGCTGGCAACTCGTGAAAGAGCTCTCGGCAGCCCTCCAAATGCCTGCCGCGACTTCTTTCAAGCATGTCAGCCCTACATCTGCGGCGGTATCGGTGCCTATGCCTGAAAAGCTGAAGAAAGCCTGCTTTGTGGACGACATAGAAGGACTCGACGATTCGCCTATAGCCACTGCTTACGCGAGAGCGAGAGGAACCGACAGGATGTCGTCATTCGGTGACTGGATAGCTCTGTCAGAGCCGTGCGACCTGACATGTGCCAGGCTGATAAAGAGAGAGGTATCCGACGGCATCATCGCTCCGGGATACACGCCTGAAGCGCTGGAGTTACTCATGTCGAAGAAGAAAGGCGGATATAACATCGTAAAGATCGATCCTTCATATGTGCCTTATCCGGTAGAGAAGAAGCAGGTGTTCGGAGTCACATTCCAGCAGGGCAGAAACGACTACACAGTAGATAAGGACAGCTTCACAGACATAGTAACAAAGAACAAAGTCCTCACGGACGAAGCGAGAAGGGATCTTGTAATCGCTCTCATAACTCTAAAGTATACACAGTCGAATTCCGTCGCTTACGCCGAAGACGGGCAGGCAATAGGAGTAGGAGCCGGCCAGCAGTCGAGGATACACTGCACGAGGCTTGCCGGAAACAAGGCAGACTTCTGGCATCTCAGGCAGTCTGATAAAGTACTTTCACTCCCGTTCAAAGATGAGATCCCGAGAGCGGTGAGAGACAACACCATAGACGTGTATCTCGGTGACGAGTACGAGGACGTGCTCAAAGACGGTATGTGGCAGACCCTCTTCACAGAGAAGCCTGAGCCTTTCACTCCGGAAGAGAAGAGAGCGTATCTTGATACTATATCGGGCGTTGCTCTCGGAAGCGACGCGTTCTTCCCGTTCGGCGACAACATCGAGAGAGCGAAAAAGAGCGGCGTGTCATACATTGCGGAGCCAGGCGGGTCCGTGCGGGATATGGACGTGATAGAGACATGTGACAGATATGATATGGTGATGGCGTATACAGGAATGCGTCTGTTCCATCATTAGCTGAGAGTATATCAAGGAGGTAAAACTATGAACGTAATGATAGTCGGAGGCGGCGGGCGCGAGCACGCCATAATCAAGGCGATCAGAAAAAACCCGGAGGTAAAGGAGATATATGCTCTTCCGGGAAACGGAGGTATAGCTAAGGACGCGACATGCGTTGATGTGGACGCTGAGGACCTCGACGGAGTAGGTGAGTTCGTAAGAGGGCATAAGGACGTCATCGACTTTGCCGTAATAGCACCTGACGATCCTCTGTGCATGGGGATGGTAGACGCTGTGGAAGCTGAGGGCATACCGTGCTTCGGTCCTGACAAGAAAGCCGCCATCATCGAAGGAAGCAAGGCCTTCTCAAAAGACCTCATGAAGAGATACGGCATCCCTACGGCTGATTTCGAGACTTTCACTGACAGAGAAGCGGCTCTCGAATATGTGAAGACATGTAAGATCCCTGTAGTCGTAAAGGCTTCAGGACTCGCAAAAGGCAAGGGCGTGCTTATCTGTGAAACAAGAGAAGACGCTGTGGAAGCAGTCGATACCATAATGAAAGACAAGGTCTTCGGAGCGAGCGGCGACACCGTAGTCATCGAAGAGTTCCTTACTGGACCTGAAGTCACGGTACTGTCGTTCACAGACGGCAAGGTGCTCATCCCTATGATCTCATCGATGGACCATAAGAGAGCGGGGGACGGCGACACGGGAAAGAATACAGGCGGTATGGGAGTCGTAGCTCCTAATCCGTATTATACAGACGAGATCGCGGCTCAGTGCGAGGAGGAGATATTCCTTCCGACAATGATCGCGATGAACAAGGAAGGGCGTACGTTCAAGGGATGCCTGTATTTCGGGCTCATGCTTACTGAAGAAGGACCTAAGGTCATAGAATATAACTGCAGGTTCGGCGATCCTGAAGCTCAGGTAGTCCTCCCTCTGCTGGACAGCGACCTTCTGGATATCATGAAGCACGTCCACGACGGCACGCTCGAGGAAGCTGAGGTGAAGTTCGCTCATGACGAAGCGACATGCTGCGTCGTGATGGCTACGGAGGGATACCCTGGACCTTACGGAAAGGGATATGACATATATATCCCTGACGAGATAAAAGATCACGTTTACGTCGCGGGAGCGGATCTCGCGGAAGACGGGCATCTGCTCTCCAACGGAGGACGCGTGCTCGGAGTGACTGAAAGAGGAAAGGATATCCGCGAAGCCATAAAGAAGGCGTACGAGTCAGTCGATAAGATCTCATTCGAACACGGCTTCTTCAGGCACGATATCGGACAGAGAGCGCTCAAGGCGCTGGAAGACTAGGAGGAACAGATGGTTTACAGAGTCTATGTTGAAAAGAAGCCGGGCTTCGACAGCAGAACGGGATCTCTTAAGAAAGAGCTTTCAGACGTCCTCGGTATAAGCGGCATATCATCTATACGCATACTGAACAGATATGATGTTGAAGGGATCAGCGAAGATCTCTTCAGCAAGGCTGTCACGACGGTCTTCTCCGAGCCTCCTGTCGACGACGTCGCGTACGATCTTGATACAGATGAAAGCGACAGGGTGTTCGCGGTGGAGTATCTGCCTGGCCAGTTCGACCAGAGAGCAGATTCCGCGTCGGAATGTATCCAGCTCATATCAAAGGGAGAGAGACCTGCTGTAAGAAACGCCCGTATATACGTCATTTCAGGCTCTATCACGGACGAAGACTTCGATCGCGTGAAGAAATACATGATCAACCCTGTCGAGGCGAGAGAGGCTGTTTTAGACACCTTTGATACGCTGGAAACAGTATATGACATACCTGCTCCGGTCGAGATACTCGATGGATTCACCGGCTTTGACGATGAGGCGCTGCAGAAGTTCTCTGACGAGAAGGGGCTCGCGATGGATCTGGCTGATCTGAGGTTCGTCAGAGATCACTTCAGGGAAGAGCACAGGGACCCGACGATAACCGAGATCCGAGTTATCGACACATACTGGTCGGATCACTGCCGGCATACGACGTTCAACACGACAATAGACTCCGTAAAGTTCAGCGATAAAGAGATACAGGACACATACGAGGATTATCTGAAGACAAGAGAAGAGCTCGGGAGCACGAAGCCTGTAACGCTGATGGATATCGGAACTCTCGCCGCGAAATACCTGAAGGCGTGCGGGAAGCTTGACAGGCTGGATGAATCAGATGAGATAAACGCGTGCACGGTGAAGATAACCGTGGAAGTAGACGGAGAGCCTCAGGACTGGCTGCTCCTCTTCAAGAACGAGACACATAACCATCCTACTGAGATAGAACCTTTCGGAGGCGCCGCGACATGCATAGGAGGCGCGATAAGAGACCCTCTGTCAGGCAGGAGCTATGTATACGCAGCCATGAGAGTGACAGGAGCAGCGGATCCGCTGACTCCGGTATCGGAGACACTTAAAGGAAAGCTTCCGCAGTCGAAGATAGTTACGACCGCTGCGGACGGATACAGCTCTTACGGAAACCAGATCGGACTCGCGACAGGCCAGGTGGACGAGATATATCATCCAGGATATGTAGCGAAGAGAATGGAAGTAGGCGGAGTTGTCGCCGCTGCTCCTCAAGAGAACGTGATACGCCTTAAGCCTGAAAAGGGCGACAGGGTGATACTGCTCGGCGGCAGAACAGGAAGAGACGGAATGGGCGGAGCTACTGGCTCATCCAAATCACATACTGAAGAATCCCTGTCGGAATGCGGAGCCGAGGTACAGAAAGGAAACGCTCCTGAGGAAAGAAAGCTACAGAGACTGTTCAGGAATCCTGAAGCGTCGAAGATGATAAAGAGATGCAACGACTTCGGTGCAGGCGGAGTTTCAGTTGCGATAGGCGAGCTTGCAGACGGCCTTAAAGTCGATCTCGATAAAGTACCTAAGAAATATGAGGGACTCGACGGGACTGAGCTTGCTATTTCCGAATCACAGGAGAGGATGGCTGTAGTAGTCGCCGCGAAAAACGCGGAGCGCGTCATAGAGCTGTCGGAAGCAGAGAACCTCGAGGCGACAGTAGTAGCCGAAGTCACGGAAGAGCCGTATCTCAGAGAATACTGGAGAGGGGACCTCATCGTAGATATACCGAGGAGCTTCCTTGATACTAACGGTACAGAAAAACATATAGATATAGAGATAGAGCCGGAGCAGGAATACAGGACGGAATATTCCGGGGAATTCAGTGACGACATGCTTGGTATGGCTCAGGACCTGAACTGCTGCAGCAAGAGGGGTCTATCTGAAGAGTTCGACTCGACCATAGGGCAGGGCGCCGTGCAGATGCCTTTCGGAGGGAAATACCAGAGGACGCCTGTGCAGGCTATGGCAACACTTATATCGGTCGAGAAAGGGCACACAGACGATCTTTCTCTTATGGCTTACGGATACGATCCGTATGTATCTTCGGCAAGCCCGTATAAAGGCGCGTACCTCGCGGTTGTGCAGTCAGCGTCAAAGCTGATAGCGCAGGGCGCTCCGTTCAGAGACGTATATCTGTCGTTCCAGGAGTATTTCGAAAAGCCGGGAACAGATCCTAAGAGATGGGGAAAGCCGATGGCTGCGGTACTTGGAGCTTTCAAGGCGCAGAAAGGCCTTGGCATAGCCGCTATCGGAGGGAAAGACTCCATGAGCGGGACGTTTGAGAAGATAGACGTGCCGCCTACTCTGATCTCGTTCGCCATAACGACATGCAAGACCAAGGACATTGTAACGGGTGAGTTCAAACAGGTAAACGATAAAGTTATTATGTTATCACCACACAAGATGGAAGGAAGCACGCTTCCGTGCACGAAGTCGCTTCTGAATATCTTCAGCGAGGTAAACAGGCTGACAGGAGAGGGTACAGCCAGGGCGTGCTTCACTAACGGATTCGCCGGAATATCAGAAGCTGTGATGAAGATGTCCATGGGAAACAGGCTGGGATTCAGGTTCAACGACGACGTTCCGTATGAATCTCTGTTTGAAAAGAATTACGGGTCGTTCCTGATCGAAGTGCCGGATGAAACAGAGCTTCCTGAAAGCGAATATTTCGATTCATATGAGATCGGAAAAGTTACGGGTGAAGAATGTATAGCTTACAGAGACACTGAGATATCTTTCGACGATCTTTTCACAGCTTATGAAAGCAAGCTCGAGCCTGTATATCCATGCAACATAGAGACAAAACCAAACAGGATAGAGACATTCACATATAACAGGAACGCATCGGATGTATGTCCAGAGCATGCTCGTACGGCAAGGCCAAAGGTACTCATTCCTGTGTTCCCTGGAACCAACTGTGAGTATGACACTGCGAAAGCTTTCGAAGACGCAGGCGCCGAGGCGGATGTAGCGGTGATAAATAACCTTGATCCTCTTCATGTAACGAAGTCTGTCGAAGACTTTGCCGCAAAGGTAAAAGAGAGCCAGATGATCTTCATACCGGGCGGATTCAGCGGAGGCGACGAGCCTGACGGATCAGGAAAGTTCATTACGGCGTTCTTCAGGAACCCTGAGATCAAAGACGCCGTGACGGAGCTTCTCGAACAGAGGGGCGGCCTTATGGCCGGTATATGCAACGGCTTCCACGCGCTGATAAAGCTTGGACTCGTGCCTTACGGAAAGATCGTGGACCAGGATGTCATGAGCCCGACACTGACGTTCAATGAGATCGGCCGCCACCAGTCGAAGCTCGTAAGAGTGAGAGTCGCCTCAGATAAATCTCCTTGGATGGCTAAAGTGCATACGGGCGAGATATACACGGCTCCGGTCTCTCACGGAGAAGGAAGATTCATAGCATCGGAAGAACAGATAAGGAAGCTTGCGGAGAATGGCCAGATCCTTACGCAGTACGCCGACGCAGACGGGAACGTCTCTGCCGATATCCAGTCAAACCCTAACGGTTCTCTCTATTCCATAGAAGGGATAACGTCTCCGGACGGAAGAGTCCTTGGAAAGATGGGACATGCCGAAAGGACCGGAAAAGGACTTTACCTTAACGTTCCGGGTGAATATGATATGAAAATGTTCGAATCCGCGGTATTATATTTCAGGTAGACAGCGAGGTGTTAAAGGCTATATGAGACAGCTTTACAGAAAGACAGCGCTTATAACTATACTTGTTTTCATCATCGAGACAGCAGTTGCTTCCCCGGCATTCGCTGAGGAGCTTTATGATGCTCCAGATGAGCCTTATCAGGCGGAAGAGACGGAAGACATCGCTGAAGGACCGGAAGAAGACGAGCCTAAGGCTGATATTGAGGAACCTTCTCCGGAAAAGGCGGGTCCGAAGCTTACGGAAGGCGAAGGGGATACCGAAGATCCCGGGACTGATCCTGATCCTGAAGTAAAGAACGGATGGATAGTAGAAGACGGCAAAACATATTACTATGTCGACGGCGTTCCTTTGACAGGGATTCAGCAGATCGGGAGTTATTGGTATTACTTTGAGGAAGACGGCGTCATGGCGACGGGCTGGAAGACTGTTGAAGGAAACAGGTACTACTTTGACACATCTTCCGGAAAGCGTCAGCACGGCAAAGAAAAGATCGGGAAGTATACATATTACTTCGATCCTTCCAGCGGCGTGATGGTGACAGGATGGCTCAGCAGGTCCGGAAAGAGGTTCTATCACAACAGCAAAGGCAGGAGAGTCTTCGGCGCAAAGAAGATAGGGAAATATTATTATTATTTCAAGCGGAAGAGCGGCGCCATGAAGAAAGGCTGGCTCAGGCTTAAAAAGAAGACCTACTACTATAACAAGCATGGTCATAAAGTATTCGGCGTCAAGAAGATCGGCGGGAAGAAGTATTATTTCAACCTGAAGACCGGCGCGAAGATGAAGAAGGGGAGATATTTCCTATACCGTAAGATCTGGTATAAATCAAGCAGCACAGCATATCTCATCTACGTGAACAAAAGAAAGAGGAAAGTATACGTATATAAAGGCAGGAAAGAGCACTGGAACCTCATAAAGACATGCAGATGCTCGATAGGGGCTCCTTCGACCCCGACTCCTTCTGACACATACAGAGTCTCCTGCAAAGTACTTCATTTCGGAGAAGGCAAGGGCTATACGGTATGGTATGCCACAGGATTCATCGGGAGCACATATCTCCTGCATTCGATCGTCTGCTACAGGGGAACAAAGAGGCCAAGCGACGGAAGACTAGGCATGGCCATATCTCACGGCTGTGTAAGGATGCCTATGAGCATGGCAAAATGGATGTATGAAAAGATACCGCACGGAACTACGGTGTTTATATGCTGATTATGTTCCTGAGTATCCACCAGGCAAGTATGACGACAAGAAAAACGATATCGATCCGCTCTCCGGCCTTACGGAGACGCGGATCTTTTTTACCTGATATTTCAGGATAGAAAACTCTGTACGCCGCGAAAAGTATATACAAAAATACAGGGGCGAAGAGGGCATTGTCACAGAAAGCCGCAGGAAAGTCCAGCCTTACAAGATCTGACGCTGCGTGAGAAAGGCCGCATCCTGGGCATTTAAAGCCTGTCAGAACCCTGAACGGACATGGGAGATACAGTCCGAAAAGCACTCCGGCAAGCAGATACGCTATACAGATGAGTAGTAAAAAAGGCGCCGTAACGGCGGTTCTTTTCTGTTCTTTCAATGGTTATGCCTCCGGCTGAAGCCTGTTTACCTCGTCCTGAATAAGGGCAATCAGTACGATTGAAATGAAGAATCCGAGAAGCATGTACATTACTTTGTTGTCCACCTGCGGAATGCCGCGTTTAGCCTTGATCATGTTAAGCTGTTCATCGGCAGCCATCCCCAAAAGGATATATCCGACAGGGGAGAGGAATATGCAAAGCAAAAGACATACTGTAGCTCCGACTGATCCTTCTGTGCCTGTTTCGAGTTCCATGGATCTCAGGGTGTCATATACCCAGTAGAGTCCATAGATACCGCAGGTAACGATAGTAAGGATGATAACCATTACGACGCTTCTGTTTTTCAGCATGATATATCTCCAATCCTGTTGATAAAAATATTAATGTGGAAGAGTGCCACATCAATTTAATATTTTACATTATGTGCGGCATATTATCAAGTAAAAGAATACGGGCGGGGAGGTATATGCATATATATTAATCTATTCCTAAAATCATAATTTTGGGAATAGATATTAACGTAACTTAAGAAACGCCCGGATCATGCGGTTTCAACGCTTCCGCCCTTACCTTAATATATTTATTCAGTAATTAAATATTATTGGAATAGATCCCCTCCATAACCGGCCTTCTATTTTGCGTTCTAAGCGATTTTATTTCTGTGCCCTGATATCTTATACCTTCGCTTTTTGCGTATAAATGAAAACGGAACGCATTTTGATCTGCGCTCCGTCTTCTGTGAGATTGTATATGGGTTTTTAAGGGTTAGCTTGTATTATTTCTGTACAGGTATCTCTATGTCCATTCCCTGTACCAGGTCTCCGGCTTTTATATCATTCCTGTCGCATACTTCATAGATGTAATCTCTTATATCCTGACTGTCAGGTTTATACTGTTCGGCGATCGTCCAGAGCGTGTCGCCTGACTGGACTGTTATTGTCTCGTACGAGTGTTTGGTCGAACCTGACGCATTGAATGATCCGATCAGAAGACCGATCAGCATGCTGACGATAAGAATGACCGAAGCCATGAAAACTGTGAATCTGAATCTGTTTACTATGTGTAGATGTTTCATTTCTCTATCCTCCCGAACGTGCGTTCTTCCTTTTGATATCATTATAATATCAGAACACCTGTTCGATGTCAATAGGCAAATGAACATTTGTTCTTATTTTTTTATCGGTATGTTTATTCCTGCTTTTCCGCTTGTTTTCAACAAATATCTGATGTTAATGCAAATAAAATAGATGGAACATAAGTTCCATCTTTGAAAAAATATCTCATCATACTCTTTATATCAGCTGTATTTCTCGTACAGCGCGTCGACAAGCCTGACCAGATCCTTTCTTTTTATAAGGCATAGTACAAATATGAGCGATGCTGCTGCGGCGACTGCTGCCATACCTGTATAATCATGCTTCATGTACAAAGCGCCGAACGCGAGGCTTGCCGCCATGGCAGGCATCCGCCCTGCCATTGACAATACAAGGAACGGACGCAGTCTGATGTCCGAGACCCCTGCCATATAGCATAATGTGTCTTTTGGGAATCCCGGTATGAGATATAGAAGAAACGTGATGAGATATGCTTTCCTGCTGTTGAGGAACCTCACGTATCTTTCAGTCCTGTCTTTCCCAAGCATAAGATGGATTGCGTCGGTACCGAGTATCCTTGCCAGGCAGAATGTGATGACTGTTCCTGTTACAGCTCCTGCCGCAGTATACAGAAGACCCGGCAGAAAGCCGAACAGATACCCTGCGGCTATCTGGAACACCTGTCCCGGCAGGATGCTTATAAGGATCTGAAATATCTCGGCTATGAGATACACGGGGACCGAAAGCGATCTGTACTGTCTCAGGAACGAAGCCGCTTCCTCAAATGATCTGAAACCTGTGATCACATCTTTATGAAACAGATAAATATAAAGCGGCAGTCCGATCACTATAATGACCAGGACCGCAAATTTGACTGCCGCAAATATTTTCTTTTTCCTGTCAGCTTCATCCATAAGCTAGTCGATCCCCTTAAGGAGTCTCTTTTCATATAATCTCTGAAGAGACATCAGTACTCCGAGCTTACTGTGCTCGTAAGTAAGTCCTCCCTGGAAGTAAACGATGTAAGGATCTCTCAGCGGCGCGTCTGACGAAAGTTCTATAGAAGACCCCTGGACAAATGCACCGGCCGCCATTATCACCTGGTCTTCATACCCCGGCATATCTGACGGCACCGGAGTCACGAACGAATCCACAGGAGCGGCCATCTGTATGCCTTCGCAGAAGGCGCAGACAGCTTCAGGAGAATTGAGCTTTACTGACTGTATGATATCTGACCTTTCATCTCCGGTCTCAGGCCTTACGTCATATCCCAGCTTTGAGTAGACTTCTCCGCACAGAACAGCGCCCTTAACAGCTCCATTTACGACTGATGGAGCCATGAAGAATCCCTGGAGCATTGATCTTGTCTGTCCGAACATAAGGCCGCATTCTCCGCCGATACCCGGACATGTCATCCTGTACTGGACCATGTCGATAAGCTCTTTCTTTCCGGCTACATATCCTCCGGAAAGAGCCAGACCGCCTCCCGGATTCTTTATAAGGGATCCGGCCATTATGTCGACTCCGACCTGCGTAGGCTCTTTTACTCCGATGAACTCACCGTAGCAGTTGTCAGCCATCGTGATAACGTCAGGATATTTATCATGCACTGCATTTGCCCATTCAGCTATCTGATCTACTGTGATCGCTTTTCTCCAGGCGTATCCGGTGGATCTCTGGACACAGACCATGCGTGTATCAGGGCCTATGGCGTCAAGCACGGCGTCTATGTCGATGGATCCGTCTTCTTTAAGCTCTACCTGCTTATAGGTGATCCCGTATTCCTTAAGCGATCCCATACCTTCGCCGCGGAGTCCGATGACTTCCTCGAGCGTATCATACGGACCGCCTGAGCAGTAGATCATCTCATCGCCGGGACGCAGGCATCCCATTATCGCGATAGACAGGGCGTGCGTGCCGTTAACGATATTCGTCCTTACAAGGGCCGCTTCAGCTCCGAAAGTATCCGCATATACAGACTCAAGCGCGGCTCTTCCGGCATCGTCGTATCCGTAACCAGTGTTCCACGCGAAATGTGTGTCAGAGATACGGTTCTTCCTGAACGCGTCAGTTACCTTATATTGATTTGTTTCTTTTATTTCATCGAGAGACGCGAATCTTTCCGAAAGCCTCCTTTCGCTCTCCCTGACAAGCGCGGTGATCTTCGGATCGATACCGAATTTATTTTTTAATATTTCTTCTGTTAATGACATGCTGTACTCCCCTGCCGCTATTCGTCTTTACTGTCTTCCGGAGGAAGGATCTCCCCTTCTCTCCTTTCTTTTTCCCATTCCATGTTATGTACGAGGTCGCGCTTGACGTTGTTCTTCTGTCTGGCGTAAAGCTGTGTGGTCGTGACCTGCTCGTGGTCCAGCAGAGCAGCTACGTCGTATATCGAATTTCCCCGTCCTATCAGGCTCGTAGCCACTGTAGCCCTGAGCTTATGCGGGCTGTAGCCTTCGCCTCTGGACGTTTTCATGCCTATGGACGTGTATTTCTTTACAAGCTCGCGTATCTGTCTTCCGGTCATCCTCTTTCCCTGAAGAGAAAGGAACAGCGCGTCCTCATTCCCCGGCTCTATGCGGTCGTCCGAAGGCCTCTCATGGCTGAGATAGTCTTTTATGACAAAGGTCACAGAGTCGTTAAGAGGCATGATGGATTCTTTTCCGCGCTTTCTGTATATCTTGAACTCGCCTCTGTTGAAGTTGAACGATGAGACATTCAGCTGCTCCAGCTCTGACAGCCTGAGACCGTATGTGAGGAACGTTACGAGTATCGCCTTGTCTCTCAGCCTTGTCTTCTGCCAGAAGTCGTGCTCGTGTTTAGTAAGCCCCGTTCCGTTGGTTACGGCGTCGAGCATGATCATGACCTCGTCGTCCTGAAGGGCTTTGATCTCGCGCTCGCCTGCCTTAGGCACACGTATGGGATCGAAGCCGTCGGTGATGTTCCTGGAGATGAGCTCATCTCTGTAAAGCTGCTTGAACATTACGGAAACAGAGGATTTCTTGCGTGCCAGAGTCTTGTTGTTGTTCTCGTAATAATAGACGGCGTCATCGGTCTCGACCTTGTATTTTCTCGCGTAATCGATGAAGAGGTTCACATCCAGGGCTGTGACTTTATCTATTTCTGAAAGCTTTATATCCTTTATTTCTTTTGCTTCTGTCAGATCCGTCTCATTGATCAGATAAGTGAAGAAGAACTTCAGGTCGTGGAGATATGCAAGCCTGCTCATAGGAAGCACGTTGCCCTTAAGGTACACGAAAAAGCCGCGGAGAAACCTCGGGAGCTCATGCTCAAGGTCTTCGCACTCCTTGAAGATCTCCGTTTCTTTCGCAACGATGTTGTCAGGCCTGTCGCTTTTGTTGTGGATGACTACTTTCTTGACAGCCATTTCATAATATCCTCTAAGCACGCGCTCTCATCAATGTATTCCGATACATTGAACCAGCGCATGTCTTCATATCTCCTGAACCAGGTCATCTGCCTCTTGGCAAAATGCCTCGTGTTCCTTTTTATAAGCCTTACCGCTTCATCGAGGTCATACCCACCGTTCAGATATCCGATGAGTTCCTTATATCCTATGCCTTTCATCGAGATATCGTCGAACGTAAGCCCCATGGCTGTAAGCTTTCTGACCTCATCGAGCAGTCCCTGATCCATCAGGATATCGACTCTGCTGTTTATCCTTTCATAAAGCTCGTCACGGTCTCTCGTGATGCCGATAAGGTCTATGTCGTAATCTTTCGTCCTTTCGGGCGATGTGTTTATGTCCTCTATAGAATCGCCGAGATCAGCGGCTTCAAGAGCCCTTACGACACGCTTTATATTGTTCGGATGTATTCTCCCGGCGGCAGCCGGGTCTTTCTCCATAAGGATGGAATAGAGGGCGTCCGCCCCCTGCTCTTCCGCGATCCTGTAGTATTCCTCACGCTTTACGCTGTCTTCTGGCTCGGCCGCAAAATCAAGGTCGCTCACAAGTGACTCGAGATAAAGGCCTGTTCCTCCGCATACCACCGGGATCTTACCCCTTGAGAATATGTCCTTTATGGCTTCTTTAGCAAGCTTCTGGTATTTTGCGGCGGAGAATTCCTCTCTCGGATCGATGATATCGACGAGATGGTGCGGGACTTCAGCCATCTGCTCAGGAGTCGGCTTTGCGCTTCCGATGTCCATGTATTTATACAGCTGCATGGAATCGCAGGAAACTACCTCTCCGTCCAGGGCTTCAGCTATCTTTATCGCGAATTCTGTTTTTCCGGCGGCCGTAGGGCCTGCCACAGCGATGACTTTCCCCATCTACTGTATCCTCTTAAAGAACTTCTCTATCTGATACTGCGTGAACCTGATGAAAGTCGGCCTTCCGTGAGGACACGAGAACGGGTTCCTGCAGGCTTTGAGCTGCTCCATTAGCGACTCGGCCTCTTCCATGGAAAGATGGTCGTGCGCCTTTACTGAAGCCTTGCAAGACCTGGTGATGAGCTTGTCTATCACGACTTTGTTGCTGTGTTTCTGCTCGTCTCCGAGGCTCTCTATGTAGTCCAGGACAAAGCCTTCGGCCTCTGATATCTCCATGAAAAGAGGTATTTCCTTTATAATAAATGTACCCGGCCCGAACGGCTCGATGGCGAATCCCATAGACGAAAGCTGCGGCATCCATTCTTCTGAAAGCTCTGAAGAGGATGGATCCACATCTATCGTAACAGGCGTGAGAAGAGGCTGCGAGTGCTTGACGTCGCTTAAGTATTCACCTACGAATTTCTCATAGTTCACTCTCTCGTGCGCCGCGTGCTGGTCGATCAGATAGAACGCATTGCTGTCCTCGCATGTCAGATATGTATCGAATATGCATCCTGTGAGCTTCAGGTCGTCAAAGCTGAAAAGCTGTCTTCCGGGCTCCAGATCGAAGTCCTGTTCTTTCGCTTCAGGAAAGAATCCTTCGTCAGGATGATCATCCTCTGGCAATTTATAGATATCTGCCGCGGGCTCTCTCATCTCGTCTGCGGAAAAATCGATCTTATCCTCTTTTTCTTCCTTGTCACGCATATGTGACAATATATTTTTTATGTCTACTTGTTCGCTTTTCTGCGGCTCAGCGGGTTTTTCGCTTCGGAAGTAGTCCCCTACTTTTATGACTGCATCATCGGACTGCAGCGCCTGTATCACAGCCTGCGATACAGCGCTGATCACAGTCTTTTCATCGTGGAATCGTATCTCTTTTTTGTTCGGATGTATGTTTACATCGATCGATGACGGCTCTGTTTCAATAAGGAGGAATACCACAGGATATCTGCCCTCGAAAAGCCTCTCGCGGTATCCGTTCCTTACGCCTTTTTCTATCACTTTGCTTTCGACTACCCTGCCGTTGACACAGAACACCTGGTCTTTTCTTGTCGAGCGGGAAAGAGAAGGCCTGGATATGCATCCTCTGATACTGTATCCGGCTGATGAGCTTTCGATATCTATAAGATCTCTATACTCTTTTCTCCGGTATACCGATACTACGGTATTCTTTATGTTGCCGTCCCCCATCGTTGTGAACACGACGCTTCCGTTGCTTATTAGCTGGAACCTGACTCTGTTGAACGCGAACGCCATCTCGGATACAAGATCTGTTACAGCGGCCGTTTCATGGGCGTCGTTTTTCAGGAACTCTCTTCGTGCCGGCGTGTTGTAAAACAGGTCTGTCGATACCACTGTTGTCCCGTCGGGACATCCTATGGATTCTATGGAGACTACTTCTCCGCCGTCTATGGTTATCCTGCTGCCAGTCCTGGCGTCTCGCGTCTTGGTTACCATAGATGTCCTGGTAACAGCGGCTATGCTGGCAAGCGCATCGCCTCTGAACCCGAGGCTCGTTATGGAATCAAGGTCTTTTACCTCTTTTATCTTGCTTGTCGCGTGCCTCTTGAAAGCGGTGGCAAGCTCCTCGTTCGCAATGCCGCATCCATCGTCCGTGACTCTTATATATGTCTTGCCGCCGTTCTTTATCTCCACGGTAACGGAAGAAGCTCCGGCGTCTATGGAATTTTCGACGAGCTCCTTTATTATCGACGATGGCCTTTCGACTACTTCGCCTGCGGCTATCTTGTCTGCTACCTGCTTGTCCAGTACCTGTATCATTTCTATTCCTTGTCTGCGAGCTCCTTTAGCTCTGAAAGTATCCTTATCGCCTCTGAAGGCGTCGTCTCCATTATGTCAAGTGATTTGAGCTTCTCCACCGCCGGACTCATGTTCTGGCTGAAGAATGATATCTGCTCATCCTGCGAAGGTGCTTTTATTTCTTCTTTTATGTCATTCTCCTGCGAAGAAGCAAAAGCGTCGCGTACCGAGTCTACGGTCTCGTCCTGCTCGAGCTTCTCAAGCTTGAGCTCAGCGTTTTCAAGAAGATCAGAAGGTACTCCCGCAAGCCTCGCGACGTGGACGCCATAGCTCTTGCTGGCTGATCCCGGTACTATCTTGTGCAGGAAGATTATCTTCCCGTTCTCTTCTGCAACGTCAATATTGAGGTTCTTTACGCCCTCAAGCTGTTCCTCGAGCACCGTCATCTCGTGGTAGTGTGTAGCGAACATGGTACGGATCCTGTTTGTATCCGAACAGAGCTTTTCCGCTGTCGCCCAGGCTATAGAAAGCCCGTCGTATGTGCTCGTGCCGCGTCCTATCTCGTCCAGGATTATAAGGCTGCGCTTTCCCGCGTTCCTGAGTATGTAGGCGAGCTCGCTCATCTCGACGAAGAATGTGGACTGTCCCTGCGACAGGTTGTCCGACGCTCCTATGCGCGTGAATATCCTGTCCACAACTCCTATCCTCGCGCTGTCCGCGGGAACGAAAGAGCCGCACTGTGCCATAAGTACGATCAGCGCCGTCTGCCTCATATATGTGGACTTGCCTGCCATGTTCGGGCCTGTGATTATGAGCATCGACGAATCAGTATTGTTCATATATGTGTCGTTCGATACGAAGAGCCCGTCCATCCCGCTCTGCTCAATGACAGGATGACGTCCTTTCTCTATCTCTATCTCATATCCGTCGTCGACTTCGGGCCTGACATATCCGAGCTTGGAAGCTGTCTTGGCGAATGAGGCGAGCACGTCAGCCTCGGCTATCGCCCTTGACGTCGTCTGTATCTCTTCGATATGCTCGTTGATAGCAGACCTTATGTCTGAGAATATGTCATATTCAAGCTTGTTTATCTTGGTCTCGGCGTTAAGGACGATGCTCTCCATCTCCTTGAGCTTCGGCGTTATGAACCGCTCGGCTCCGACAAGCGTCTGCTTCCTGATATAGTCCTCAGGCACCATGTCGAGATTTGACCTGCTTACTTCTATGTAATATCCGAAGACTTTGTTATATCTGACCTTGAGATGAGTGATGCCCGTACGCTCCTTTTCCGAAGCTTCAAGGCCTGCTATCCATTTCTTGGCGTCTTTTATCGAATCCTTCAGGGCGTCCAGCTCTTCGCTCGCTCCATCCTTTATAAGGCCGCCTTCAGTCACAGTCATAGGAGGATCTTCCATGATATGTGAATCTATGAGGTCATATATTCCCGAAAGATCCGCGATATCGTTTCCAAGCGACGTCAGGAGCCCGCTTCCGGAATCCGTAAGTATGCCTCTTATATCCGGAGTGGCTCCGATGGAGTTTCTGAGAGCTATCATGTCTTTGCCGTTGGCGTTGCCGGAAGCCATCCGTCCAGCAAGTCGCTCAAAGTCATATACACGGCCGAGCGATTCTCTTATGTCGTTCAGTGCCAGCTGGTCGGATACGAAGTATGAAACGGCGTCGAGCCTGGCGTTTATCTGGTCAGGGTCGTTGAGAGGCTCCCTGAGCCAGAGCTTCAGCTTCCTTCCGCCCATCGCTGTCTCGGTCTTGTCCAGGACCCCAAGCAGAGACCCGTCGACTCTCTTGTCAAACAGTGTTTCAGTAAGCTCAAGGTTCCTTATCGTGGCTTTGTCGAGCGCCATATGGTTCCCTGTCTCGTAGAATACACATCTCGTTATCTGTTTCAGGTCCTGTTTCTGTGTCTCTATCAGATATGAAATGAGCGCTCCTGTGGCGCAGACAGACCCGTCTCTGCCCTCTATACCGAGAGCTGTAAGAGAAACATTGCCGAATTGGGCTCTAATAGACGTTTCTGCGGACTTTCGTGAGAAATATGAATCAGACATCAAGCGGATGAAAGCGCCTGTCAGAAGCGAAATCTGGTCTTCGTCAGAATATTCGAGTATCTTCTGGTTTATCAGTACTTCTTTGGCGTTTATCTTTACAAGCTCGTTTATGACGTCATCAAAAGAAGAAGAGCCGTGATCAAATTCTGTCGTGTACAGCTCTCCTGTGGAAATGTCGCAGTATGACACAGCCATGACCTGGTTGTCTGCGTATACCGCTGCAAGGTAATTGTTCTCGTTCTCGTGAAGTATTGTATTGGATGTGACTGTGCCTGGCGTTACCACGCGGATGACGCCGCGGTCGACCATGCCCTTGCATGTTGCCGGGTCTTCGAGCTGCTCGCAGACGGCGACTTTGTAGCCTTTGTCGACGAGTCTCGAAATATAAGAATCTGCGGCATGGAAAGGAACACCGCACATCGGCGCTCTCTCTTCAAGGCCGCAGCTTTTACCGGTGAGAGTAAGCTCCAGCAGGCGCGAAACAAGCTTCGCGTCGTCGAAGAACATCTCATAGAAGTCACCCAGTCTGAAGAACAGTATGCAATCAGGGTATTCCGCCTTGATATCCATATACTGCTGCATCATAGGTGAAAGTTTCATCTTCTAGATCTCCCGCTTCTTATCTTTGTAGGCTTCAAGGCCCAGGCGGATGAGCTCGACCGAACGCCTCATCTGCTCGCCTTCGAGCACATATGCAAGCCTCATCTTATCTTTACCCATTTCCGAGTCGTAATAAAACCCGTCAGCCGGAGCGAACATAACAGTTTCGCCGTTATCGCTGAATTCGGTGAGGAGGAATACGAGGAAATCCTCGATATCGCTCACCGGAAGCTTGACGGTCACGTAGAATGAGCCTCTCGGCTTAACGCACACGACTCCGGGTATCTTTGTGAGCTCCTCATATACGATATCGCGGCGCTTCTCATACTCGTCGCGTATCTCTTCATAATATGAAGGAGGAAGCCTGAACAGCGCGGCTGCGCCGGCCTGGTCAAGGGTCGATACGGAAAGCCTTCCCTGCGCGAGCTTCATGACGCCTTCCAGGATGTCTTCGTTCTTTGTGAGCAGGATCCCTATCCTTCCGCCGCAGCATGAATATCTCTTGGAGATCGAATCTGTTATTATGATCCTGTCCAGATAATCTTTCTCACAGCCGAATGACGCAGGACTGCCGCCGTCATAGACGAATTCTCTGTACACTTCGTCGCTTATGATCCAGAGATCGTGCTTCTCGGCGATCTCGCAGATCATATGCATCTCATCCTGACTGAGGACGTCGCCTGTCGGATTGCCCGGAGAAGTGCAGCAGATCGCCTTGGTCTTAGGCGTTATCGCGCTTTCTATTCTCTCTCTGTCAGCATAATGATATCCTTCCTCCGCGTGGGTCCTGATCCTCGCGATCTGGCCGCCTGCGGAAAGGATGAACGTGCTGTAGTTGCTGTAATACGGGTCTGCTACGAGGACCTCGTCGCCTTCGTTGAGTATGGTCGTGAATACCATCGACAGTGCTTCAGATCCACCTGACGTGATCATTATCTCGTCAGTCTCGTAGAAAGCGCCGAATGACGCGTAATAATCCATAACAGCTTCTCTCAGCTCATCTGTGCCGCCTGATTCCATATACGCTATGACATCGTCAGGATAATTCCTGACTGCTTCCATATAGCATGCCGGCGTCTTAATGTCAGGCTGTCCGATGTTCACTCTGTATATCTTTATTCCCCTGCTCTCCGCGTCTCTGGCCATCTCATTGAAACGCCTTATAGGGGAAAGCTCCATCTGTTTCGATTTTTCTGATATCTGCATTTAGTTTCTGCTCCGTTTTTATTTATCTCTAACCCAGTTCCTCGTGTGCTGTACGTACCTGTTCTTGTATTAAATTTAGTACACAGGTTGCATTATACTCTATATTTTCAATGGTTGCAAGACTTATCAAATATTCTATGTTTCCTTTTGCTCCTTTAACAGGCGAAAACGATATTCCATTCACATAAAGCCCGTTTTCACGGGCGCTCTCTATTGTTTTCAGGAGGACTTTCTCATGTATCTTAGGGTCTTTGATAACGCCCTTCCCCGCTGTCGCCTCTTCTCTTCCGGCCTCGAACTGCGGCTTTACGAGACATACGGCAGATCCGTCGTCAGCCAGCAGTCTCTTCATAACCGGGAAAATCAGAGAAAGCGATATGAATGAAACGTCTACGCTTATGAACCCGGCTTTTTCAGGGATGCTTTCAGGCTCCAGGTACCTTACGTTGCATTTCTCCATATTAACGACTCTGGGATCTGTCCTCAGCTTCCAGTCCAGCTGTCCGTAGCCCACGTCGACGGAATACACTTTCACAGCGCCGTTCTGGAGCATGCAGTCTGTGAATCCGCCTGTCGAAGCGCCTATGTCTACGCACACTTTGCCCTTAAGGTCTATATCAAAGACACTGACAGCCTTTTCCAGCTTATATCCGCCTCTGCTCACATACGGGCAGTCGTCGCCCTTTACCGTTATCACGGAATCACAGTCGACTTTTGTCCCCGCCTTGTCTATCCTCTCGTCTCCGATGAAGACCACGCCTTCCATCAGAGCCGCTTTGGCTCTTTCTCTCGACTTGAAGAACCCCTGGTCAACAAGAAGAGTATCAATCCTTTCCTTCAAGCTTCTCTATTACCCTTTCTGCTATTGAATTTCCGTCAAGCCTGTATCTCCTGTACAGATCATCACAAGATCCGTGCTCGATGATGCCTTTAGGCCAGGCCATGACTGTAACATCCTGTCTGCCGGACAGCGCTGCCCTGAGCTGCATGCCGAAGCCGCCCTCTTCTATCCCGTCTTCTACAGTAAAGACAGGCTTTCCTTCGATGATAAGAGAGGTGTCAAGCGGATGAGGCACGGCGACGTCTACTATTCCGGCGTCTATTCCTTTTGACGCGAGAAGCGATCTTGCCTCGACGGCTTTGTCAAGCATGCCTCCGACAGCCCATATATCAGCGTCTTTTCCAGACGATATCCTTATGTTCGCTCCGTCAAAAGGTACAGTAGGCTCTCCGTCTATGCACTTTCCGCGCGGATATCTTATCGCGCACGGGCTTTCGAGGCTCAGTGCGTACCTTAGCATCTGCCTGAGCTGGCAGCCGTCGCAAGGCGCGAGGACTTTCATGCCCGGAACTGTCGAAAGATATGATATGTCGAACACGCCATGATGTGTCTCGCCGTCCGCTCCTACTACTCCGGCTCTGTCAACAGCGAACACTACAGGAAGACCCTGGAGCGCTACATCCTCTATGATCTCATCGTAAGCTCTCTGTAGGAATGAAGAGTATATCGCGCATACCGGCTTCATTCCGCTTAAAGCGAGCCCCGCTGCGAATGTCACCGCGTGTTCCTCCGCGATCCCCACGTCGAAGAATCTCTTGGGATATTTTTCAGCGAAGGCCGCTAGTCCCGTAGCATCGCACATTGCCGCTGTGATAGCTGTTATCCTGTCGTCCTCGCCGGCTAACTCAAGGAGCTCTTCTCCCATAACGGAAGAGTATGTCGGCCCTGCGGCTTTCGTCTCGGCTCCTGTATCCGGATCGAACGGACCGATGCCATGGAACTTGTTTGGATCCTTCTCGGCGTTCCTGTATCCCTTGCCCTTCTTCGTGATCACGTGGATCAGGACCGGCTTCTCCGACTGCTTTGCGGCTGTGAGCGCTTCCTCGAGCGCTTTTATGTCGTGGCCGTTGACAGGACCTATGTATGTGAATCCTATCTCTTCAAAGAATACGCCTTCCGGGCTGAGAATGTATTTGATGGTCTCTTTGGTTCCGGCGAGGCCTTCTGAGATCAGAGGACCGATCACAGGGACCCTGCTGAGCGCTGTCTTTATCCTGTTCTTTGTCCTTGTGTATCCTGAAGAGGTCCTCAGGCTGGCAAGGTGGTTCGATACACCGCCTATGTTCTTTGATATGGACATTCCGTTATCGTTAAGGATAACGATGACTTTAGACTTCCTGGATCCTATGTTGTTCAGAGCTTCATACGCGAGGCCGCCGGTAAGAGAGCCGTCTCCTATAACTGGGATCACTTCATAATGCTCGCCCTTTATGTCACGGGCGGCCGCGATGCCGCACGCGGCGGAAAGAGACGTGCTCGCGTGTCCTGTGTCATATATGTCGTGCTCGCTCTCGTTTCTCTTAGGGAACCCGCTGATACCGCCTGTTTTCCTCAGGCTGCTGAACAGTCTTGCTCTCCCTGTAAGTATCTTATGTACATAAGACTGGTGCCCTACGTCGAATATGAATTTGTCCTCCGGGCTGTTGAACACTTTATGCATTGCGATCGTAAGCTCGACGACTCCCAGGTTAGACGCAAGGTGTCCGCCGGTCTTCGACACATTATCGATCAGAAAATCCCTGATCTCAACAGCAAGAAGCTCCAGCTCCCTGTCTGACATCTTCTTTATGTCTTCCGGAAATCTGTACTCAGTAAGCTTTTTCATCTTGTCCTCTTTTCAAGTCCCAGCGCAAGTCCGGTAAAGAATCCTTCGCTGTCAAACGGAGAAGCAGAATCAACCGCCTCGTCCGTGAGCTTTTTAAGCTCTTCATATGATCTGTCCAGGCCGTTAAGGCTGACGAATGTGAGCTTCCCGTTCTCCTCGTCGGATCCGACCGGCTTTCCGAGCTCCTCGGTGGTGCTTTTTACGTCCAGTATGTCATCGGCTATCTGGAACGCTATACCGAGGTCTTCGGCGTATCTTGTCATGCCGTCAAGCATTTCCTCAGATGCTCCACCGATAAAAAGGCCGGATCTTACGGCTGCTCTTATCAAAGCCGCGGTCTTGTTCAGCTGTATATAGCGAAGCAGATCCTGTCCGCCCTCTCCGTTCTCCGCGCGGATGTCGGCTGCCTGCCCTGCTACCATGCCGCTCACGCCGGCGCCCTTCGCTATCTCATACTCAGCATCTATTCTTCCCTTTACGTCATCTCCGTCAGAGGCGGCATTCCTTATGTCGTCTGTCATGATTTCGAAAGCAGTGTTGAGCAATCCATCACCGGCAAGTGTTGCCATACCGGCTCCGAACACCACATGGTTCGTCTTCATGCCGCGCCTCAGGTCATCGTTATCCATCGCCGGGAGGTCGTCATGGATCAGAGAATACGTATGGATATATTCAATGGCGGACGCATACGGCATTGCTTTTTCAGCGGATCCTCCGGCAAGCTCGCAGGACGCAAGAAGAAGTACGGGTCTCAGTCTTTTGCCGCCTGCCGTAAGGCTGTATATCATGGAATCATACAGTACTCCGGCGTTCTCTTCCTTTCCGGGGAAAACATCGAGAAAATGCTTCTCAACATATTTCCTGTATTCCTCAAAAGTCTTCATTCTGTTACTTCCCGGCCTTCTCCGCCGATCACTTCGATCTTCTGCTCCGCGTCGTTCAGTATACCGTCGCATTCCGCGTAATACTTCATTCCCTCTTCGTAAAGCTTTATGGAATCCTCCAGAGAAGTATCGTCGTCTTTTATCTTTTCGGATATTTCTCTCAGCTTTTCATATGCTTTCTCGAATCTTTCCTTTTTCTCAGCCATTATCTGTCACGCTCCTTCTTCAGCGCTTTTACGGCAAGGCTGCCTTTCGCCATGCTTACGTCAAGTTCCTCGCCATCGCCCGCCTGGTCAGGATCGGTTATCACTTTGCCCAATCTGTTCCTTACGATCGAATATCCCTTGAGCATGATCTTGCCCGGGTCATTATATTCGATGGTGAGCTTCATCTTTTCGGTATCGCTCCTTAAAGCAGCAATACGGTTTTTTATGTGGTCTCTCATGGATTCCATGAGGTTATCTGCTTTGATCCTGTCGTACTGCGCTATATTCACAAGCTGTCTCAGCATGGATCTCTTCATCTCGTCGATCTCTTCCCTGAGTTCAGATGTGTCAGGCACCGCTATCTGACCCGCTGCCGTAGGCGTTGCGGCTCTCACGTCGGCGACTAGGTCTGATATGCTGTAGTCGATCTCGTGCCCGACAGCTGATATGACTGGTATGCGCGACCTGTATATGCTTCTCGCGACGACTTCCTCGTTGAACGGCCAAAGGTCTTCCGCAGAGCCTCCGCCTCTTCCGACTATTATGATGTCGATGTCATCACGGGTATCGTTTATCTCATCGACCCTCGCCGCGATCTGCTCAGCAGCGCCGGTGCCCTGCACCTGAGAAGGATACACGTATATGGAAACAAAATCGTTTCTGCTCTTTATCGTCTTCTCGATATCCTTTACCGCGGCTCCTGTCTCGGCGGTCACTACCGCGATCTTATGAGGGAAAAACGGAAGCTTCTTCTTATGTGACTCGTCGAAAAGGCCTTCTTTCTCAAGCTTCTTCTTCATTTCCTCGAACGCCAGAGCAAGTCCGCCCGCTCCTACGAGCTCGCATGTCCTTACGGTAAGGCTGAACGTACCGCGCTTTTTGTAGACGTTCAGATATCCTCTGAGGATTACTTCAAGGCCTTCCTTTATATCGACTCCAAGCTCAAGGAGCGTATCATGCCAGATTATGCAGCTGACGGAACAGGAATCGTCCATTAAGGAAAAGTAACAGTTTCCGTGTCCATCGTACCCGACTCCAGAGATCTCTCCCTGAACACCGACGTTCATGAGGAGCGGATCAGTACCGATCACTCTTGAGATATATTCATTCAGCTGTGTGACACTTACAGGTTTCAGCGCCATATTTCCTTTCCTCCGAGAAGAGCAGTTCCAACTGCATTGTCCCTGCACAGCTCCGGCTTTCCGAATTCCGCCGTTATGTCTTCCGGCAGCAGCTCCCCGAGTCTGTTTCTTATATATATGCTTGAAGAAACGCCTCCCGCGAAGAGGAAGCCCTTCTTTCCAGTGTTCTTGCTTATCTGCTCTGTCATATGCGACAGAGCTTCCGCCGCTCTGTCAAAAAGAGAAGCGGCAAATATACTGTTATCTATCTGCGGCGTTTCCGATATCATCTTCTGGCACGCCGTTTCTATACCGGAGAGATTTACGTCCCCGTCTTTTACTTTGATCGGCGGAAGGCTGTATCTGTCGTCAGTTTCACATGTAAGAGCCAGCGAATCCAGCTCTTTCCCGCACGGGAATCCGATCCCAAGCGATACGCCTGCCCTGTCGATAAGCTGCCCGAAAGATATATCCAGCGTCTTGCCGCAGATAATATATCCGGGGAGACTTACCGCTTCAGTCGTTCCACCCGAAAGATGGAAGAATACAAAATCATTTTTGTCTTCAAAAGCCGTATACTTAGACGCGGCCGTTACATGGCCTTCCTGATGCGAGAAATATGATACGCCGCATCCCAGTACAGCCGCAAGGCTCTCCGCCATGGAAACGCCGGCGTTGAAGCACGGCATATATGATCCTTCGGCAGGCCTCGGCTTTGATGAGCATGAGATCCCGGCTATCTTATATCCGCCGATATCTTCCATGAGCATGCGGATAAGTACAGGAAGATCGTTCACGTGCTGGAACAGCGCTTCCTGCTGCCTTAGCCCTCTTGTGCCGGGCTTTACTTCAAGAAGCTTCCTCCTGTCGCTAAGGATGTTCCCTTCGCTATCGACAGCGGCGACAGACGTCGTATAGTTGCTTGTATCTATGCCGATAACGGCTTCTTTATTCATTGTAAGGACCGGCTATCTTTCCGAGAACGGCGTTTATGAACTTTGTGGATTTGTCAGTACCGTATATCTTGGCAAGCTCCACTGCCTCGTTGATCGTTACGGCGCAAGGTATGTCATCCATGTATCTGATCTCAGCGGCAGCCTCTCTCATTATCGCGAGGTCGGTCCTCGCCATCCTTTCTATTTTCCATTTGATGGAGTACTTAGCTATCTCTTCGTCGATCTCTTTTCTGTGCATGTCCCACGCAAAGCAGACGGCCTTTATGAAATCCATCTGATCGCCGGGGTTCTGCGGATTCTCTGCACCTTCTCCGCAGGTCCCTATGTATTCTTTCAGATCGTCGGCTTTGGCGATCCTTTCGATATATTCAGATGAATCGCTATCGCCGTTGACGTCGACCTGATAGAAGATCTTTATCAGGATCTCTCTCGCGGTCCTTCTGCTCATTACCTTGCTCATTTGATGTCCACTCCTTGTATGTGAATGTTTACTTCTTTTATCGTTTCGTCAGTCTTCTTTTTGAGAGCGTCAGAAACAGACTTCTGGATGTTCCACGCCAGCACGGGAATGTTCTCGCCGTACATCACTTTGAGATACAGGTCGAATATCAGGCCTGATCTTTCTCTTGACATCCTTACTCCTTTTACTCCGGAATCGAAGCCTATCCCCTTCAGCGTGCCGTCGACAGCTGATGAATATCTGGAGCTCATTCTTGAGACACCGTCGCATGACAGACATGTGTCTGACGCGGTTTTCAGGAGCTCTATGTCAGTATCACTCATTGCTCTCTTCCTTATCGTTTATGGTCATCTTTATGCGTTTTATGCGCCTTCCGGAGACCGAAATGATGTTGAACGTATAGTTCTCATACTCAACGTTTTTGTTGACGTATCCGTCTTCAGGGATCTCCCCTATCTGATCGATGAGGAATCCCCCGATAGTCTCGCTTGTCTGGGATTCAAGGTCTGAGCCTGTCTTCTCGTTCAGATCGTTTATATATACGCTTCCGTCGACAAGATACACGTTGTCCCTGATCTTATCTATGGCGTCGTCTTCTTCGTCGTATTCATCGTTTATGTCTCCTACGATCTCTTCGATGATATCCTCCATCGTGACGATGCCGCTGAAGCCGCCGTACTCATCTATAAGTATGGCGATATGCTGGCTCTCTTTCTGCATCTGCATGAACAGCGTGTCGATGTTCTTGGATTCAGGAACGAACATAGGCTCTCTCAGTATCTCCCTGATGTCGACCTTATCGAACCCGTCTTCTCTTGCCTTTATCAGATAGTCCTTTATGTTCAGTATGCCGATTATTTTATCGTATTCGTCCTCGTACACCGGGATCCTGGAGTACCTGAGGCTCATGAGCTCATCGAAATAGTCGTCTTTTGGACCGTTGATGTCTATCATGAACACGTCGGTTCTCGGCGTCATGATCTCATAGGCGTATTCGTCGTCGAACCGGAATATGCTTCCAATCAGCTTCTTGCTTTCTTTCTTGAGCTCTCCGCTCTTTTCGCCCGCCTCGAGTAGCGACATTATGTCCTCCTCTGAAAACTCGGCCTGGTCTATATCCGTGTCCTGCCTGAACAGCTTCAGGAAGAGATCGGCTATGGCTTCAGCTATGAAAATTACAGGCGAAAGCAGCGCGCATAGAAACGTCTGGAATCCTGAAAGCCTTAGCGACAGAGAGTCGCAGTGCTCTTTCGCTATTTTGGTAGTCATTATGTCGCCGAAGATCTCCATGATGAACGTATATATTCCGATATACAGGACATGGAGCCAGAACGAATCCGCGGGTATCGACATGACCTGATAGAACCCCGCGGCAAAAAGAAGCGTCCTCAGCAGATGGTCTGTGAACCTGTATCGCGACGGCCTCTCCAGAAGCCTGTAGAGCCTTCTGTTCTTTCTGTCAGGCTCTTCCTGCGACCATTTCCTTACCTTGCTCCTCGACACCGCGTTCAGCGACGTTATCGTCAGCGTTATCAGCATTATGAAGAGTACAGAAAACGCAGCGAGTATGATACTTAAAGGTACGGAATCATCACCCATTCTTTATTTCCTTTCTTATCAGATAATTTTCTTTTACAGGCTCATCCATCCTTATTTTCAGCATCTGCTGGGCGTGCGGAGCTGAAGAGAGCTTTTCTCCTGTCTCAAGATCGTACATCTCTTTTAGCTCCTGCCTGAATGAAGCCTTACCCGGGCCGAACACCTCTATGATGTCGCCCGTTTCCATTTTATTTCTCTGTTCTACCTCGGCAAAGCCAGTATCCTTATCATATGACAGTACCTTGCCTGTGAACGAATATTCTTTTATGTAGTTTGATGAAGTGTAGTTCTGCGCGGAAGCTCCCGGATCCCCGTAGAAGAACCCGGTCGTGAATTCTCTGTGGCTCACTTTTCCGACTTCATCAAGAAGCTTTCTGTCGAACGTATAGTTTTCCGGATCTTCATAATAGCTGTCTATTGCGAGACGGTACGCCCTTACGGTAGCAGCAACGTAGTATACGGACTTCATTCTGCCTTCGATCTTAAGGCTGGAAAGTCCGCTCCTGATAAGATCCGGGATATGCTCTATCATGCACAGATCATGAGAGTTCATGAAGTATGTGCCTCTGGCGTCCTCCTCGACCGGGAAGTATTCGCCCGGACGCTTTTCCTCCATCAGAGTGTATTTCCATCTGCACGGATGCGAACAAAGCCCATGGTTCGCGTCTCTTCCGCTCATGAAATTGCTGAGCAGACACCTTCCCGAATACGATATGCACATCGCGCCGTGAACAAAGGCTTCAAGCTCGATATCACACTTTTCATGGATCTCACGGACCTCGTCGAATGAGAGCTCTCTGGCGAGCACGAGCCTTTCTGCTCCTTCTTTTTTCCAAAACTCCGCGGCCATGTAGTTGGTCATGTTCGCCTGAGTGGATATGTGTATATGAGCATCCGGTATAACTTCTTTAAGAAGAGCGAGCAGGCCCGGATCCGAAACGAGAAAAGCGTCGATCGGTATATCTTTTATACGCCCGAGATATTCCCTCATCGGTGTGAGATCCCGGTTGTGCGCATATATGTTAAGGGTAAGATAGCACTTCCTGCCCTTTTCATGCGCATACGAGACGCACTCTCTTATATCGTCATCAGTGAAGTTGTCAGACGCCGACCTCAAAGAGAAATCCTCTCCCCCGAAATACACGGCGTCTGCGCCGTATTCTATTGCCATTTTCAACTTCTCGGGATCTCCGGCAGGCGCAAGGAGCTCTATTCTGTTTTTCATATATACCTCCTGTACCTGGTCACCGCGAGTCCGTCGCCTACAGACATTAGCGTCGTCCTGAAATGCTTCCCTCTCATGAGATAGTCTATGTATTCTCTCATGTTCAGTATGTTGGTCTTATGCTTGTTTTTCGGATCGAACTTCTCGCTCGCCGTCATGCCGTGCTGCAGTATGTTATCAGATACTATCAAAGCTTTGTCGGAAGCGATCTCTGTAACACTGTCAAGGAACCTTCTGTAATGGCTTTTGGCGGCGTCGATAAATATGAAGTCGAAGTCTTTCACGCCTTCGTCTCTCATCTTCTCTGCGATCTCCTGACCGTCTCCCAAGTACAGCTTTACCCTTTCACTGACGCCCGCGTTAGCAATATTCGACCGGGCTGCTTTGTAGGCTAATTCATCCTTCTCTACGGAATATACAACAGCGTCAGGACATGAATACGCAAAAAAAGCCGTCGAATAGCCGATCGCCGTTCCTATCTCAAAGATCCTTTTCGGTCTGTAAAGATCAAGAAGCATGGAAAGAAGAGTCTCGGTCTCTCTTAAGATGATCGGGATCCTTTCATGCTCGCCAACCTTCCGGAACGGTATCAGCTTATCATACGCCGGCTTGTATTTGCTGTTTATATAGTCTGTTACTGATCTATCGGTAATGTCCATATTTCAAGGTTCATATCCGGCGGTATCAGCCGTTGTCTCTTGCTTTGTAATAATCGTCCTTGTCTTTAAGGAAGTCGCTGTATTTCTCGGAGAAAGCCATCTTTCCGTCAAGTTTGTCGTCAAGGACGAAGTAGAGATATTTCGTCTTCGCAGGATTCAGGGCCGCTTCGATGGCGGATCTTCCCGGACAGCATATAGGTCCCGCAGGAAGACCCGCGTTAGTGTACGTATTGTACGGCGACTCCACTTCTGTATCAGCGTAGAGAAGGTCTTCCTTCCTCAGTCCCTCGAGTCCGAGAATGTACTGGATGGTAGAATCCATCTGAAGAGGCATGCCGATCTTCAGCCTGTTGTAGATAACGCTGGCGACTATCGGCTGGTCATCAACATCAGCACACTCTTTCTCGATGATCGACGCGATGATCATTATCTCGTTCTCTGACCTCTTTAGCTTCTTCGCCTTCTTCGCGGCGTCCGCGTCAAATATGTCTGCATGAGCATCAAGGAGGATCCTGATTATCGCGTCTTCTGAAGTACCCGCAGGTATGCTGTATGTATCAGGTACAAGATATCCCTCAAGCATATGCTCGTTATTCTGGGCGCCCTTAAGGAAGCTGTAATCATTCAGGTATTCGCCGGATTCAAGAAGCTTTACGAACTTCTTCCTGCTTATACCGTCTTCCTTCGCTACAGCCTTGGCTATATCATATTCTGTATAGCCCTCCGGTATGGTGATCTTGATGGTGTTCACCTTTCCGGTCGATATAATGTCCGATATCTCCTTCATCGTCATTGACGGTGAGAGAGCGTAATGACCGGCCTGATATCTGTTCCCAAGCTTGTGGATCTTAGTGTACATGGTAAAGTCGCTCTCGCTCTTCACTATGCCGTTATCCGCCAGGATCTTTGATATACCGGCAGCATATGTCCCCTCAGGTATATCTACCTGTATCACGGTCTCGTCGTCAGGCCTGTATGCTGAGCCGAGCCCTGAAAGGTACATGAAAACAGTCACTCCCGCAAGAACGATAAGCAGGAGTACTATAATCACGGCGTATTTTGCGGCGCCGCTCTTTTTCTTTATATTCGAGTCCATTTTAGTTCGATCTTCCGAGATACTCTCCTGATCTTGTGTCTATCTGGATCACTTCACCCTCTTCGATGAAGATAGGTACCTGGATCACTGCGCCTGTCTCGACTGTCGCCGCCTTTGTGACGTTCGTTGCTGTGTTGCCCTTCACGCCAGGCTCTGTGTCGATGACCTTAAGGTCTACGAAGTTAGGTGCTTCTACTGAGAACGGCGTTCCCTTGAAGAACTTGATCGTGGCCATATCGTTCTCTCTAATGTACTGGATGGCGTCAGCAACGTCATCATAGCTCAGTGGAACGAGGTCGTAAGTCTCCATGTCCATGAAATAGTACAGTTCTCCGTCGTTATAGGAGTACTGCATCTGCTTCGTGTCGATGTGAGCCTGATTGAATTTCTCCGTAGGGTTGAACGCATCTTCTCTGATGGCGCCCGTAAGGATGTTCTTATACTTGGTCCTTACGAAAGCCGCGCCCTTGCCCGGCTTAACATGCTGGAAGTCGAGCACTACATGCGGCTCGCCATCGATCTCGAATGTCATACCTTTTCTGAACTCTCCTGCTGAAATCATTTTTCTGTCTCACTTTCTTTAAAAATAACTATTCTGCTTCCCGGTCTCCCGGGTAACTGCCGTTTATCATATATCGAGGAAGAGCGGGATGATTATAGGGCTTCTTCTCGTCTTCTCGAATATATACTTTCTTAGCGCGTCGCGGACCCTGTTCTTAAGGTCGTTCCAGTCTGTGCTTCCATGGTCAAGGCAGTCCAGCACAGCTTCTTCCGCGACTCCTTTCGCCTCTTCTATGAGGTCTTCGTTTTCCTTCACGTACACGAATCCTCTCGTGACTATCTCAGGGCCTGAGATCAGTTCCATACTCTGCCTGTCTACAGCCGCCGAAACGATCAGGATGCCTGATTCCGACAGGATCTTCCTGTCTCTCAGAACTATTCCTCCCATATCTTCAGTACCAAGGCCGTCTACAAGCACGTCTTCCGCCGGAACAACGTTCTGGAACTCTATCGCTCTTCTCTTGTCGATCGTGAGCTGGTCGCCGTTTTTCAGTATGAATATATCGTCCGGCTTCATTCCGAGCTCTTCGGCAAGTTCTTTATGCCTCACAAGATGCCTGTGCTCTCCGTGCACCGGCATGAAGAACTTAGGCTTGATCAGGGAGTGCATGAGCTTCAGGTCTTCCTGACACGCATGTCCGGAAACGTGGATATCAGCGATGTCATTATAGATCACCTGTATGTCTTTCTCATACAGCTTGTTCACGACTCTGGTAACGGTCTTTTCGTTACCAGGAACAGGCGTTGACGAAAGGATGACCATATCATTCTTCTTAAGCTTGATATCCTTATGTACGTCGTCGGCCATCCTTGAAAGAGCCGACATAGGCTCTCCCTGGCTTCCTGTTGTGATTATCACCAGCTTCTCATCAGGTATACGCTTGGCCTGGCTCAGCTCTACGTAAGCGGTATCTGGATATTTCAGGTATCCGAGCTCTTTCGCGAGCGCCACGACGTTCTCCATGCTCCTTCCTGAAACAGTAAAGGATCTACCGTACTTTATGGCAAGGTCGATGACTTTCTGTACTCTGTGTACGTTCGACGAGAACGTAGCTATGATGATACGGTGTCTTGCTCCTGCAAATATCCCGTCAAGCGTCTTTCCGACTACCTGCTCGGAAGGAGTATGTCCCGGCCTGAGTACGTTGGTGCTGTCGCAAAGGAGAAGATCCACTCCTTCCTTTCCGATCTCCGCGAGTCTCGCGAAGTCTATAGGATCACCGTCAAGCGGTGTATAGTCGATCTTGAAATCTCCGGTATGGAACACTTTTGCAGCAGGAGTCTCGATAAGGAAGCACAGCGAGTCAGCGATTGAATGTGTCGTCCTTATCGCTTCAACTTTGAAGCTCCCTATCTTTATCTTATCTCCCGCATTTATCGTCCGTAAGTCTCCCGTGAGTCTTCTTTCATCGAGCTTATGCTGTATGAGTCCAAGGGAAAGCCTTGTCCCGTATACAGGCACGTTTATCTTTTCAAGAAGGAACGGTACCGCGCCAATGTGGTCTTCATGACCGTGAGTTATTATTAGGCCCTTTATCTTTGCAGCGTTTTCAACTACATATGAGAGATCCGGTATGACAACGTCCACGCCGAACATCTCATCTTCAGGGAAAGTCATTCCGCAGTCCACAATGAGCATCTCGTTCTTATACTCCAGGACCGTCATGTTCTTCCCTATCTCATCGAGACCGCCTATCGGTATGACCTTCAGATTCTCTGACTTTTTCTTGGTTGCAGGCTTTCCTGTCTGTCTGCCCCGAGGCTTTGAAGGCCGTTTGATGGCTCGCTCCGCATGCTGCTTCTCTTTAAGTCCGAGCCCTTTCACGATCTCCTGTAAATCGTTTGGATTATCTCTCATTCTTCCTCTCTATCTCACGACGAAGTTCACGAGCTTGCCCGGAATAGCGATCACCTTCACGACAGTCTTGCCTTCAAGAAGTCCTTTGACGGTCTCGTCATTCTCTACTTCTTTCTGCATATCCTCTCTCGAGATGTCGGCGTCGACTTTCATCTTGGCCTTCAGCTTTCCGTTGAACTGCACTATGATCTCCACTGTGTCCTCGGCGAGCGCTGACTCGTCGTATTCCGGCCACGGAGTATCGCAGCAGGCTGTGTCATGTCCGAGCTCCTGCCGCATCTCTTCGCAGATGTGCGGGCAGAACGGCGAGAACACAAGGATAAGATCGTTAACAGCCTTAGTAAGAAGCGGCTTGTTTATGTCTTTTATCTCCTTGTATCTGTACATCTCGTTGACCAGCTCCATGATAGAGCTTATAGCTGTATTGAAGCTGAACCTTCCGCCAACGTCCTCAGACACTTTCTTTATCGTCGCATTTAATGCAAAATTCAATTTCCTGTCATCTTCATTCCTGATGATGACTTCCCCGTTATCCTCGTATCCTTTGCTGTAAAATTCATATACAAGCCTCCAGATCCTGTTCAGGAATCTGTAGCTTCCCTCTACTCCCTCATCTGTCCAGTCAAGTTCTCTGTCAGGAGGCGCGGCGAACAGTATGAACAGTCTTGCTGTATCGGCTCCGTATTTCTCTAGTATCTCATCAGGCGATACGACGTTCCCGAGAGATTTACTCATTTTCAGGAATTTTCCGCTCGCAGGGTCTTCCTTGCATACCATTCCCTGCGTAAGGAGGTTCTCGAACGGCTCCTCGTCTCTGGCAAGGCCGAGATCCTTCATTGCCATCTGGAAGAATCTCGCGTACATAAGGTGAAGGATCGCATGTTCAACGCCGCCTATGTACTGGTCGACATTCATCCAATAATCTGATTTTTCCTTACTGAACGGAGCATGCTCGCAGTCAGGGTCACAGTAGCGCTCAAAATACCAGGACGAATCCATGAACGTATCCATGGTGTCGACCTCGCGCCTTGCTTTCTTTCCGCATCTAGGACATGTACACTCGATGAATGTTGAAGAAGTGGTAAGCGGAGACTCGCCCTTTCCTGTGAACTCAACGTCTTCCGGAAGAAGCACTGGAAGATTCTCTTCCTTCTCAGATACCCATCCGCAGTCGTCGCACCAGATCATAGGTATAGGAGTTCCCCAGTACCTCTGTCTTGATATCAGCCAGTCGCGGAGCTTATACTGAGTGGTCTTATGTCCAACGCCCTTCTCTTCCAGGAATTCTATCATCTTAGGGATCGATTCGAAGTTGTTCAGTCCGTTGAACTCGCCGGAATTGATCAGTGTACCTTCGGCAGCGAACGCTTCTGTAAGGTTATTGATATCGATGTCCTTGTCTCCCGGATCGACTACAGGTATTATGTCGAGGCCGAACTTCTTGGCGAAATCGAAGTCTCGCTGGTCATGTGCAGGTACTGCCATGATGGCGCCTGTTCCGTAACCCATGAGTACATAGTCTGAAATGAAGATCGGCACTTCCCTGTCGTTCACAGGGTCGATCGCGTATCTTCCAGTGAACACGCCTGTCTTCTCTCTTGTCGTGGAAGTCCTTTCGATGTCGTTCAGGTGCTGTACTTCGTCAAGATATGCTTTTACAGCTTCCTCCTGGCCGGTTCCCTTAACGAGCTCTTCCACGATAGGATGCTCAGGAGAAACGACCATGTATGTCACGCCGTAAAGTGTGTCGGCTCTTGTAGTGGACACCTCGAGCTTCTGATCAAAGTCTTTGATGTCAAAGAAGATATTCGCTCCTGTAGACTTGCCGATCCAGTTTCTCTGCATGATCTTTACTTTATTAGGCCATCCCGGCATATTGTCGAGATCCGCAAGAAGCCTGTCGGCATAATCTGTTATCTTAAGGTACCACTGGGACAGCTTCTTCTTTCCGACAGGAGTATGGCAGCGCTCACAGCAGCCGTCCACGACCTGCTCGTTGGCAAGAACTGTCTTGCAGCTCGGGCACCAGTTCACCGGATTCTCTTTTTTATATGCGAGACCGCGCTTATACAGCTGGATGAAGAGCCATTGCATCCATCTGTAATATTTAGGAGCACATGTATGTACTTCCCTGTCCCAGTCATATGAAAGGCCGAGCTGCCTCAGCTGAGACTCCATCTCGTGTATATTATCCCAAGTCCATTTTTCCGGAGGTATGCCATGTTCTATCGCGGCGTTCTCTGCAGGAAGTCCGAACGAGTCGAATCCCATCGGATGCAGAACGTTGAATCCCTTCATCTTCTTGAATCTTGCCACGACGTCACCGATCGAGTAGTTCCTCACATGCCCCATGTGAAGTTTTCCCGACGGATATGGGAACATCTCGAGAACATAGTACTTCTGTTTTGACTTGTCTTCAGTCACCTTGAAGCTCTTGTTCTCTTCCCAGAACTTCTGCCATTTGGTCTCGATCTTCGAAAAATTGTACTTTTCTTCCATTGGTTTACTCCTCAGTTTCAACTTTTGTTGTTTCACAGTCGCCCCAGACTTTCTCCAGGTCGTATTTATCTCTCATATCCTTAGTGAAGACATTCACGATGATGTCGCCGAAGTCGAGAAGTACCCAACCGGTCTTCTTTCTCCCGTCGCACAGCCGCTCGTTCTGTCCGAGCTCAGCCATCCTGTCTTCTATGTCGTCAGCCAGTGCCTCGGCCTGTCTGTCCGATCCGGCGCTGGCGACCACGAGGAAATCAGCAAAAGAAGACTTCTCAGCAATGTCTATTACAAGAACATCTTCTGCCTTTTTCTTATCAAGAAGCTTTGCTGCTTCAAAAGCTAATTCTCTGTTATCCATTGTTTCTGCTTTTACATACCTTTCTGAAATAATCCCTGGCTTCCAGACTGTCCTGATCCATTTCACGCCCCTTAAGCTTCAGGTAGCCCTCTGTTCTTTCGAGAAGAAGCAGACACGCTTCATCGATATCTTTATCAGCGGCTTCCCTCAGCATCAAGACGCTTGGATAATCCCTGTTCGGTTCTATTGCGTCAGCCAGGAAAATGACTTTTTCAAGCGCGGACATTCCGTTACGTCCTGTCGTATGATAGCTGACCGCGTTCAGCATATCCTCATCGTCTATGCCCCTTACATTCTTCATGTATAAAGCGGCTATCTTGCTGTGGGCAAGGTCCGGGTCGCCTCTGTACTTCGGATCCAGCCCGTATTTCTCAATGTATTCATCGATAAGCTCGTCAGAAGCTCTTCTGAACATATCGTGATACAGTGAGCACACTCTTGCCTTCTCGGGATCGGCCCCGTATTTTCCGGCAAGCTTCATCGACGTATCTCTTACGCCGTAAGTATGATTCTTTCTCTTTTCTGAAAAGTTGTCAGTTATGTATTTCTCTATAAAGTCCGTGTTCATTTATATAATCCGCTATCCTGTCCGGCACCAGACCGGAGATGTCTTTTCCGGCTTTTATTCTCTCTTTGATGTCAGTCGATGATATATCAAGCATCTCGCCTCTGATCACTCTTACAGCGGTACCGAACACTGCCGTATAGCGCTCTATCTGTTTATCGACCAGATTCTTTCTGTATCCCGGCCGAGGCGCGAGTATCACCTGGAAATTCTCAAGTATATCTTTACCCTTATACCATGACTCCAGCGCGAGAAACTGGTCAGATCCGACTATGAGCCAGTATCTGTTATACGGATGCATCTTATGCAGAGTCGTGAGGGTCCTGAACGTATATGAGACTCCTTCGGATTCAAGCTCCAGCTTTGAAACGCTTATGCCGTCAGCCATTTCTGTGGCAAGCTCAGTCATGGCTAGCCTGTCAGCTTCGCCGGCCATTTCCCGGCCCAGCTTGAACGGGCTTACCTTCGCCGGCATGAGGAGTATCTCATCCATACCGGCTGTTTCAAGAGCTGATTTTGCAATTGTAAGATGACCCGTATGGAAAGGATCGAACGTCCCTCCCAGGATACCTATATCACTCATTTCAGACTTATGCCCAGCTCTTCAAGCTGTTCCTCATCAACGATATTCGGCGCGTCGCTCACCATGCACTCAGCGTTCTGGTTCTTAGGGAAAGCCATGACGTCTCTGATGCTGTCCTGCTTTGTAAGAAGCATTATGAAGCGGTCAAGTCCGTAGGCCAGACCTCCGTGAGGAGGTACTCCGTATCTGAAGGCTTCAAGCAGGAACCCGAACTTTCTCTTGCTGTCTTCCTCGGATATGCCGAGTATGTCGAACATCTTCTGCTGAAGATCCTTCTCGTGTATCCTCAGGCTGCCGCCGCCGAGCTCGACTCCGTTAAGCACGATGTCGTAAGCGTCGGCCTTGACCGCCATAGGGTCACTTTCAAGAAGAGGTATATCCTCATCCTTAGGATGCGTGAACGGATGATGCATAGCCTTGACTTCCCCTGTCTCATCGTCTTTCTCGAACATCGGAAAGTCTGTGACCCAGAGAAGATCAAAGCGGTCTTCATCTACTGTACCCATCTGGAAAGCTATATGCCTTCTCAGGAATCCAAGCGTATCAAAGACGACCTTAGGTCTGTCGGCCGCTATAAGGATAAGGTCTCCCGGCTTTGCTCCGAATTCGGAAGCGATCTCCGAAAGAGCATGCTCGTCGAAGAATTTCCCGACCGAAGACTTGAACCCGTCTTCTTCGACTCTTATCCATACAAGGCCCTTTGCGCCGTAATGCTTAGCCTCATCGGTGAGTTTGTCGATGTTCTTCCTGCTGAATGCCGGCGATCCCCCGGTTATGCAGATACCTCTGACGTCTCCTCCGTTATCCAGAGCGTTCCTGAACACCATGAATTCGGTATTCCTGATCACATCCAGTCCCGAAAGATCATGGAGCTCAAAGCCGAATCTGGTGTCTGGCTTGTCTGAGCCGTATCTTTCCATTGCCTCCTGCCACTTGATCCTTCTAAGCGGAAGAGTTATCTCGATCCCCATAAGGTCGTGGAATACTTTTTTGAGGAATCCTTCCTGCAGCGACAGTATCTCATCCACGGTCATGAATGACATCTCAAGGTCTATCTGTGTAAACTCTGGCTGTCTGTCTGCACGAAGATCCTCATCTCGGAAGCAGCGAGCAAGCTGGAAATAACGGTCAAAACCCGAAACCATCAACAGCTGCTTGTAAAGCTGCGGAGACTGCGGCAGAGCATAAAAATTGCCTTTATGAAC
>JAZUNH010000004.1:0-21952 GCA_045604065.1 Anaerovoracaceae bacterium
CCGCGCCGGACGCCTGTATGGTGTCGAACAGGACGTCTATGAAGACTTTTCTGTTGTCGGGGTCCAGGCTCACGATCCAGTTGTTTATCGTCTTGTCAAGGAAGACGCTGCCGCCGGATCTCTTTTTCGCCGGGGACAGCCGGTTCCTCTTTATCACCCACGAGAACGGGCTGTGCTGCATGACTCCGTCAGCCGTGCTCTTCACGACGAACGCCTCGGCTCCGGAATCAAGAAGGATCCCTACGATCGATTCTTCGGGGATGTACTTTTTGATCTTAGGATATATCTTTTTGTATTCCTCGGATCCTGTTATCAGGCTTATGAAGCCCGGCCCGTCGTTTGAGTAGACTTCCCTGATCCGTTCCTGTATCGCGGGGAGGCAGTGCATGGCGCCGTATACGGCGAAGTTCCCGCCCTTGGAGTGTCCGCCGACACGTATGAACTGGCTGTTCTCCGCGAACCTTGTGTTCAGGTATTCGACAGCGCGCTCCTGTCCTCTCGTCGCCGCCATGTAGCTCCAGTTCATGTCTTCTCTCCATCCGACGATGGAGTCGTCGGTCCCCCTGAACGCGGCGTAGCAGGTGCCGTCTTCAAGCAGGAACGTTACTGCGGCGAACTGATACTGGTCGTCTTCGTCCAGCTCGTTGGTGAACGCGGTGGCTTTGATCCCGCCGAATCTTCTCGAGCCGTTCAGTCTCTTCAGGAGAAACGGAGAATACCCGATCGCCGGGTTCCTCGTGTTGAACGATTCTTCGTCGTACTTCTCCCAGAAGACTTTGTTGATGCCGTTTATGGTTATCGACTCGCGCATGTCCTCTCCCGGGACAATGCCGTCGAGAGGGGAGTAGACGAGAGTCGAAAGCACGAGATTGTCCACCTCGTTGAACGGATCGACCGACATCGGTATGTCGCCTCGCCAGTCTATATAGTCGAACAGATTGCCTGTCCTGTTCTTTGCCTGTTCCATAGGTGTAGGCATGCTTCCTGACCTCCAGTCTTTTCTTCATATATTATATATCATTGCATGTTAAGGTCAAATGTTGTAATATCATACTGCAGAAATACAGCGCTTCATGAAAGTGAGGTACGTAAGATGAGATTGGAAGGGAAAACAGTCATAGTAGGGGTGTCGGCGGGAATAGCCGCGTACAAGACATGCTATCTCGTAAGCCGTCTTAAGCAGGAAGGCGCGGACGTGCATGTTCTGATGACTCCTAACGCGAAGCATTTCGTGGATCCGCTGACCTTTGAGACTCTATCCGGGAACAGATGCATATCGGACACGTTCGACAGGGACTTTGAGTTCGACGTGAAGCATGTCTCGCTGGCAAAGAAGGCGGACCTGTTCATGGTCGCGCCTGCGACGGCTGACGTCATCGCGAAGCTGGCGTACGGCATAGCCGACGATATGCTGACGACTACGTTCCTCGCGGCTGGATGCCCTAAGTACGTCGCGCCTGCGATGAATACGGGTATGTACATGAATCCGGCTACGCAGAGGAACATAGAGACGCTGAAAGGATTCGGCGTGAATGTCATAGATCCGGCAGAAGGCCATCTTGCGTGCGGCGATACCGGAGCAGGTAAGATGCCTGAGCCTGAGCAGCTGTTCGAGGCCGTTCTTTCCATGCTGGGGAAGAAGCAGGATCTTTCGGGGAAGCATGTGCTCGTTACAGCCGGCGCGACTCAGGAAGCGCTGGATCCCGTGAGATTCATAACCAACCACTCGACGGGGAAGATGGGCGCCGCGATCGCCCGCGAGGCATATCTCAGGGGCGCGGACGTTACCTACATCAAAGCCTCCGTCGCTGTGCCTGATCCTGAAGGAGCCGAGGTCGTGTCTGCGGTATCCGCGTCGGACCTTTACCGTGAGGTGATGACGAGAGCTGATGGCGCGGACATCATAATCATGGCGGCAGCGGTAGCTGACTACCGCCCGAAAGCCGTTGCGGACGAGAAGATGAAGAAGAAGGACGGAGAGCTTGTAATAGAGCTTGAGCGGACTAAGGATATCCTGGCTGAGCTCGGCAGTATGAAGGCTGAAGGAAAGCTGAGAGACGATCTGTTCATCTGCGGATTCTCCATGGAGACCAGGGATCTTCTCGATAATTCGAGAGCGAAGCTTGAAAAGAAGAACTGTGATATGATCATCGCGAACAACCTGAAAGAGAAGGGCGCCGGGTTCGGACACGACACAAACAAGGTAACGGTGATCACCAGGGAAAAGAACGAAGAACTCACGCTCATGACCAAGCAGGAAGTTGCAGAGGCTATATTTGACAGGATACTCGGTCATTGACATCAGTATAAAAAAATTATAGAATGATAATCTACAGCTAAGAAATTCCTGTTAGGGGGGTCTGTTTATGAAAATTTTTCCAGCTATCGACTTAAGAGACGGCGAAGTAGTACGCCTTCTCAAGGGCGATTACAACCAGATGACGGTATATGGCGAGAATCCTCTTGAAGTAGCTGAAGAGTTTGAAGATGCCGGAGCTGAATTCCTCCACGTGGTAGACCTTGACGGCGCCATCGACGGATCTCAGCCTAATTTTGCGGCGGTCAAAGAGATAATCGAAGGGACCGGCCTTAAGGTGGAGATCGGCGGAGGAATAAGGAGCGAAGAGATAATCGTGGAATACGCGCAGGCCGGAGCTCTCCGCGTCATCATCGGGACCATGGCCATCAAAGACCCTGAATTCACCGCGCGCATGATAAAGAAGCACGGGAGGAACGTGGCTGTCGGAGTGGATATTTCGGACGGAAAGGTCGCGATAAAGGGCTGGACCGAAGTGACGGACAAGACTGTGGACGATATGTGTCAGGAGCTCATCGACTACGGCGTACGCACGATAATCTGCACCGACATATCCAGAGACGGCGCTATGGAAGGCACCAACATCGAGCTCTACAGGAGCCTTGTTGAGCAGTACGGCGACTACGTGGACATAATTGCTTCAGGCGGAATCTCTACGATAGACGACCTGGAGAAGCTGCATGAGATCGGAGTCGACGGAGTGATAATAGGAAGGGCGCTGTATAACGGAGCCCTGGATCTTGCCGAGGTTATGGACAGATTCTCTGACTGAGAGACCATCTGATCGGTCACCGCGGCCTGTGGCCGAGGTTTTTTGATGTAAAGATGAAATAATATTGTAGGTTTTGTGAAATATGGCCATATGGTTTGAAAACAGAAAAACGATATGCTAAAATTATGACACTGAGATTTTTGTTATTATAGGAGATTTATGGAATTATGAGTGATGAAGAAAAGGTAATGGAAGAGGCTGTTGAAGAGGCTAAGGAGGAGCTCGCCGAGACAGAGGAGAAAGCTGAAGAAGCCGCGGAAGAAGTCGATGAGGCAGCGTCAGAGGAAGAAGAAGAGCTTGAGGAAGCAAAAGCCAAGTCACATAAAGAGCTGACGAAAGAAGCCAAGGCTGAGAAGAAAGCCGCGAAGAAGGCGAAGGAAGCTGCGGAAGCCTCCAAGAAGTCTGTAAGCACCAAGAGCGTTGCGCTCATCACGATCCTGCTGTGCGCGACAGCCGTGCTTGGGCTCATGCTTTTCCTGAACATGGAGGAGAAATCGCCGTACGAGCAGATCGGAAACTATAATAAGTACGTCAAGCTCGGGAAATACAAGGGCCTCACATATACCAAGGAAGAGATAAAAGTCGGAGCGAAGGAAGTAAAGACTGAGATCGAGAACAGGCTCGAGGCCAAGGCTACGACCAAGGATTCCAAGAAGGGAACAGTCAAGGACGGAGACAACGTCAACATATCATATGTCGGAAAGATCGACGGCAAGGAATTCGACGGCGGCACAGCCGATGACCAGACGCTTACGATCGGATCGGGAGCCTACATCGAAGGATTTGAAGAAGGCCTGATCGGGAAAGCTGTCGGAGAGACAGTCGACCTGGACCTCACGTTCCCTAAAGACTACAATAATAAGGACGTTGCCGGCAAGGACGTTACGTTCACGGTAACGATCAATTCCAAGCAGGTCACCAAGACTCCAAAGTACGACGAGAAGTTCATCAAGGAAAATTCCGAATATACGAACAAGAAGGACTACGAGGCAGCTGTCAAGGAGGAGCTCATCAAGAGCAAGACAGAGACAGCTGAGAACACAGCCAAGCAGACTCTGTGGAGCGAGATCGTGGAGAGCGCCAAGGTAAAGAAGTATCCTAAGGGAGTCGTGAAGCAGGAGAAAGAGTCCATCATCGAGCAGTACAAGCTCATGGCTCAGAACTACAACATGGAATGGGAAGACTTCCTGAAGACATACATGCAGACGACCGAGAAGGAGTTCGAGAAGCAGGCGAAGGATTACGGCAAGAGCGTCGCGAAGCAGAAGCTTGTGCTTTACGCGATCGCCGACAAAGAGAAGCTGAAGGTCACGAACAAAGAATACGACAAGCGTCTCAAGCAGATGCTGAAGGATGCCGGAATGACTGAGGACGAGTTCAAGTCCCAGTATCAGAAGACTATCAGGGAATACGCCAGGGAGAACGATTTCAAGGCCAACTTCCTTTCAGAGAAAGTCTACGACTTCATTTACAAGAACGCGAAAGCGAAATAAAAACAGTATAGACAGGGGATAGCCGGAGGCCCTTCCGCAGCAGGCGGAAGGGCCTCGTTTTGTGTCCGGGAGGGCGGGCGTATGCCACAAGATGTGCGATAAATATTAAGAATATTTTAGTTAAAAAAGGGCTTTTTTTCTTCCAAAACATACAAAATATAGTATAATGACCTTGGGATTATAGTTTTGTGCGAAATACATGACAGGCCGCGCGCCTACATGTTGTGGCACAATACGGAATGGGATTTTGATTGAAAGAGGTCAGGGAGATGAAGTGTCCATATTGTAATTATGAAGATACTAAAGTGATCGATTCGCGTCCTACCGAGGACGGCCACGCGATAAGGAGAAGGCGCGGATGCGAGAAATGCGGGAAGCGCTTTACCACATATGAGAAGGTCGAAGAGTCGATCATAATGATCGTGAAGAAAGACGGGAGCCGCGAGGCGTTCGACCGCGGCAAGCTGATGAACGGCATCATCAGGGCGTGTGAGAAGAGGCCGGTACCGATGGCGACGATCGAAGGCATGGTCGACAGGATCGAGCGCGGGCTGAACAACCTGATGCAGAAAGAAGTGAAGAGCGACTTCATCGGCGAGCTCGTCATGGATGAGCTCAAGAAGGTCGATCAGGTGGCGTACATCAGGTTCGCTTCCGTATACCGCCAGTTCACTGACGTGGAGACTTTCACGAAAGAGATCCAGAAGCTGCAGGACAGCAAGCAGTAAACAGGAGAGAAGAATGGAAGACAATATTCTCAGAATAGCCATCGATGGACCGTCAGGCGCCGGAAAGAGCACGATCGCCAAGATAGTGGCTGAGAAGATGGGTATCGACTATATCGATACCGGCGCGATGTACAGGGCCATCGGACTTAAAATGCTGAGCGAGGGCGTTTCCCAGGACGAAGATGCGGAAGAAGCGAGGAAAGAGGTCCTCGCGAGGACCGACATCGACTTTGACAGCGGAGTCGTGACACTCGACGGCGAGGACGTCAGCGGGAAGATAAGGACACCGGAGATCTCTATTGCGGCGTCCGACTATTCCAGGTTCCCTGAAGTAAGGGAGAAGCTGGTCGCGATACAAAGAGAGATAGGGCACAGGAAGAGCGTCGTGATGGACGGAAGAGACATCGGGACGAACGTGTTCACAGACGCGCAGTACAAGTTCTTCCTTACGGCTACGCCGGAAGAAAGGGCGAGGCGCCGCGTCAAGGAGCTCATCGAGAAGGGTCAGGACGTTGATTACGAGGCGACTCTGGAAGATATCAAGAAGCGCGACTACAACGATACCCACAGGAAGCTGAACCCGCTGAAGAAGGCTGACGACGCGATCGAGGTCGATACGACCGACATGACGATAGACGAGGTCGTGGAGGCCATACTCGGCGAGATAAGGAAATAAGAAAACAAAGGGGTATGAAATATATGACCGGTCCATTGCGGGCCGGTTTTTTCATGCGGCTATTGTTTTGAGGGCGTGCCGTCTGTTATAATTATTAGACTGATTTATGACGGATGCCGGGCATGAAATGAAAGCATGGAGGTGTATATGCTTATCAGATCATTGCCTGAAGACGAGCGCCCGCAGGAGAAGGCGCTCAGGAATGGAGTCGGCGCGCTTTCTGACGCGGAGCTCATAGCTCTGATAATACGGACAGGCAGGCAGAACGCGTCGTCCATAAGCCTCGCGGAAGACATCCTTTCGATATGCGACGAGGGGCTTTTCAGCATGGGGACGTTCGACACGGACGACCTTCTGGGGATAGACGGGATAGGACCCGGCAAAGCGTGTACGCTCATGGCTGCCGTAGAGCTCGGCAAGAGGATAGCGGCAAGCAGGAAGCCGGAGAAATATACCGCGGACGACCCGGATTCCATAGCTGATATGTTTATGGAAGACCTGAGATATGAGAAGAAAGAGTATTTCAAGTCTGTTCTGGTAAATACCAGGAGCGAGATACTGTCAGTTGACAACGTTTCGGTCGGCGAGCTGACAAGAACGCTGGTGCATCCGAGAGAGGTGTTCTCGCGTGCGGTCAGGAAAGGCGCCTACGGCGTCATATTCGTACACAATCATCCGAGCGGAGATCCGACTCCGAGCGAGGAGGATATCATCACCACGGCGAGGCTGGTCGAGGGCGGGGATATCCTGGGGATCAAAGTCCTGGATCATCTCATCATAGGGGACGGGATATACAACAGCCTGAGGGCTATGGATATAATCAAGTAAGGAGCTTCTCGAAAATGGGTAAGATGTTTATCGTGACATCAGGTAAAGGCGGTACAGGCAAGACGACGGCAGCCGTGAACCTTGCTGCGGCGCTTGCGGAAGACGGTTCCAGCGTCGTTATCGCGGACATGAACATCGGGTTCAGGAACGCCGACCTTTTCCTGGGAAGAGAAAGCGATATAGTATACGATTCAAGCGATATAATACGCGGAGTCTGCGAGATAGAGCAGGCACTGGTCAGGGATGACCGATTCGACGCGCTGTATCTTCTCGCGGCGGCGCCGGAGCATGAGGACGGCGTGAACATCAAGAAGATGCATGCTCTTCTCGGAGTGTTAAAGAGCAGATTCGATTATACGGTCGTCGATATGCCGACTGGAGTAAGCCGGATCACCGCGTACGCCGCGGGAGACGCAGACAGGGTGCTGCTCGTGAGCACTCCGGATTACGCTTCGGTAAGGAACACTGACGCTCTCGACAGAAGGCTTCTCGCACTCGGATCCGGGAAGCAGTCTGTCATACTGAACAGAGTCGTTCCGGAGTTCATGAACGAGAACATCGTACCGAAGCTCCGAGACATAGCCAGGATGCTGAGGCCAGAGATCATCGGAGTCATACAGGAAGACAGGGTGATGCAGGTATCGGCGAATATAGGGATACCGGTATTCATGAAAAAGGGCACGTATATCCGCGAGAACTTCGAAAAGATAGCCGGAGAGCTGAAATAGAGGAGCTCCGGCGTAAATGAAGGCGGAATTCTTGACATTTACTGCCATATAAACATATAATATCGTTGATAAATTATATTTTTATATAGATGTTTCATTCAGAAATGTTATCTCCCGCATGGGAGGTTCATCCATAGGCACTGAATATAAACAACTAGTAATGAAAGCGAGGTGTTAAATGAACATGGGTCCGGGCCCGATGGTCTCCGTCCTGATCGGAGTCATCGTGGCAATTATTGCATTTGTGGCCGGATATGTAGTAAGAAAGAGTTCTGCAGAAAAAGCCATAGGCAGTGCCGAGCAGCAGGCGAAGAACCTCCTGCTTGACGCGGAGAGCAAATCAGAAACGATAAGGAAAGAGATCGAGATCGAAGCCAAGGAAGAAGCTCACAAGATGAGGAGCGACGTCGAGAAGGAGATCCGTGAGAGGCGCAATGAAGTACAGCGCCAGGAGAAGAGACTTCTCCAGAAAGAGGAATCCGTCGACAGGAAGCTGGAATCGATCGAGAGAAAAGAAGAGCGTATCATCCAGAAAGAGCATCAGATAGACGACAAGAGGTCTGAGATAGACGCCCTGATAGAGAAGCGCGTAGCCGAGCTCGAGAAGATATCGGGATATACCGCAGAGCAGGCCAAGCAGCTCCTCCTGAATGAGATAGAAAAAGACGTAAGGCACGACGCGTCGCAGATGATCAAGCAGATCGAGACTGAGGCGCATGAGGAAGCCGACAAGAGAGCGAAGGAGATAATCACTGGCGCGATCCAGAGATGCGCCGCTGACCATGTCGCCGAAACGACGCTTTCGGTAGTCAACCTGCCGAACGACGACATGAAGGGAAGGAACATCGGACGTGAGGGAAGGAACATCAGGTCCATCGAGACTATGACGGGCGTCGACCTGACCATCGACGATACGCCTGAGGCAGTCATCATTTCAGGATTCGATCCTGTAAGGCGCGAGATCGCGAGGATAGCTCTGGAGAAGCTCATAGTGGACGGAAGGATCCATCCTGCGAAAATAGAGGAGATGGTCGACAAGGCCAGGAAGGAAGTCGCGAGAGTCATAAAGGAAGAGGGAGAACAGGCCACATTCGAGACCGACATACACAACCTTCATCCTGAGCTCGTGAAGCTCCTCGGAAGACTCCATTACAGGACTTCGTACGGACAGAATGTCCTTAAGCATTCCATCGAGGTGTCACACCTTGCCGGACTCATGGCAGGTGAGCTCGGGCTCGACGTGAAGCTCGCCAAGAGAGCGGGACTCCTGCATGATATCGGAAAGGCTCTCGACCACGAGTACGAGGGTACGCACGTGGACATCGGTATCCAGGTACTGAAGAAATACAAGGAATCCCAGGCGGTCATCGACGCGATGGCGGCGCACCACGGAGACTATGAGGCGAAGACGGCTGAGGCTGTACTGATCGCCGCGGCTGACGCTCTGTCGGCGGCAAGGCCGGGAGCGAGAAGAGAGACGCTTGACGTTTACATCAAGAGGCTCGAGCAGCTCGAGGAGATCGCGAACTCGACAGAGGGAGTTGAGAACTCGTACGCGATCCAGGCAGGACGTGAGATCAGGATCATCGTGAACCCTGAGGACGTCAAGGACGACGATATGGCGCTCCTCGCGAGGAACGTGTCCAAGAGGATCGAGAACGAGCTTGATTATCCGGGACAGATCAAGGTCAATGTCGTAAGGGAGACCAAGGCGGTCGACTACGCGAAATAAAAAACATGAAAGAAGTATGTGGCTCCCCGGTCATACCGGGGAGCTTCTTCATAAAGGGTGGAAATATGGTATATATCGACAACAGCTCAACAACGAGGCAGGCCGACGAGGTGACTGAGCTCATATATGAGATATCGAAGAACGACTTCGGCAACCCGTCGTCGCTCCACAGCATCGGCTTCAGCGCCGAGAAGCTGGTCAGCGGCGCGAGGAAGACGTTCGCCTCCTCCATCGGAGCTCTGCCTGAAGAGATAACGTTCAATTCAGGCGGTACCGAGGGCGATAATACAGTGCTTTTTCAGACGGCTCTGTCAAGGAAGCACGACGGCAGGAGGATAGTCATCTCAGAAGTGGAGCATCCCGCGGTCATGGAAGCGGCGGCAAAGCTGTCCGGTATGGGATATGAGGTCGTTAAAGCCGGCGTGGATAAAAACGGATCAGTTGACGTTGACGAGATCAGAGAACTCGTCACGGACGACACGATCCTCGTGTCGGTGATGACGGTGAACAATGAGACCGGAGCCGTTATGCCGGTAAACGAGATCACAGAGATCGCTCATTCCCACGGAGCCCTGATGCATACAGACGCGGTGCAGGCGTACGGGAAGATCGACATGTCCGGATATACGTCCGGATCGCCTGATGAAGGAGTCGATTTCATGACCGTAAGCAGCCATAAGATACACGGCCCGAAAGGAGTAGGGGCGCTGTACCAGAAGAAGGGGAGAGAGCTCCCTCCGCTCATCGTCGGGGGAGGCCAGGAGAAGAACAGAAGGTCCGGCACGGAGAACGTGACCGGTATCGCGGGATTCGGAAAGGCGTGTGGGCTCGCGTCAGAGTGCAGAGAAGAATCGTACAGGAAGGTAGCTGAGGTGAGAGGATACCTCCTTGATGGCATCAGAGACAGGATCCCCGACGTGCTGATAAATAGCCCGGAAGACGGAATCCCTTACGTACTCAACGTATCTTTCCTCGGTACGCGCGGCGAAGTCATCCTTCACACGCTCGAGCAGGACGGCATATTCGTATCGACGGGCTCCGCGTGCTCGTCGAACAAGAAGGGGCAGAGCTATGTGCTCGCGGCGCTCGGAAGAAGCAGCAAAGAGATCGAGGCGGCTTTAAGGTTCAGCTTCTGCAGATACAATACTGTGGAGGAAATGGACTATGTGCTGGATAAGCTGGAAAAGGCAGTCCGGAACTTCCGGAGGCTCGGAAGCTTCAGATAAGGGGAAGACATGAACGAGAAGAATATTTACATAGTAAGATGCGGCGAGGTAGCCCTTAAAGGGATGAACAAGCCGTACTTTGAGAGAAAGCTGGCGGACAGGGTCAGGAACAGCCTGGCGGATCTCGGGCTCGCGAGCTCCAGGGTGCCAGAGGACGGGGAAGACCCGAAGAAAGGCGTAGAAGTAAAGCGACACCAGGGACTCATCTATGTGAGGAGCCCTAAGGATATACCGGAGGAAGAGATCATAAGAAGAGTCTCGAAGGTCTTCGGAGTCGCTTCCGTGAGCCCGGCCGTCGAAGCCGAGAGCGATCTTGACAGGATCGGCGAGGAAGCTGTGAGATTCATGAACGGCCTGATCGAGAAGCGCGGCATAAAGACTTTCAAGGTCTACGCGAAGAGGGCAGACAAGAATTTCCCTGTCGAGTCGCCGGATATAGCGAGGATAATCGGAGCCAAGGTCCTGGTAGGATGCAAAGTCCTGAAAGTGGTTGTGCACAACCCTGACTGCAAGCTGTTCGTCGACCTGAGAGAGGATAAGACATATATATACGACCAGAAGATAGACGGCATGGGAGGACTCCCTCTCGGGACGAACGGGAAAGGACTCGTCCTGTTCTCGGGCGGCATCGACAGCCCGGTGGCGGCGTGGATGATGGCGAAGAGAGGGATGATCGTCGAGGCGATGCACTTCCACTCATATCCGTACACAAGCGACAGGGCGAAGGAGAAGGTCGAGAGGCTCTGCGGCATCGTCGCGTCGTACGGCGGAAGGATCAAAATGCATATCGTGAACCTGCTTCCTATACAGGAGCAGATAGTGCAGAACTGTCCTGAAGAGGAAACGACCATACTCGTAAGGCGCTTCATGATGAGGATAGCGGAGAAGATCGCCGAGAAGAACAAGTGCATGATGCTGATCACGGGCGAGAATCTCGGGCAGGTCGCGAGCCAGACAGCGGAAGCGCTCGTCGTTACGGACGCCTGTGTAAGCATGCCTGTCATGAGGCCTCTCATCGGGATGGACAAGATAGAGATCATGGACAGGGCGAGGGAGATCGGTACATACGAGACATCCATTGAGCCATACGAGGACTGCTGTACGGTCTTCCTTCCGAAGCATCCGGCAACCAAGCCGAAGCTTGAGAAGATAGAGGAGTCTGAATCCAGGCTCGATGTGGAGAAGCTGGTCGAAGACGCGGTCAGCTCCGAGGAAACTGTGGATATCCAGTAGATGGAGGTATCAGCTATGAAGAAGATCGTATGTATGCTGCTTACGGCAGCGCTCGTCTTTGCGCTTATCGCGTGTTCAGGCGGATCATCCGCTGAGAAACAGTACAAATGGGGAGAAGCTTCGTTCGAGGTCAAAGAGGTGACTGACGATGAGGCGGTCGTAGGGGACGGCGCGAAAGGAATGTCCGGTAAGTGCGTGGCCGTCGTGCTTGATCTGGGCGACGATACGCTGTCGCAGTCCGTCTTTGAGGCCAACGTGGCCAAGGGGATGCTTACACTCGCAGGGCAGAAGCCGGAGAACTATACATATCACATGTCGAACATGGTGATGGAGAGCGGCGGATTCGTCGCGCAGCTCACCGGGGAGATGAAAGTGTTCTTCGACATGGACAGCGGATATGAAGTGAACGAAAGCGATCTGGAGATCAAAGAATAGGAACTTGCAAAATACACGCAAAAGTGTTTTAATTTTTATAGTGCATACTTGTGACTATTTCACATGTGAGCACGTGTCTAAAACGGTTAAATCTGCTCTGCGGGGCGGGTTTCAGGAACCCCTGGCCCGGCGCCGCGGAGGCCGTAAAATATTTAAGGAGGCATATACATGGACTTTCAACTTTCGAAGGAACAGGAATTCGTAAGAAAGATGGTGAGAGAGTTTGCCGAAACAGAAGTCGAGCCTATAGCTGCCGATGTCGATAAGGAACACAGATTTCCTGAAGAGACAGTAGAGAAGATGGCACGCTACGGGCTTATGGGCATCCCATTCCCGACAGAGCTCGGCGGTGCAGGCGGAGATGAACTTTCATATGCCATCACAGTAGAGGAGCTCGCAAAATGCTGTGCTTCAACAGCTGTTATCGTATCAGCTCACACATCACTTTGCTGCTGGCCTATCTACAAGTACGGAACACCGGCACAGAAGCAGAAATATCTGCCTGACCTTCTCTCAGGGAAGAAGCTGGGAGCTTTCGGTCTTACTGAGCCGGGCGCCGGAACAGATGCTGCCGGACAGCAGACAAGAGCGGCCCTCGATGGAGACGAATGGGTCATCAACGGATCCAAGGTATTCATCACAAACGGCGGATATGCTGATGTATTCGTAGTCATGGCAATGACAGACAAGTCACAGGGTACACACGGTATCTCCTCATTCATCCTTGAGAAGGGTGACGAGGGATTCTCGATCGGAAAGACCGAGGACAAGATGGGTATCCACGGCTCATCAACAACAGAGCTGATCTTCCAGAACGTCAGGATCCCTAAAGACAGACTTCTCGGACAGGTAGGCAAGGGCTTTAAGATCGCCATGTCCACACTGGACGGCGGCCGTATCGGTATCGCTTCACAGGCTCTCGGTATCGCAGAGGGCGCTTACAACAAGACTGTTGAATACATGAAGCAGAGAAAGCAGTTCGGACGTAAGCTTACACAGTTCGAAGGACTTCAGTTCTACATTGCTGATATGGCGACAAGGATCCAGGCTGCTCAGAACCTCGTATACCAGGCTGCATGCAAGGTAGACTCAGGCGAGCCTTACGGCGAGGCTGCCGCTATGGCTAAGCTGTATGCTGCTGAGACAGCGATGTACGTAACGACCAAGGCGGTACAGCTCCACGGCGGTTACGGCTACACAGCTGACTATCCGGTAGAGAGAATGATGAGAGATGCCAAGATCACAGAGATCTACGAAGGTACATCAGAAGTTCAGAAGATGGTCATCGCGGCCAACGAACTGCGCTAGGTCAAAGGAGGGTAACATGGCATATAAGGTAATAGTGTGTGCAAAACAGGTTCCTGATACAAACGAGATCAGGATCAATCCTGAGACGGGTACTCTGATCAGAGACGGTGTTCCAAGCATCATGAACCCGGACGACGCCAACGCTCTCGAGATGGCGCTCGAACTCAAGGATAAGTACGATGACGTACATGTAACAGTAGTTACGATGGGACCTCCACAGGCCAAGGATCTTCTTTTTGAAGCTCTCGCAATGGGCGCTGATGAAGGCGTGCTGCTGACAGACAGAGCTGTCGGCGGATCAGACACATGGGCAACATCCAACGCGGTTGCTGCCGCTATCAAATACTGCGGAGACTTCGACATCCTCATCGGAGGCCGTCAGGCTATCGATGGAGATACGGCACAGGTAGGTCCGCAGATCGCTGAGAAGCTGGATCTTCCACAGGTCACATACGTTCAGAGTTATGAGTTCTCAGAAGACAGGAAGTCAGTAAAGGCTCAGAGACAGCTCGAAGACGGATATGAGACAGTAGAAGTAAAACTTCCGTGCATGCTTACATGCATCAAGGAGCTCAATACTCCGAGATACATGTACATGAAGGGTATCTTCGCTGACAAGACAGAGAGCATCAAGGTTCTGTCAGCCGCTGATGTAGGCGTTGACCTCACAACAGTAGGCCTTAAGGCTTCTCCGACGAACGTATTCAAGTCATTCACACCGAAGCCAAAGGGGAAGGGTGTAACAGTTGCAGGCGATACCGAGAAGGAACTCGCTGACAATCTGCTCATCGGCCTCAAAGGCAAACAGGTAATTTAGGGGAGGTATGAACATGGCAGAGAATTTTGAAGATTACAAAAACGTTTGGGTCTTCGCGGAAGCGAGAGACGGCAAACTTATGAACGTTGCCCTGGAGCTTCTTGGCGAAGGATCAAGACTTGCTCATGATATCGGCGGCGACGAGAAGCTGTGTGCGGTACTCGTAGGCGATGATGTCGAAGGTCTTGAGAAGGACTGCTTCGAAGCCGGAGCTGACATGATCTACGAGATCGAGGATCCTCTCCTTAAGGATTACACGACCGATGCGTTCACAAAGGTCATGACAGACGCTATCAATGAGTACAAGCCTGAGATCGTTATCTACGGCGCTACTCATATCGGAAGAGACCTTGCGCCAAGGGTAGCCGCGAGACTTAACACAGGACTTACGGCTGACTGTACACATCTGGACGTTAAGATGGACAAGTATATCGCCTTCGCTAACGAGAGGACGACTCTTGACACATCAAAGCTCGATCCTAACAGCACAGACACAGGACTTAAGATGACTCGTCCTGCTTTCGGCGGAAACCTGATGGCTACTATCATCTGCCCGAAGAACCGTCCGCAGATGGCTACAGTAAGGCCGGGCGTTATGCAGAAGCTCGAGCCTGAGATCGGCAAGACAGGCGAAGTCGTTAAGGTAAAGGCGGAGCTTTCTGAAGACGATATCAGAACGAAGATCATCGAGATCGTAAGAGAGACTAAGGAAGTCGTTTCCCTGACAGACGCGGACATCATCTGCTCAGGCGGACGCGGACTTGGCAGCGCTGACGGATTCAAGCTGATCCAGGAGTTCGCTGACAAAGTCGGCGGAGTCGTTGGAGCTTCTCGTGCTGCAGTTGATTCCGGCTGGATCGACCATTCACATCAGGTAGGCCAGACAGGAACGACAGTAAAGCCGAAGATCTACTTCGCATGCGGTATTTCAGGCGCTATCCAGCACCTGGCCGGAATGCAGAACTCAGACGTTATCGTAGCGATCAACAAGGATCCGGACGCTCCTATCTTCGAGGTAGCAGACTTCGGTATCGTAGGAGACCTCTACAAGGTAGTGCCTGAGATCATAGCTGAGTGGGACAAGGCTGAAGCTCTCTATGACGAGGTCCACAAAGAAGTATAGTGTTTCACGAATTGAAAGTTCAATGAAATATAAAACACGCGGAAGGATCCCTTCCGCGTGTTTTTTTGCTGTTATCAGTCTATCTTATCCCAAGCTCGCGCAGCATGTGCTGGTATGGGAAGCCGACTACATTCTCGTAATCGCCGTCGATATGATCTATGAATTTCCCGAAGCCGAGCTGTATCGCGTAGCCTCCGGCCTTGCCGTAAGGCTCTCCTGAATCTATATACTCTTTCAGCTCTTCGTCGGATATGTCATTCACATAAACGTCGGTAGTGTCATAGAAGACGCGCCTTACGGGCGGATCCGCGTCGGGATCATCGCTTTCTGACGCTTCCGCGCCGCAGGCTATCAGCGCTGCGCCCGTCATGACCTTATGGGACGTCCCGCGTATGGATCTGAGCATCCGCCACGCGTCGTCCTCGCTGTGAGGCTTTCCCATTATAGCCCATTCGCCTGTCGTAATATCCCTGGCGTAGACTATGGTGTCGGCCGATACGATGAGAGTATCCTTATCATCCAGATGCGCCGCCTCAGCCGCCAGGCCTTTCTTCAGCGCGAGATACATCACGGCGTCATGAGGAGCTATTCCCTCAGGAAGCGTCTCGTCCACGTCCATAGGCTCTATGGAAGGTGTGTGCCCGTGCCTCTCGAATATCTCCCTGCGCCTTGCCGAGCCCGACGCCAGTATGATCTTTTCATACGGAAAATCTGCCATCAGTAATTCTTGATCCTTATGATGTTGTTGTCTCTTCTGAGCCTGTATCTTACGATCCTGCGGCCTTTTCTCCTCTTTACGATCTTCTTGTAATATGATCTGTATGTCGAAGCGTAGAGCCTGCTTCCGCGGAAGTAGATGCTCTCGATCTCAAAGCCTCTGCCGAGCTTCACGGTCTTGATGAAGTTCCCTGCAAGGTCGTATACATAAAGGATGTTCTGGTTGTACGGCTTCTTGTCTGCGCTGAACGAGCGGACGATGAAACCGTCGATCACGGTCATGCCCTGGCGCACATAGTGGCCTTTGTCAGGGACCTTGATCACGCGGAGCGGCTTGAAGTTCGGATCGATCGCCATGTAGTGGCGGGCGCCCATGATCGATACGATGTACTCGTCGGCAGCGGCGTCATATCCGATCCCCGTTACGCCGCTTATCGATTTTGTGAAAGCGGTGCTCGCGCCCGGGAGCCTCTCGGTCGGCTTTTTGACGTTCTTGGAGAAGAGGATCTTCAGCGTCACCGGATCGACTGCGGTCAGCCTCATAGGACGCTTTCCGTAGTGTACTACGACAAGGCGGTCTCTCGCGGTATCGTAGGTCATGTCGTTTCCGTGATCCAGCGCCATTGAAGCCGATCTCTTTACTACCTTATGTGTCTTGAAAGACACCTTGATGATCTTACACCTCTGGTTCACGCGGTTATACAGTATGTGATAGCTGTAGCCGCCGTGAGAGCATGCTCCCTGGAAAGTGTCGTACTTATACATCTTCTGCTTAGCGAGCCTTCTGTATTCGTACCGTACTTTATTGGAGTTCTTGAGGAATATCACTTTTCCTGTGTTGCTTTTCTGTATGCCCGGCCATTCGTAGATAGGCGCCTGCGGATCTTCAGAAGGGTCCGGGTCGATAGCGTTCAGCTTGAGATCCGGATCATAGTCAAAAGACTCCACATCTTCGGAGCCTGTAAGTTCGGTTTTTTCTTCTGAAACTGCCGGGTTTTCTCCGTCCGGAATGTCCTCGGCCGCGATCGATATGAGCGGCGCCGCGGACAGGACGGCTGCGGCTGTCATTACAGAGACAGCTCTTCTGATATGATCAAACATTCCAAATACCCCTTTTGTTCCCCTTTATTTGAACAAGGTGATTGTAACACCATTTTAATATGTTTGCAACGCACGGCCCTAAATCGCCGCAGGGCTTGAATTCAAGACCGTTTTCGGATATAATAAATTGAATAAGCAGACATTTATTGCATGCGGAATGATCCGGAGGCTTATATTGAATATTGTCAAAGAAATTTTCAGCGATCATATAAAATGCAGAAAACAGATATGGCAGCTCGCCATATCAGACCTTGTCAAGCAATACAGCGGCGCGGCGTTCGGCTGGGCGTGGGCTATAATCAAGCCTGCGGTGACGATCTTCGTATTCTGGTTCTGCTTCACCATTGGCTTGAGACACAGAGACCCGGTGAACGGATATCCGTTCCTTCTCTGGCTGATCGCGGGATACGTCCCATGGTTCTACATGAAGAGCACGCTTACTGACGGGGCGGATTCGGTCAGGAAATATAAATATCTCGTGCAGAGGATCAAGTATCCGGTGGATACCATCCCGACGTTCGTTTCACTGTCGAATTTCATTGCGAACGCCGGACTGTTCGTGGTAATGGTGCTCATTTTCTTCCTGTTCGGCTACAAGCCGGATATCTACTATCTTCAGATACCGGTATACTATCTGGCGGCATTTGTTTTCTTCACACTGTGGAGCCTGTTCGCATCAATGCTGGCTGGCATCAGCAAGGATTTTCTCAACATGGTAAAGTCGATAACCCCGGCGCTGTTCTGGATGTCGGGTATCATATATAACGTGGAGAAAGTGGAGAGCGAGGCTGTGAAGACAGTGCTGTCGTACAACCCTGTCACGTTCGTCGCTTCCGGATTCAGGAATACGTTTATATACCACAGATGGTTCTGGGAGCAGCCAAGGCTCATCGTCAACTATCTGCTAGTCACATCCATCATGTTCGTGCTTGCGATGTGGGCTTACTGGAGACTTAAGAAAGAAATACCTGACGTACTGTAAGAGGTGTTATATGAGTGAGAACATCGCGATAGAATTCAAAGACGTCGACAAGACGTACAAGCTTTACAAGACAGACAAGGACCGCTTCCACGCGATATTCAACAAGAATATCCCGTGCAAGGAAGTCCATGCGATAAACCATGTCTCGATAAAGATCGAGAAGGGCGAGTCAGTCGCTCTGTTCGGAAGGAACGGCGCTGGAAAATCAACGCTTCTCAAGATGATCACGCAGGTCACGTATCCTACGTCCGGAGAGATCGACGTGAACGGAAGAGTGAGCGCTCTGCTCGAGCTCACCGCCGGATTCGACTCAGAGTTCACGGGGATTGAGAACATTGAGTTCAGGGGACATCTCCTCGGGCTGAAGGAATCGGAAATAAAGAAGCTCATCCCTATGGTCGAAGACTTTGCCGAGCTGGGCGAATACATGTATCAGCCGGTGAGGACGTACTCCAGCGGGATGAAGGCGAGGCTCGGCTTCGCGATAAACGTCAACATTAATCCTGAGATCCTCATAGTGGACGAGGCGCTTTCCGTCGGAGACGTGTCGTTCAGGAAGAAATGCCTCGAAAAGGTCAGAGAGCTTCTCGACCGCGAGGGGATCACGTTCCTGTTCGTAACACATTCCACGGCGGTCGCGGGCGAGTTCTGCAAGCGCGGCATCGTCATGAGAAAGGGCGAGGTGAGGTTCGACGGCGACATCAAAGACGCCATCAAGTATTACGAGGAGCTCATCGAGAGAGAGGACGCCATAAAGAAGAGAAGAAGGGCGCGGAAGAGGCTCTTCGCTGAGCAGCAGGCCGCTTTAAAGGCTGAGGAGCAGAAGGCTGAGAAGGAAGCCGGAGAGGCTTCGGCGCCTTCAGAGGGTGAGAAGCCACAGCCTGAGGCAGCTAAGGACGATACAGGAGAAGCAAAGGCACCGGAGGAGAAGTAGAAAGGCATCATATGCGCAGTAAGAAGTACAAGGAAGCGATGCAGAGGCCGGAGAAATACACGGGGCATAACCCTGTGAAGAAGCTCGGCAACTGGTTCGACAGGATAAAGACGTGGCAGAGGATACTCGTGATCGTGATAGCACTCCTGGTGCTTTTCGGAGTGTCATGCTACGCGGCCCTGCAGCAGTACATCGGGTCTGTCGAGAAGCAGATCAAAGACACGGAAGTGATCAGGGAGAACGAGCTCTCATGTGTTGACGTAAAGGGATACGTCAACATAGTCCTGCTCGGCGTGGACTCCAGGAGCATGGATAAGGACGCTCTGAAAGCCGCCAACACTGACGCGATCATCGTCGTCAGCATGAACGAGAAGAACAAGGACGTCAACGTCATCTCCGTGTTCAGGGACACATACCTCAAGATGGGCGAGACCTCCACGTATGAGAAGATAAACGCCGCGTACTATTTCGGCGGAGCCCAGATGGCGATGCAGAGCCTTAACCAGGCGATGGACCTGAACATCAAGAAATACGTGCTGTTCAACTTCAAGATGGTCGCCGACCTGGTCGACGCCGTCGGCGGGATCAAGGTCGACGTCAAGGAGCGCGAGATCGACGAGCTGAACCACTATACCGGCGAGACGGCGAGATATATCGGCCAGAAGAAGCACAAGAAAGTGAAGAAAGCTGGCAAGCAGAAGCTCGAGGGCGTGCAGGCCGTTGCCTACGGAAGGATCCGTAAGGGCGTGGGAGACGACTTCAGGCGCACCAGCAGGATGAGGACAGTCATCAAGAAAGTGACGCAGAAGCTCAAGAAGAAGAACCTGTTCCAGCTGAAGAAGATCATGGAGCTCTGCCTGGACGACTGCAAGACCAACCTTTCACAGAAGGATATGATCGGATTCGCCCAGAGGATGACCAAGGTCAACTTCAACAAGAGCGTCGGATATCCGTATACCGTGAAGACCGGCATGCTGAACGGAAGATCCTACGTGTTCCCGGGCAACCTCGCGGAGAGCGCAAAGAGGCTGCACGAGGAGATGTTCGGCGAGGGAAGCTACGAGCCTTCCGACAAGCTGATGGAGATATCAAACCACATTATTTCCCAGGCGGGATCCGGCGGCACCGAATCCAGCGAGATGGGTAAATACCAGGAAGAAATAGAGGAAGAACAGAAGAAGAAGAAAGAGGAGGAGGAGAGAAAGGCTAAAGAGGCCGCGATGTCCGATGAGGAGAAAGCGGGACTCGAGGCGATCAAGACCGCGAAGAAGGCGGCCAGAAAGCTCATCAAATAGCCTGACTCGAAAAGCTTGAGATGAAAGGAATTATTCTTGCAGGAGGAAGCGGCTCGAGGCTTTATCCGCTGACCAGCGTTACAAGCAAACAGCTCCTTCCGGTCTATGACAAACCGATGATCTACTATCCGCTCTCAACGCTGATGCTGGCGGGGATACGCGACATACTGATCATCACGACCCCGGAGGACATGGGCAAGTTCCAGGACCTCCTCGGGGACGGATCGCTGTTCGGCGTGCACTTTTCGTACACTGTCCAGCCGAAGCCTGAAGGGCTCGCGCAGGCCTTCATAATCGGCGAGAAATTCATCGGCGGAGACAGATGCGCGATGATCCTGGGAGACAACATCTTCTACGGCCACGGCCTTGTCGAAAGGCTGAAGAGAGCCGTAGCGAACGAGGACAAGGCCACGGTCTTCGGGTTCCTCGTGGACGATCCTGAGAGATTCGGCGTCGTCGAGTTCGACGACAAGATGAACGCGGTATCCATCGAGGAGAAGCCGGAGCATCCGAAGTCGAACTATGCCGTCACGGGACTTTACTTCTACGACGGCGGAGTGTCCGAGAAGGCGAAGAAGCTGAAGCCTTCAGCAAGAGGGGAGCTCGAGATCACGGACCTCAACAAGATGTATCTCGAGGAAGGAAAGCTGTCCGTACAGAACCTCGGAAGAGGATTCGCGTGGATGGACATGGGGACCATGGACTCTCTCCTCGAGGCCGGCGACTTTGTCAGGATGGTGGAGAGAAACCAGGGCATCGTCATATCGGCGCCTGAGGAGATAGCGTACAACGAAGGATGGATCGGTAAGGAAGAGCTTTCCGAAGCGATCAGGAAATACGGCAATTCACTTTACGGCAAGCATCTTTCCAAGGTGCTTTCCGGCGCGAGGTTCTGGTAGAGCAGATGAAGATACTGGTTACGGGAGCTGCGGGATTCATAGGCAGCAACTTTGTGTACTACATGCTTGATGAGCATCCGGAGGACGAGATAGTCGCTCTGGACGCTCTTACGTACGCCGGGAACCTGGAGACCCTGGACGAGGCCTTCAAAAACGAAAGGTTCAAGTTCATAAAGGGCGACATCTCCGACAAGAAGCACTTGTTCGAGGTCTTCAGAGAGGAGAAGTTTGACATAGTCGTGAACTCCGCGGCGGAGACGCATGTGGACAGGTCGATCGAGGATCCGGGGATCTCCCTGTCGACGAATGTGCTTGGGACGCAGGTCCTTCTCGACGCGTCGAAAGAGTACGGCGTGAAGAGGTTCCACCAGATCGGGACCGACGAGGTGTACGGAGACCTTCCTCTTGACAGGCCTGACCTGTTCTTCAGGGAGGACATGCCGCTCAAGGCGAGCAGCCCTTACTCGGCGAGCAAAGCCTCGGCGGACCTTCTTACTCTCGCATATCACAGGACGTATGGGCTCCCGGTCACGGTATCGAGATGCTCCAACAACTACGGGCCGTTCCAGTTCCCAGAGAAGCTCATCCCGCTCGTGATCTACAGAGCG
>JAZUNH010000005.1:0-26056 GCA_045604065.1 Anaerovoracaceae bacterium
AATAAATAGTCTGGTATATTCAGTGGAAACACTGTTTATATATAAACCACCTATCTTAAAGGATTGCTGTGGTACTTCTTTTCATTCATTTTTTTACCTTTCTTTGTTTTGTTGGTTGCTCATTTTAATAGTGGGCAACCAACAAAATTCATATTTATATTTCATTTTGAATATTTTAAATTTTTATATATTGCCGTTTTGGAGGGGTGTCCGAGCGGTTTAAGGTGACGGTCTTGAAAACCGTTGAGGTCAATTCCTCCGTGGGTTCGAATCCCACCCTCTCCGCCACTTTCTCAAGACACAGAAGGATGGGAAAAGACCTTGGGTTTGGAGAAGTACTCAAGAGGCTGAAGAGGACGGTTTGCTAAACCGTTAGGGTTCGCACTAGGGCCGCGCGGGTTCGAATCCCGCCTTCTCCGCCACTTTTATAGGGGTATAGCTCAGCTGGTAGAGCAGCGGTCTCCAAAACCGCGTGTCGAGGGTTCGAATCCTTCTGCCCCTGCCAACGATAACGGGGTGTAGCGCAGCTTGGTAGCGCAACTGGTTTGGGACCAGTAGGCCGCACGTTCGAATCGTGTCACCCCGACCATTTTGATCAGAAATGATCAGAAAATGCGCTGAATTTTTCGTGATCTGCAGTAAGTACGGCGGATCACGAAAAAGGAAAGCATATATGGGCCTCTAGCTCAGCGGTCAGAGCATCCGGCTCATAACCGGCAGGTCCTTGGTTCAAACCCTAGGAGGCCCACCATATAAGCTCAGATAGCTCAGTAGGTAGAGCAGGGGACTGAAAATCCCCGTGTCCGTGGTTCAATTCCGCGTCTGAGCACCATTTAAACAGTCTCCCGATGCCTCGCGCCCGGGGGGTTGTTTTTTTATGCCCGCATAAAAAAATATGAAAATTTTTGTATAATTATCACATTTTATATGTGCAGACACTTGCACAGTGTTTGTATTGTATGGTAAAATTTCTCTAATAGTTATATTTATACATAACTTATTCGTTATTATCTATTGTTGTTTTTTAAAAGATTGAAAGAGGTTATTCTATGGGTGCATTAAATGATCTGGTTGTAACGATCAACGGGTACATGTCGGACTACGTCCTGATCATCCTGCTGGTCGGCGGCGGCATCTGGTTCACGCTGAATCTCGGATTCGTTCAGGTAAGAGGATTCAAGACAGCAATGAAGAAGACGTTCGGCGGACTTCTTCATAAAAAGGGAGATGCTGACGCAAGTGGTATGTCATCGTTCCAGGCTCTTGCTACGGCTATCGCCGCTCAGGTTGGTACCGGTAATATCGCCGGAGTCGCTACGGCTCTCGCTATCGGCGGACCTGGGGCCATATTCTGGATGTGGATCGCCGCGTTCCTGGGTATGGCCACGATCTTCTGCGAGGCTACGCTGGCGCAGAAATACAAGATCATGGGAGATGACGGACAGGTCACAGGAGGACCTGTGTACTACATCAAAGCCGCGTTTGAAGGCCCTGTAGGCAAAACTCTTGCAGCTTTGTTCTCGGTTCTGATCATATTTGCTCTCGGATTCATGGGCAACGCCGTACAGTCGAACTCCATCGCGAGCTCCTTCAATACAGCGTTCGGTATCCCTGTGTTCATCACAGGCGCGTTCGTCGCGATGATAGCCCTGTGGATCTTCGCGGGCGGCATGACCAGGATCGCGAAGATAACAGAGAACGTTGTACCGTTCATGGCTATCCTGTACATCATCGGATCGGTCATCGTTATCATCCTGAACGCGAAGAACATCCCTTACGCGATATCTTCGATCTTCGTAGGCGCGTTCGCTCCTTCAGCAGTAGTCGGCGGAGCCGCCGGAGCTACGATGAAGCTCGCTATCTCCAAGGGAGTCGCGAGAGGCCTGTTCAGTAATGAAGCAGGTATGGGTTCTACTCCTCACGCTCACGCGGTAGCCAAAGTGGATCATCCTTGCCAGCAGGGATTCGTAGCCATGGCAGGCGTGTTCATCGATACGTTCATCGTACTCGACATGACAGCTCTCGTCATCCTGACGTCCAAGGCCATCCCTACAGGATATACCGGAGCGCAGCTTTCACAGTATGCGTTCTCGACAAGGTTCGGCCAGTTCGGAAACGTCTTCATCGCGGTATGCATGTTCTTCTTCGCATTCTCGACGATCGTAGGCTGGTACTTCTTCGGGCAGGCTAACGTCAAGTATCTGTTCGGCTCAAAGGCGGTCAAGCCGTATGCTCTGATCGTAGCGATCTGTGTATTCTTGGGATCGCTCGCTGAGGTAGACCTGGTATGGAACATGGCGGACATGTTCAACGCCCTGATGGTAGTTCCGAACATCATTGCTATCCTGTTCCTGACAAAGAAGGTCAAGGGACTTCTCCACGAGTACTATCACGACTTCCTTCCGAAGCATCCGGAAGAGTAGCCGCGGCAGATATTAAGGTATAAATTTAATAGAGCCTGGGAGGCCATACGGCCCCTCAGGCTCTTTGTTTATCTGACTGTTCCTATATGTCCTTTATATCGCTCTTTATCCTTGACGCTATGAATATGTCTGACAGCCCGTTGTACAGTGTGACCGCGCCTAGTACCCTCATCAGCGTCTTTGCCACTCCGAACGGACGCATGATCAGCACCAGCCCGCCAAGTATGGTTATCACCGCGAATATCAGCGAGATCCACCATTTATCGTTTCCCTGCTTCATTATGCTTGATGTCTCGATCAGGTTGCCTATACCGTCGAGCAGGATGATCACTCCGACTACGATAGGGATGAACTCGATAAGAAACGCCGGCCTGAGGAAAATGAACAGTCCGATCAGTGCCAGCGGTATCCCGGCGATGAGAGATCCAGAGCGGAACGGCGTATCCTCAGGCTGGGAGAAATACGACGCCGCGGTAACTACGCCTATCACGCCGAGCGCTGCCCCGACGAACTGGCAGATGATCCCCATCGTTAGGCCCGGCCAGAACAGGAGGAGCGCTCCCAGGACAGCGGAGATCACGCCTCCGGTCATCTTGGTCTTCCTGAACCTTCCCGCACTGTCCATCTTCTTTATTTCAACTATCTCTTCTTTCGAGATCTTCACATCATCATCGTCCATATATGTACCTTCTTCCTTGATAAAACCGTTTCTGAGTATCTGCTTTCTTCATGGTCTACTGTATTACGTAAGTCACATAATGTCAACGAGCATATAGGGCTCTGCACAGCCTGTTTATATTGAGTTGCTTTTTCAGATGTGATAATATAAAAGTGTAAAAATGGGGTAAGAGATCTTTGAATTACAGGGGTAGGAATGACAGCTTTATAAGGAGTGACTATTATGGAGTGCTTGAGTAAGAGTACCGCCAGAAGGATCCTGTGCTTCCTGCTGGCAGTAGTGATGGTATGCTGCTGTATCCCGGGCCGGGAGGCCGGGGCTTTTGCGGCGGCTAACAATGAAGGACAGGCAAAACTTTCTACAGGAGAAGAGATATTTGCCCTTGATGAGGAAACCCCGAATGGTATAGACAGCTATCCGGATGACGTATACGGAGTGGATACTGAGCAGAACCTCCAGAGTGAGCATCATAACGATACAAACAACAACACGCCGTTCCTGCTTTCAAGGCAGAGCGAGCTCGCGCTTCTCGTCGGCGACAACGGCAGTGACGTCATGTACCGCATGGACAACCTGGATATGGACCAGGCTTATTTCGAGAATGACGTCCGCTGGATAAACGGTGTAAACGTAACCAATTCCACAAACTCATCAATGCCTGCGAATAAGCTGGGGTTATATGAGGATCTGTATTATCCGCAGAGCATTGCGCTTGACAGAGACGGAAAAGGCCGCGACCAGTTCATAGCTACGGTCGGCCTGAGAAGCGGCTATATTTCCCTGGTGATACAGGACGCAAGGTCAGGAGATGTATGGCAGAAATCTATCCAGGAAGCCTCATGGCTGGGAGGAGCCGGGAGCGGCGGCGACTGGCTGAAAGACAATTACTTCGCCATTACCGCCGGCGACTATGACGGGGACGGCAGGGATTCCGTCATAGTATATGTCTGTGGGGACGGCGATGAAGTGAAGATCATGGAATTCTCATACAGCGGGAGCGGATGGAACCAGAAAACTATCCTCAAGCTCTCGGATGTGCTGAAGGAGACCACATTCAAGACAGCGTCAGGAACAGACATGAAATACAAGCCTGTCGTGAGCCTTACCACAGGAGATTTCGACGGCGACGGAGGCGAGTCGTTCGCATACTCTGCGGGCTTCTATAATACCTCAAACAGCAAAGCGGACGGATTCAGGAGCTACTCGGTCGACAACCTCGAGCAGTTCGCGACAGTAGTCCAGGTATACGATTATATAAAAGAAGATAATGAAGGGTGGTCTCCATACAGTCCTGTATGGATGTACGACAGGGCTTCGTCAGCCAGAGAGCAGGACAAGACGACCGGGAACAAAAAATATGAGATCACCTATATGCATGCCGGCGTCATAGGAGCGGGAGACGTAGACGGCGACGGCATAGACGATATCATCGCAGCAGGCTATACAGACCACAACTACAGCGATCATACGTCAAGGTACGCGAAGGCGGTCTACAGCAAGAAGAACAAGCTGCTCCAGGTAGACGACATATATAACTATTCAAGCAATAAGCAGTACGTCACATCCGTGATAAGCAAGGATAAGAGTGGGAAATTCGTGAAGACTGCGCTCAAGCGTACCCCTATGAGCACCATGCAGGGCTATACATGGGCGAAACACTGCAACGATAAGGACTATGAATTCGTCAAGCTGTGCATAGCCTGCGGGACGACTAACGGCAACAACAATCCGGAAGACGTGTTCATTTCAGGGATAGTATATGATTTCTCGAAATACCAGCCTAAGGTCAAGTACACTCCTGCAATCATGAATGAACAGATGGCTAAAACGACAGGGGGCAATAAGACAGAAAGCAGCGTGAACTGGATCAGGAACGCTGCGGCAGGCAATTTCAGCGGGAACGACGCGGGCCGCGAGCAGTTCGTCTTCACGCTCTGGCAGAAGACGTTAAATGCGGAGAAATATTCTGCAAACGTGGGAGCTGTGACGGGAGTTGAATTCGCCGACGAGGTAAGCTCAGAAGGCGATGACGATGAAGAGGAAGGATATATCACGTCTTACGGAGAACCGGAAGGCTACGCGTGCAGCCTCAACGCGTCAGACATGATCAATAATAATAAGCCGATACACGGGACGGACGTTGACGCGTCACAGCTGATGTACAGTGCGGTATCCAGCAACGCTATATGCGCTGTCCCGGTAGCCGTAGACATAGACGACGACGGCCTTCTTGGAAGGTTCAGGTCAAACGGGTATGTCTACACAGACCCTGAAGTCCTTGCGGTGCTCCAGGCCGGCCCTTATTTCAGCGAGCTCGACGATCTGGGCGGATATGAAGATCCGTGCGGCACTTCGTACTCGATCTCGTTCGGATACGAGAACGGCACGTCCTCATCCGACAATGTCTCGTTCGAGGCAGGCTTTGCCGGAGAAGTGGCAGGCCCGGGATTCAAGACTTCTCTCGAGCTTGGATACGCCATGGACTACTCGAACTCATACGAGGAGAGCTATTCTGTCGAGACGACATACGGATGGACGGCGGACAAGAAAGATCTGGTCGTGATCTCGAGGGTCCCTCAGCTCGTATACACATATGACATATTTGACGCCGCAAATAACAGGTGGGTCACCGACGGATATAACGTGAAGGTGCCGCTTTCACAGAGATACTTCACGCTTACTATAGACGACTATAACGATTTTGTGGAAGACTACAACGAGCTTCTGGATAAAGACGGCAGCATGGACGATGATGAAAAGCACGAGCTGAAGAAGATCGAAATGGGCGAGGATATGCCAGCGGATCATGAAGGCGTGCCGGATCATTACTGGAAGAACTGGGGACAGGTACAGAACGGCATGCAGCTGTCATCGACAAGCTGGACGCTCGGATACGGCAGCGGAGCGCCTGAGTTCTCATATTCGAGCACAGGCTCGAAGACAGAGTCTGAAGAGATCTCCCATGGATTCCACTACAGTCTTACGATGCAGGGCGGAGGCGAGTTCGGCGTCGGAGAAGCATGGGCAGGCGGATACGTCAATCTTGACTACAGTAATTCTACAGGCTCCTTCACGACGAAAACAAATACCACAACGTCAGGAGGAAAAGTGCAGAACCTGAATATGGATACCCTCGTAAGCTCTGGCGGTATGACCAGAGACCAGGTAAAGAGCTACGGATTTACATGGGAGTTCGGAAAGTGGACGAGAGTACTGGCAGAAGACAGCCCGGCGGTGCCTTTCTACGGCTACGTAGTAACGAAGCTCAGCAGGCTTCCGGGCCCTCCGAGGGTAACGGGAGCAGACAAAATAAACATAACAGAGGGATACTCATCAACTGAATCCCGTGAGCTCTCGGTATCAGGAGAGCCTGAGCCTGAGGTCACCAAGGTGAGCGGAGACGATAAGATATCAGTATCAAAGAAAGGCGGCGCGTTCTTCCTGGACGTTCAGCCGGGTCTTTCCCTCGGCTCGCACGGCGTTGTGCTCAAGGCTGAGAACGAGAACGGGTCATCGGAATTCGAGTGCTCTGTCGTGATAAAGAAAAACGACGACCGCCTGAAGGCTGAGAAAGTATCGAAGATGATCAGGAGGCTGGAGCTCGGATATCTCGAAGATGAGGCTTTAGGTGATGATCCGGAGATAGATGATGATGAAGGATACGGGCTCCTTGATTACCTGAGAGCATACGAGGCATACAACAGTCTGACAAACGCGCAGAAGGCATTTCTGTCAGACGCTGACAGGCAGAAGCTTGAGGCGGCAGGATCGCTGGTAGAGCTCGGGCGCAGCAGGAGACAGGCGTTCGAAGAGGCAGACATTCTTTCACAGAAGTTCGAACAGATGATATTCGGTCTTGAGAGCTGCCTCCCAGATGATGACTATATAGAATATATGAAAGATAACGAAGACGCGGCTCAGAACTTCATCCAGGATAGCTTTAGGCCTCGCCTGGAGGAGACAGCCGGCACATATATGGCGCTGATAGGATCATCCGATGCGGAGAAATATATATTCCTGAAAGATCATAACGGCTTGGATAAGCTGGACACTGTCAAAGAACGTTTTGAATCGCTGTTAACGGCATACAACAAAATAAAGGGCCGCGACAATGATGAGGCGATGTACGAAGCCTACGATAACAATGAGGAAGCCAAGGCATTCGATGCTGATATCGAAGAGTTCTTCTGGGATGCCGACAGGAACTGGGTAGACGTATGTGATGCATGGGGCGAATTCGCGGAGCTTCTTCAGAAAGACTGCGAGACAGCGGCGCTTCTACAGGCGAGAGATTACCTATACGACGCTCTCAGAGACGAGCTTGAGAGGGGCTCATATGAAGAAGGCCATTCGGCTGAAGACTACCGCAATCTTGGAGAACAGGCCGACAGGGCGATCGATGTGGCTTTGATGATCGACGCGCTTCCTAAGGGCGACGCCATCAGAGCTTCAGACGAAGAAGCGGTAAGAGCGGCAGCCGCGGCATACGCGGGGTTATCAGACAGACAGAAGGCGCTTTTGAGGGACGATACCAGAGATCTCCTGACTGCCGCGGAAAACAGGCTCGAGGAGAGGATCGCGGCGCTGATCGACATAAGCGGAAAAGCCTTGATCAAGGGCGTCTCGAATAAAGTGTACACAGGCAAAGAGCTGACCCAGGACATCAAAGTCGGGTTCGGAGTCAGGAACCTGCAGTGGCCGTACGATTACAAAGTGACATATGAGAACAACATAAAAGTAGGCAAGGCGACGGTCACCGTCACCGGTACCGGCGATTATAAGGGAACTGTAAGCAAGACATTCAAGATCGTTCCTAAGCCTACAGCGCTGAAGAAGCTTAAGGCCGCGAAGAGAGGCTTCACAGCAAAGTGGAAAGCCCAGAAGACCGAGACGACAGGATACAAGCTCCAGTACAGCCTGAAGAAGAACTTCAAGGGCGCGAAGACCGTGACGATAAGCAAGAACAGGATCACATCGAAGAAGATCTCAAAGCTCAAGGGCGGTAAGAAATATTACGTCAGGATCTGCACGTATAAGAAGATCGGCAAGGCTGTATACATGTCGAAATGGAGCAAAGCTAAGACGGTCAAGACGAAAAAGTAACATATAGCATATCAGAGTAAAAGTGACCCAAGGAGGTAAGAGACATGAAGAAGAGTTTTGTATTTGTATTAGCTGCAGTGCTCATCATCGCTGTTCTTTTCGCCGGATGCGGGAAGAAAGAGGAAGAGCCTGAGAAAGAAGAGATCGGCAATCCGTGGACAGAGTGTGAGACTGCGGAGGAAGCTGCTGAAGGGGCCAACGTTGAGTCATTCAACGTGGAGGAAATCGACATATCACTTACTCCGGCGGGGCCTTTCACCTACAGATACATGAAGGGCATGGCGGAAGCTGAATTCCCTGCTTCAGCTGTCGAGATGACAGTACGCAAAGCCGACTCCGGCCAGGTAGACTTCGGAGACAGCGACTGCTCGGGAGACTACAACGACTATAAGCACTACTGGACTATAGACGTGGACGGCATCGAAGTATGGTGCTACGGAAACCGCAAGGGCGAATCCACCAAGACAGTATGGAACGGAGAGAAGTACAGCTTCGCGGTCCTGGCATACGGAGCAGGAGGCGACGATGATTACGGTCTTCCAGAGGAAGATGTCATTTCTGTCGTAAAGACGCTCAAATAAATATAGATATATACAGGGAGGAAATCGATGAGAAAAGAAACCAAGTGCATACAGGCGGGATATACGCCGAAGAACGGTGAGTCGAGGATGATACCTATCATCCAGAGCACCACGTTCAAATATGACACGAGCGAAGACATGGGCAAGCTGTTCGACCTGGAGGCGAGCGGATATTTCTATACCAGGCTCCAGAACCCGACGAACGATATGGTAGCGGCCAAGATAGCGGCACTCGAGGGAGGTACAGCGGCGATGCTTACGTCGTCGGGACAGGCTGCGTCGTTCTTCTCGGTGTTCAATATCGCGGGGCAGGGGGACCATATCATCTCTTCGTCGTCGATATACGGCGGGACGTTCAATCTGTTCAACGTCACGATGAAGCGGATGGGGATCGACTTCACGTTCGTGGATCCGGACTGCACAGAAGAAGAGCTGCAGGCTGCGTTCAGGCCCAATACAAAGGCAGTGTTCGGAGAAACCATCGCGAACCCGGCTCTTACCGTGCTCGACATAGAGAAGTTTGCCAGGGTGGCTCATGCCAACGGCGTTCCTCTGATCATCGACAATACTTTCCCGACGCCGATAAACTGCAGACCGTTCGAGTGGGGAGCTGACATCGTCGTGCATTCGACGACAAAGTACATGGACGGCCATGACACCGGAGTAGGAGGCTGCGTAGTCGACTCCGGTAAGTTCGACTGGACGGCGCACGCCGATAAGTTCCCGGGGCTCACGACTCCTGACGAGTCATATCACGGGATAACGTACACCGAGAAGTTCGGGCTTGAAGGCGCGTACATAACAAAGGCTACGGCGCAGCTCATGAGGGATCTTGGCTCTATCCAGTCGCCTATGAACGCCTTCTATCTCAACCTCGGGCTAGAGAGCCTCGCGGTGAGGATGAAGAGGCACTGTGAGAACGCGCAGAAGGTAGCGGAGTTCCTTACGACAAGGCCTGAAGTCACATGGGTCAACTATCCGGGACTTAAAGACAATAAATATTATGAGCTCGCTAAGAAGTATATGCCTGACGGGACATGCGGAGTCATATCTTTCGGCGTCAAAGGCGGAAGGAAAGCGGCAGAGGAGTTCATGAAGCATCTTAAGGTAGCCATGATCGCGACTCATGTAGCCGACGCGCATACATGCGTCCTCCATCCTGCGTCATCGACTCACAGACAGCTCTCTGACGAAGAGCTGGAAGCTGCAGGAGTAGGAGCTGACCTCATCAGATTCTCAGTCGGTATCGAGAATGCGGACGACATAATCGAGGACCTCGCCCAGGCGCTGGAAAGCATATAGAAAGAAGAAATAACGCTGAAAAATTGAGTGTTTTGACTAATTGCAACCGCCGGTTGCGGAATTTCAAAGCACTCTGTATAGCCTGCAACTGCTGATTTTTGTATCATCTGGCTGTAAACGAAAGATGAGCGCCGCGGCGGACACGGGATCCGCCGGGTCAGGAATAAGCAGAGATGCAGGAGGATAAAGAAATGATATTAGCAGACAAGATCATCGAGCTCAGAAAGAAACACGGCTGGTCACAGGAAGACCTTGCGGAAAAGCTCAGCGTAAGCAGACAGTCGATATCCAAGTGGGAAGGCGCGCAGTCGATCCCGGACATGAACAAGATAATAAAGATGTCGGAGATCTTCGGGGTCTCCACCGATTTTCTGTTAAAGGATGAGATGGAGATGGAGAAGACGGAAGAGGAGAATGCCTTAGCGGTAATAGACACAGATGATGACGTGTGCGAGCTAAGGAGTGTCTCCATGGATGAAGCGAACGCTTTCATCAGGATGAGAGAGAGCATTTCCAGGAACATAGCTGTAGGCGTTATGCTCTGCATACTCTCGCCTATAGCTCTGATACTTCTCGGAGGCATGTCAGAATACGGCAAGATCGCAATGACAGAGCCGATGGCCGCAGGCGCGGGACTTGTGTTCCTGTTCCTTCTTGTGGGGCCGGCGGTGGCGCTATTCATCAAGTCCGGTATGGAGTCAGACAGATATGACTACATGGAGAAAGAGCTGCTGGATACTGAGTACGGCGTGGACGGCATGGTAAGGTCGCTGAAGGAGCGCTACATGAGCGCGTACACGAAGATGCTCATCCTCGGTATAGTTCTCTGCGTGGTGTCCGCTCTTCCGATCTTCTTTACAATGATGACAGTCGGAGATCCTGTGAAAGGCTCTCCGCTCGAGATCTATTATGTATACGCCGTATGTGCGCTTCTCGCTATGGTGGCGCTCGGCGTGTTCCTCATCATCAGGGCGTGCGTGATCAAAGACGGATATGACATGCTCCTCGAGGAAGGGGACTTTACAAGGAAGGCCAAGATAGAAAGCAGAAAACACGATAAGATCACTCAGGCGTACTGGATGGTGGTGACCGCGGCATATCTCGCGTACAGCTTCATCACGAACGACTGGGGCAGGAGCTGGATAATATGGCCGGTAGCGGGAGTGGCCTACGGTATAGTGATCATTATCGCGGACTCACTCAGAAAGAAATAGCTAAAAGGAGAAACTGAAATGGCGAAGTACGTAATGGCGCTCGACGCCGGGACCACGAGCAACAGGTGCATCCTGTTCGATCATGAAGGCAGGATAGTTTCCGTGGCGCAGAAAGAATTCACGCAGATCTTCCCGAAGCCGGGATGGGTCGAGCATGACGCGAACGAGATCTGGGCGACCCAGATAAGCGTTGCGGTCGAGGCCATGCAGCAGGTGAACGCGTCCGCGAGGGATATCGCGGCGATCGGCATAACCAACCAGCGCGAGACCGCGATCGTGTGGGACAAAGCGACGGGCGAGCCTGTATATAATGCCATAGTATGGCAGTGCAGGCGTACTTCGGAATACTGCGACTCTCTCAAAGCGAAGGGACTCACAGATACAATACGCGAGAAGACGGGCCTCGTCGTAGATGCGTACTTCTCGGGGACAAAGCTCAAGTGGATCCTGGACAACGTAGAGGGAGCCAGGGAAAGAGCGGAGAAAGGCGAGCTACTCTTCGGCACGGTCGAAACGTGGCTGATATGGAAGCTCACCAAGGGAAGGGTCCATGTGACGGACTATTCCAACGCCTCCAGGACCATGATGTTCAACATAAAGGAGCTGAAGTGGGACGACGATATCCTGGCTGAGCTCGATATACCTAAGTGCATGCTTCCGGAGGTAAAGCCTTCGAGCTGCGTATACGGGATGACTGACATCGGCTGGTTCGGAGGAGAGATCCCTATCGCCGGAGCGGCGGGAGACCAGCAGTGCGCTCTGTTCGGGCAGACATGCTTCAGCGAAGGAGACGTGAAGAGCACGTACGGGACAGGCGGATTCATGCTCATAAATACAGGCGAGCACCCGGTGTACTCCAAGCACGGCCTCGTGACTACGATAGCGTGGGGTTACGGAGGAAAGGTGTACTACGCTCTGGAGGGATCGATATTTATCGCCGGAGCCGCCGTTCAGTGGCTGAGAGACGAGCTTAAGCTGATCGATGACGCGAGGGATACGGAATACCTCGCGGGCAAGGTCAGGGATACGAACGGATGCTACGTCGTTCCTGCGTTCACGGGTCTCGGAGCGCCGTACTGGGATCAGTACGCGAGAGGCGCGATAGTCGGCCTCACAAGAGGCGTCAACAAGTGCCATGTGATCAGAGCGACGCTCGAGTCGATGGCATATCAGGTGGGCGACGTCCTTGGTGCGATGCGTCAGGACGCTGAAGCAGCGATAGACCACCTGAACGTCGACGGCGGAGCCTCAAAGAATGATCTTCTCATGCAGATGCAGGCGGATCTGATCGACGCCGAGGTGAGAAGGCCTTCATGCGTCGAGACAACGGCCATGGGAGCTTCTTATCTCGCCGGGCTCGCGGTGGGATACTGGAAGGACATGGACGAAGTCAGAGAGAACCATGAGATAGAGAAGGTGTTCACGCCTGAGATAACGGAAGAAGAGCGTGTGGAGAAGATAGAAGGCTGGCAGAAAGCCGTTGCCTGCACGAGAGGATGGGCTAAATAATGTACGAGCTCATTCAGGTATCGGAAAACTGCTGGTATATTGAGAGCCCGGTAAAGGTCGGAGTCGTCGGCACGGCTCCCGGTCATGTCGTTCTGATAGACAGCGGCAATGACAGAGACATGGCAAAGAAGATCAAGAGAATACTTGATGAAAAAGGCTGGGCTCTTGACGCGGTTTACAATACACATTATCATGCAGACCATACGGGAGGGAACAGATACCTCCAGATGAACATGGGGTGCAGGATATACGCGCCTGAGATCGAGTGCGAGTTCACCAGGCATCCGTTCCTCGAGCCGTCGTTTCTGTACGCGGGAATGCCTCCTGAAGAGCTTAAGCACAAGTTCATGATGGCGAAGGAGAGCGACGCGGAGGTGCTTCGCACGGACATGCTGCCGGAGAATATCGAGATGATCCCTCTTCCGGGGCATTCGTTCAATATGGCGGGATACAGGACGTCCGACGGCGTGTTCTACATTGCCGACACTCTTTCAAGCAGAGAGACGCTTGAAAAGTATCAGATATCGTTCCTTGTCGATCCTGAGGCGTATATACAGACGCTGAAGAAGATAATGGATATCGAGGCTGAGATATATATACCATGCCACGCTCCTGTGCTGGACAGGGAAGGGCTGAAAGAGCTCGCTGAGATAAACATAGACAAGGTATACGAGGTCGCGGAGAGGATACTCGGGATAATAAGCAGCCCTAAGACTGTTGACGAGATGCTGAAGGAGATATTCGAGGGATACGGCATACGTATGACGTTCGAACAGAATGCTCTGACGGGGACCACGGTAAGGTCATATCTCTCCTGGCTCGAGAAAGAGGGGAAAGCAGTCCCACTCATAGAAGGAAACATGATGAAATGGATGAGGGCGTAGCCTTCATCTTTTTTTGCTTTTTATGGACGCGTCAAAAGATATGTGTGAAATCATGCGATGCGTGGTAATATATCATAAGAACATGAAAGGACATCACAGATAATGCTGGAACTTAAGAACATCTCGTTCGGGGTCGACTCGGACGGCGCAGACAAGGAAATAATACGTGACATCAGCCTCGTCATCCCTGACGAGAAGCTGATAGTGGTGACAGGCCCTAACGGCGGCGGAAAATCTACGCTCGCCAGGATCATCATGGGCATCGAGAAGCCGACTACAGGAAGAATATTCTTCAACGGCGAGGACATTACGGACAAGGATATAACTGAAAGAGCGAAGATGGGTATAGGTTTCGCCTTCCAGACTCCTGTAAGGTTCAAGGGGATACAGGTATACGACCTGATCAGGCTGGCGTCAGGAAAGAAGAACCTTAAGCCGGACGATGCGTGCAGGTACCTGACCGAGGTCGGGCTAAACGCGCAGGAATATATCGATAGAGAAGTGAACAACAGCCTCTCCGGAGGAGAGCTGAAGAGGATAGAGATAGCGAGCGTGCTCGCGAAGGCTCCTAAGCTTTCGGTGTTCGACGAGCCGGAGGCGGGGATCGACCTCTGGAGCTTCCAGAACCTGATCAAAGTCTTTGAGGGCATGCAGAAGCACATCGAAGGAAGCTCTATCATGGTCATATCGCATCAGGAGAGGATACTCGAGATCGCGGACGAGATCGTTGTCATCAAGGACGGAATGATCTCAAGCCAGGGCACCAAGGATGAGATACTGCCGGGCCTGATCGGCACCAATTCAGCCGTCATGGTCTGCAATGAATACGGGGCGTGGAAGAACGGCCCTGAGAAAGGAGATGACGCGGAATGCTAGGATTCAACGGGTTAGACGAGACATCGAGAAGGCTTCTCCGCGAAGTCGCCGATCTGTACAAGGTGCCGGAAGGCGCGTTCAACATCAGGAAGGACAGCGAGGCTGCCGACAGGAAATCAACGGCGCACATCCAGATAACGCCGAAGAAGGAAGTCTCGGGGATCGACATAGAGATCCAGCCGGGAACGAAGAACGAGAGCGTCCATATCCCTGTGGTCATGACCAAGACGGGGCTGACTGAAGTCGTATATAACGACTTCCATATCGGTGAGGACTGCGACGTGGTCATAATCGCCGGATGCGGTATAGACAACTGCGGGCCGAAAGACTCGGAGCACGACGGCATCCACAGGTTCTTCGTGGGGAAGAACTCGAAGGTGAAGTACGTGGAGAAGCATTTCGGCTCCGGTACGGGGACCGGAAAGCGCATCCTGAATCCGGGCACGGAAGTGTACATGGAAGAGGGAAGCTACATGGAGATGGAAATGGTCCAGATCCGCGGAGTTGACGATACCGAGAGGACTACCACCGCAGAGCTCGGGAAGGACGCGAAGCTCGTAGTCAGGGAGCGCCTCATGACGCACGATAAGCAGAGAGCGATATCCAAGTATGTAGTATCTCTTAACGGCGAGGGCTCCACGGCCGACGTGGTTTCAAGATCAGTTGCGAGAGACGACTCCTTCCAGAAGTTCGACGCCAAGATCGTAGGGAACAACGCCTGCTCGGGCCATACCGAGTGCGACTCCATCATCATGGATAACGGCAGGATCCTCGCGGTGCCGGGGCTCGAAGCGAACAACGTGGACGCTGCGCTAGTCCATGAGGCAGCGATAGGCAAGATCGCGGGAGACCAGATCATAAAGCTAAGGACGCTGGGCCTCACAGAGCAGGAAGCTGAAGAGGAGATAATATCAGGGTTCCTGAAATAAACACATATTTGATAATAGGAAAGCCAGAGTGTCGGATGTCGATGCTCTGGCTTTTTTGGAATCTCAGATGTGCTTCAGAGCGCGAAGAACAAGATCCACCGGCTATGCCGGTGCGGATAAATGTTAATATTGCATTTCACAAGAGTGTGTAGTACAATGTATTACACAATAAAGGAGGTGATACCATGAGCTTTTCAATACGGCTGACCGATGATGAAAGAAAGCTAGCCGAAAGCTATGCGTCTATTCATTCTGTATCACTGGCCGAAGCGTTCAAGAAAGCTCTGTTCGAGAGGATAGAGGATGAATTCGATGTTACCTGTGCGGAAGAAGCGTATGATGATTATGAGCGCGGCGGCAAGAAGAGCAGACCGGTTGAAGAACTGTGGAAGGAGCTGGATCTGTGAGCTGGTCAGTTGAGACAACCGAAAAGTTTGATAAAGAGTTCGCCAGATTGGACCGCTATGTTCAGAAGCTCATAAAGTCGTGGATCACAAAACGTCTTGTTGATAGTGAGGATCCGAGAGTATATGGAAAAGCGATGATTGCGGATAAAAGGGGACTCTGGCGATATCGTATCGGCGATTACAGGCTGATCTGTTCGTTACAGGATGATAAGCTTATAATACTGATGCTTACAGTCGGCCACAGAAAGGAAATATATAATAAATGATCGTTTCGGTGATATAATGATGTCAAGCAGATAACCAACCAGGAGAGACATACAATGAGCAGACTGAATTTGAACGACAACAGACCGCATGTGGCCTGGGAGAAGATGAACAGCTTCATGATCGACGCCTTTAAAGCATACGGCGTGCCGGAGGATGAGGCGAGGATATGTGCCGACGTTCTTCTCGAAGCCGACAGGCGCGGCATAGAGAGCCACGGCTGCAATAGATTCAAGCCTATATATCTTGACAGGTTCGAGAACGGTACGCTCCTTCCGAAGACCGAAATAGAAGTGCTGAAGGAGACGCCAACGACTTTGGTGTACGACGCGCATGACGGCATGGGCATGGTCGCGAGCTACCGGATGATGGAGAAGCTCATCGAAAAGGCTAAGAGGTACGGCATGGCCGGAGGAGCGATAAGGAATTCTACGCACTACGGCATCGCTGGGTACTGGGCGACTATGGCGAGCAAAGAAGGCCTTGTCGGCATCACCGGGACGAACGCGCGTCCGTCCATTGCTCCTACGTTCGGCGTCGAGAACATGATGGGCACCAACCCTCTCACGTTCGCTCTTCCGACTGACGAGGAGTTCCCGTTCTGCATAGACTGCGCAACGTCTATCGTGCAGAGAGGAAAGATCGAATACTATGCGCGCGAGGGGAAAGAGACTCCTTCCGGCATGGTGATCAAGAGAGACGGGACCACGATGACAGACAGCGAGAAGATCCTGAAAGCTCTTGTCAGCGGAGAAGCTGCTCTTGCGCCTCTCGGCGGCATAGGAGATGAGATGGCAGGATATAAAGGATACGGCTACGCCGCTGTGGTAGAGATCCTTTCCGCGGCTCTCGCTGGAGGACAGTACATGAAGGCGCTTACAGGGCTGGATGAGAACGGAAAGCCTGCGATGTATCACCTCGGGCATTTCTTCTTCGTGGTAGACCCTGATGCTTTCATGGGAAGAGAAGAGTTCAGGAAGACCGCAGGAGACATCTGCAGAGCCCTCAGGGCGTCTCAGAAGGCTCCGGGAGAGGAACGGATATATACTCCGGGAGAGCAGTCATATCTGAGATGGATGGACAGGAAAGAAAAAGGCGTACCGGTCGGAGAGACCGTCCAGAAGGAGATCCTGGAGATAAGAGATAAGCTGGGACTTGATTACAGGTTCCCGGAATTTGAATAGGCTGAAAAGCCCGGAGGTATTGAAATGAAAGGAATCATACTTGCAGCGGGTAAGGGGACCCGCCTGTATCCTATTACGCTTCCAGTATGTAAGCCGCTTCTTCCGGTTTACGATAAACCGCTTATCTATTACTCGCTCGCGACTGTAATGCAGGCGGGGATAAGGGATATCCTTGTGATCACTCCGCCAGGCTACATCGACGACTTCAACAATCTTCTCGGTGACGGATCGTATTTCGGCATCAAGATACAGTACAAGGAGCAGCCCGAAGCGCTCGGGATCGCGGACGCGTTCATAGTCGGAGCAGATTTCATAGGGGACGATTCTGTATGCCTTGCCCTGGGAGACAATATCTTCTTCGGAACAGGCCTGAGGAAGAAGCTCCGCACTGCGGTGAAGGATGTGACGAAGAACGGCGGCGCGGCGATCTTCGGATACTATGTAAACGACCCGAGGCCTTTCGGAGTCGTAGAATTCGGAGAGAACGGGAAAGCCATATCGATCGAGGAGAAGCCGTCCCAGCCGAAATCCAATTACATAGTCCCGGGCCTCTATTTCTACGACAATAAAGTCGTCAGGATAGCGAAGGGCGTGCAGCCTTCCGCGCGCGGCGAGCTGGAGATCACCTCGGTGAACAACGCGTATCTTGAGAGCGGCGAGCTTTCCGTACTTCCTCTCGGGAGTGAGTTTTCGTGGTTCGACGCTGGGACAGCCGACAACCTTTACACTGCGGCAGGCGCGATCAAAGCAGCGCAGCGCAGCGGCAAGATGATAGGGTGCCTGGAGGAGATCGCGGTCCAGAACCACTGGGTCACGATAGACGAGCTGCACGAGAAGGCGTCCCAGATGAACAAGACAAGATACGGAGAGTATCTCGCGGGCATATACGACGAGCTGACGGAATAGGCAGTGTCTGCGCATCTTAAAGATTATTTAGGTGTTTAGAAAGTGTATTTCTATTTAATACACTTTCTTTTTTTGATATAATTTACAGAAAGAAAAACATTTTAAGTACACAATAAGGAGTGTAAATGTATACGATAAAAGACCTTTACGACCTTGACCATACTATTGCGGGGGAGTATCTCAGCAGGTTCACGTATCCGTGGGAAGCGCTTGCCGGGATAAAGGACATGATAATAGATCTCGGGGAGAGCCTGGATCCTGACGAATATGAAGAGCGGGAAGAGCATGTCTGGGTGCATAAGACTGCAAAAGTGTTCCCGTCGGCGTATCTCGGGGCGCCGTGCATCATCGGTCCGAACACCGAGGTGAGGCACTGCGCGTTCATAAGAGAATCAGCTCTTGTAGGAGCGGACTGCGTTGTAGGGAACTCCGTGGAGCTTAAGAACGTGATCCTGTTCGATAATGTCGAGACCCCTCACTATAACTATGTCGGCGACTCTATACTCGGATTCCACGCGCACATGGGGGCGGGATCGATAACGTCGAACATAAGAAGCGACAGAGTAGATATCATAATACATAACGGCACGGAGAGCATCGAGACAGGGCTGCGCAAGATAGGCGCGATGCTCGGAGACCATGTGGAAGTGGGCTGCAACGCAGTCTGCAATCCGGGCACTGTCATCGGAAGAAACACGCACGTGTACCCGACGTCATGCGTAAGGGGCGTGATACCTGAAGGAAGCATATTCAAGAACTGCGGCGACATAATAACCCGCGACTGATATAGATTTATATGGGGGAGGGTAAAGAAATGAGAGTTGTTATACAGGATGATTACGAAAAGATGAGCGACTGGGCCGCGAACTACATCGCGGAGAAGATCAGGGCGCACGAGGCTTCCGGAGAGGAAAGGCCGTTCGTGCTCGGGCTTCCTACGGGATCCAGTCCTATCGGCGTATACCAGAGGCTCGCGAAGATGAACCAGGAGGGAACTCTTTCGTTCGCGAACGTCGTGACGTTCAACATGGACGAGTATGTGGGACTCCCTCACGAGCACGACCAGAGCTACTGGTATTTCATGCACGACAATTTCTTTGATCATCTCGTGGATATGAAGCCTGAGAACATCAACATCCTGAACGGGATGGCGGAGGACCCTGAGGCTGAATGCGCGGCATATGAGGAGAAGATCAAGTCTTACGGCGGGATCGACCTGTTCATGGGCGGGATCGGATGCGACGGACACCTTGCGTTCAACGAGCCATATACTTCGCTCACGTCAAGGACCGGTGTCCGCAGCCTTACGACTGACACGAGGATCGTGAACTCTAGATTCTTCGGATACGATCCTGAGAAAGTGCCTTCCAAAGCTCTGTCGGTCGGGATCGGCACCGTGACAGACAGTAAAGAGGTACTGGTGCTCATATCCGGACATAATAAAGCCGAGGCGCTCGCGCACGTGGTAGAGGGCGGAGTATCTCAGAAGTGGACATGCAGTGCGCTGCAGATGCATAACGGCGCTATAATCGCCTGCGACGAGGAAGCCTGCGGTGAGCTCACCGTGGACACTTACAAATATTTCCTCGATATAGAGAAAGACGAAAGACTTTAGAAAACGAGAGACAGCTGATATGAAGAAGATAGTCATATTCGGAGGAGGCTCCGGCATTTCCTGCATTCTTTCGGGGCTCAAGCTGTTCCCGGTCGACGTTACCGCGGTCATAGCGGTGTCAGACAACGGGAGGAGCAGCGGGCAGCTGAAGGAAGAGCTCGACATACCGGCGGTCGGAGACCTGGGCAAGGTGCTTCTTTCCATGGCGAACGTGGACGAGGACTTTGTCGGGCTCCTCAGATACAGGTTCAAAAAGAGCGGATCGCTGTACAACCACCCTGTGAGGAACATCATGCTCGCGGCGCTTACAGACATGAAAGGCGACCTGACAGAGGCGTCGAAATACATGTGCAGCCTGCTGAACGTCAAGGGAACTGTTCTCCCGCTCACAGCCGAGAAGGTCGAGCTTATCGGCCACGGCAAGGACCAGGAGTACATCGGCGAAGTGTCCGTTGGGAATCATATCAAGGATATCGAGAACGTGACATACGACCATCCGATAGAGGTCAGTGAAGAGATAATCGACAAGATCCGCGAGGCTGACCTGATAATACTGAGCCCGGGAAGCCTCTATACGAGCATAATACCGCACCTGATAACGCCGCAGATACGCGAGGCCCTCGCGGGCTGCAAGGCGCCGATAATGTATATATCTAATCTTGTGACGCAGCCGGGCGAGACAGACGACTATTCGGTCGGGGATCACGTGAAGGTGCTGAACAGGTATCTCGGCAGCCGTAAGGTAGACGTAGTCATCGCTAATAACGAGGCTGTCACGAGCGACATCACAGAGACATACAGCAAAGAGAAGAAGACGCTGGTAAAGCTGGATGAGGACGAAGTCCTTGGCCAGGGCGCGGACATACTCGTAGACGAGATAATAGACATTGACGAGAACGGGAGCATCAGGCACGATGAGCTGAAGACGGCATACATGGTGTTCTCGTGGCTCATGGGCTGACAGGACAACACAGGGGCGGCCATGAAGGCCGTCTCTTTGCATTTACAGGGAGGTTGGATAATGCTGGATATCAATTCCATACATAATAGAAAAGTTGCGATAATAGGCGCCGGGAACGTGGGTGCTTCTATCGCGTACGCGCTGACGATAAGGAACCTTGCGACAGACATCGTCCTTATCGACGTAGACAGGGAACACGCGATGGGTGAGGCGCTCGACATCCAGCACGGTATACCTTACATGGGTGTATCCTCTGTAAGATGCGGCGGGTACGAAGACTGCGAAGACTGCGACCTCATCATAATAACGGCGGGCAGGAACAGGAGAGTCGGAGAGTCAAGGCTTGACCTTGCGGCTGACAACATCAAGATAATGAAGAACATAACTGACAGCCTGAAGCCGTACTATGACAGATGCGCGATACTCGTCGTGGCGAACCCTGTGGACATCCTTACATACAAATGCGCGGAGTTCATGGATCTTCCGGACGGAAGAGTGTTCGGGACAGGGAACATACTGGATACTTCCAGGCTGATGAGGATCCTGGCAGACTATACGGGACTCAATACCGAGGTAGTGAAAGGGCAGATCGTAGGAGAACACGGAGACCGCCAGGTGACTATCTGGAGCACGGTTTCCATCGCCGGCGACCCGATAGGCGAGTACTGTAAAGACGTAGGCCTTGAATGGAACGATAAGATAAGAAGCGATATAGAGCAGAAGGTAAGAGGCCTCGGAGCGGAGATCATAAAGGATAAGGGCAAGACCCATTACGGCATTGCGACGTGTGTATGCTACATAGCCGACGCGGTCCTGAACCAGAGGCTCACCATAGCGCCTGTAGCATCAGTTTTACGGGGCGAATACGGCGTTTCCGGCGTTGCGCTCAGCGTGCCGAGTATAATCGGCGTGAACGGAGTGGAGAGGCGTCTGGAAGAACGCTGGACGGATGAAGAATACGCAAAATTCAGGAAGGCAGCCGACGACCTGAAGGAATTCATCGCCAAGCTATAAGGAGAATGTGATGAAGAGCATAAACGAACAGATGACGATGGGCGCGGGGACTGTGCCGGAGCCGCTTGCCGCGAGGCTGAGGCCTGAGACTCTGGATGAGATAGTCGGGCAGCAGCACCTGATCGGGAAAGGCAAGGTCCTCCGCAGGATCATAGAGCAGGACAAAGTCTCGTCTATGATATTCTGGGGGCCTCCGGGGATCGGAAAGACCACGCTCGCTAACGTCATAGCGAACCAGACGAAGGCAAAGTTCATAAACTTTTCCGCGGTCACGAGCGGGATCAAAGAGATCAAGCAGGTCATGCAGGAAGCCGACAATAACGTGAGGTTCGGCGAGAAGACTATACTTTTCATCGATGAGATACACAGGTTCAACAAAGCGCAGCAGGACGCGTTCCTTCCTTTCGTGGAGAAAGGCAGCATAATCCTGATAGGCGCTACCACGGAGAACCCGTCGTTCGAGGTGAACGGAGCTTTATTGTCAAGGTGCAAGGTGTTCGTCCTGAAGGAGCTTTCAGAGGAAGAGCTCGTCACTCTCCTTGAGCGCGCTGTGAAGAGCCCAAAAGGCTTCGGCGACCAGGAAGTGGATATTTCAGAAGATATACTGCACATGGTGGCGGTATTTGCGAACGGCGACGCGAGGACTGCTCTGTCCACTCTTGAGATGGTGATACTGAACGGCGACTTCGACGGGAAGAAGACAACTGTCACCAAAGAGACAGTCGAACAGTGCATATCGAAGAAATCTCTTCTTTATGACAAAGACGGCGAAGAGCATTACAACCTGATATCCGCTCTTCACAAGTCTATGAGGAACTCTGATCCTGACGCCGCCGTATACTGGCTCGCCAGGATGCTTGAAGCGGGAGAAGATCCGCTATACATAGCAAGACGCGTGACTAGGTTCGCGAGCGAAGACGTAGGGCTCGCCGATCCGAGAGCGCTGGAGCTTGCTGTGGCTGCGTATCAGGCGTGTCACTTCATCGGGATGCCGGAATGCTCCGTACATCTCACACAGGCCGTCGTTTACCTGTCGCTCGCGCCTAAATCGAACGCGCTTGACGTCGCTTACATGAATGCGAAGAAAGACGCTGTGGAAAAGATGGCGGAGCCGGTGCCGCTCCATATCAGGAACGGCGTGACCAAGCTCATGAAGGAAGTCGGATACGGCAAAGGCTACAAGTACGCTCACGACTATGAGGACAAGCTTACTTCTATGAGCTGCCTGCCTGATTCACTTATCGGAAAGACATATTACGAGCCTACCACACAGGGCCTTGAGGGAAGGTTCAAGGAAAGACTCGAGCAGATAAAGGAATGGAAAGAGAAGCACAAAGACGACTGACCGGAAGGCCGGAAAGGTTAACATCTGCGCTTGTTCGCGTGGCGGCGCTTGCGGCAGCCATGCTGGTTTTTGTGTGCTCGCTGACCTATCCCGAATCATACGCTGAGACAGGCTACATCACCGGGAAGGGATTCCCGAAGAGCTACAGGACGAGGCTGAAGGAGCTCCACAAGCTCCATCCGACGTGGAGGTTCACGCCTGTGAAGACCGGCCTGGGCTGGAAAGACGCCGTGAAGGCGATGTGCAAGGATCCGGGAGTCAACACTATCTGGTACGCGTACACCCCGGCGTATAAATCGGTCGCAGAGGGACGCTACAATTATCTTACCGACAAATACACGGGAGGCAATTTCCCGGCGGCGTCGCAGAAAGCCGTCAGATATTTCATGGATCCGAGGAATTTCCTGACCGAGAGAAACATCTTCCTGTTCGAAGATAAGAAATACCACAGCTATCAGAGACTGTCCATAGTAAAGAAGATATTAAGGAGAAACGACGTCCTGAAAGCGAACGCCTCGGTATTTGTGAAGGCGGGGAAGAAGCTTGACGTGAGCCCTGTGTATCTCGCGTCAAAGTCGTTCTCAGAGCTCGGGACATCTGACTTCATGATGAACGGCCATAAGTTCAAATATAAAGGAATAAAATACAGTAAATGCTATAACGCGTACAACATAGGAGCGACCGACTCAGCAGGTGCGGTCGGCGGCCTCATCTACGCGAACGGCGGGAAGTCTGCGAAGAACTATACGGCAGGGCCGGAGACTTCATACGGAAGGAAATGGAGCACGCCGGCAAAGGCGATAAAGGGAGGAGCAAAGTTCCTCGCGAAGGCATACATAAAGAACAACCAGGCGACCGCGTATACCGAGCACTTCAATGTCCTGAACGGGCTCGGAAAGGTCGGGACGCATGTCTATATGACGTCGCTGAACGGCGGCATAAGCATCGCCGGGCAGATGTCTGAGAAGTACGCGGACTACGGTATCTACAACAGGAAGCTCCAGTTCTTCATCCCGGTATACAAGAACATGCCGAAGAAGCCTTGCGGAAGGCCTTCCGCGAGCAGCAAGAAAGACAATAACTTCTATCTCAAGGCGCTGACCGTCAAGTATACTGACAATACAAGTGACGAGCCGAAGACTGTAAGGAAGAAGCTGATAAGGAAGACGAAGCTCTCATACAGGACATCGTTCACGTACAGTGTGCCGTCTTATGTGAAGAAGGTAAGCATACTCGCGTCGAAAGCGAGTGATACCAGCGCGTCGGTCACAGGGACAGGCGTTGTGAAGCTTGAGAAGGGCGAGAACGTCTTCAAAATAAAATGCAAAGCCTCGGCGGGCCCTGCAAGGACGTATACGATAAAGATCACAAGGGGCTAGGACTTTGATCCCTGGCGTGTGCCGCGGCGCCTGAGCTCGGCGTGGATCCCGTTCAGGATGGTCCGCTTCATGTAGCTCCAGGAAGGAGCTATCAGGATCTTCCTCTGGGAGTCGGCAGTGAGCCTGTGTATCGTGACGTCCCACGGGATGATCTCGAGGATATCGCAGACAAGGCTGACGTACTCTTCGATCGAGCCGAACGGAACATAGCCGGGCATCTCTTCGGCCATCCTCGCGCCCTTTACGACATTAAGCATGTGGAGCTTTACGCCCCATGTGTTTTTTTGTACCGCATGGATGACTGAAGCCTTCATGTCGTCTTCAGTCTCGCCGGGGAGCCCGAGGATCAGGTGTGTTACTGCTTTTATGCCCCGCGAGTTAAGCTTGTCCATCGCGTCGTCGTAGACAGAAAGAGGGTAGCATCTGTTTATCAGCTCAGCTGTCTTCTCATGCATCGTCTGGAGGCCGAGCTCGACCCACATGAAGTGGTCTCTGTTTATCTCCTCAAGAAGGTCAAGCACGTCGTCAGGAAGGCAGTCAGGCCTCGTCGCTATGGCTATGCCTTCGATCCTCGGATCGCTGAGCGCCGCATAGAACTTCTCGCGAAGCTCGCCGGCAGGCGCGTATGTGTTGGTGTGATTCTGGAAGTAGGCGATGTAGCCCGCGTCAGGCCACTTCGTCTGATACAGCGCGATCTGCGAGTCTATGTCCGAAGCAAAGTCGCTGCCCGCGCCTTCACCGCAGAACAGGCAGCCGCCGGTGGCTTTGCTCCCGTCGCGGTTAGGGCATGTGAAGCCGCCGTCGATCGACAGCTTGATCATCTTACGGCCGAACTTTCTTTTAAGCCAGATCGAGATGTTGTTCACTCTGTCAGCTCCGCCCTGATCTGTGAGCCTTATGTCTTCTATTGTTTTTTTTGTGTCTTTACGTTCCATTTCTCCGCCGTGCTCTTTTATAAATGTCCCTAATATGATACAATATCACACGTGAATTGTTAAGTGAGATAAAGGGGAGGTGATGATATATGCCGGAAAAGATACTTCTGCACAGCTGCTGCGGACCATGCAGCTCGGCGTGCATAGAGAGGCTCATTCCGGACTATGACGTCACCGTCTTCTACTACAATCCGTGCATAGACGACCCGGAGGAGTATGAGCTCAGAAAAGATAACCAGATCATGCTCATCCACGCGGTCCGGGAGACATATGATAAAGACAGACTGAATTTTGCTGCCGGGAAGTATGATCCGGAGCGATATCTCGACCTCGTGAAAGGCCTTGAAGAAGAGCCCGAGGGAGGAGCAAGATGCGCGGTGTGTTTCAGGATGAGGCTTCTTGAGGCAGCGAAGTACGCAAAGGAACACGGATTCAGCAAGTTCACGACGACGCTTACTGTGAGCCCGCATAAGAATTACAAAGTGATCTCAGAGATAGGCAGGGAAGCAGGAGAAGAGGAGGGCGTGGAATACATGCCGTTCGATT
>JAZUNH010000006.1:0-41158 GCA_045604065.1 Anaerovoracaceae bacterium
AAAGTAGATCCTGATTATTTGAGATACTTACATAGTATTGATTATAAGGTAAGCATTAAATATGGCAGGCCATATGTAGGGGTTATAACTATGATTAATGATATCCCTTATTTATTGCCTCTCACTTCTCAGACAACACAAAAACGTATAGAAAATGGAAAAAAGAAACGCGCAGCTACTATCACTACTTTCGTAAGAGATACCACCGGCGAAGAAATTGCCGATATCCTTCATAACAACATGATACCCGTATTAGAAGGTACGTATACTTTACTCGATATTGACCCATCTGAAGATACTTATGAATCTAACGAAATCAGGTTTATAAGAAAGCATCAGGACTCAATTATTGTAAAAGCACAAAACGTATATAATAAACGCATTAAAAACAGCGATTCCTTTTTGCGCCTGGTTTGTTGTGATTTCGAGCTGCTGGGAAACAAGTTCAAGGACTATCTCTCTGTTAAATAAGTAAAATTATGAGTAGCAACCTTATCATAATAAACGCCGGCTTGATTAATTACACAATCCGCTTATAGGTTTATTATCATTTCTTTATTGTTAGCAATTGCTATATATAATATTATCTATAACATTTTTCTCTTTGGCTTCATGCATCTCTATTGTTTTGATTCAAGGATTACATCTTCTATCCGCATTTTAGCCATATCAATCATAAAGGGAGGGAGGCCAGCATGATTTGCTAATTGTGCAATCATATTTTGCACATAAGGGAATAACAACAAATATGACTGTATATGAGCTCCCTTTTTATCAACTTCAGTTTCTATTCCTTCGCAAATAAAATTACCCAAAGCATCAACAATAATATTAAACTCTTTAGTGTTGTTTTTACTTGCAACTTCCTGTCTCAAATGTGCTATGCATAGAGAATTATCGTTATTATAATTCACGTCAAAGGAAAACTTATTTTCTAACTCTAACTCTTTGTTCTCCCTAATGTCCACTTCCATGTGGATCTCTTTAAATACTACTTGCTTAAGACTTAAAAACATCCTGAATGACCTCCTTAATAAACCAACTACTGAGTTTTTACAGAAAGTGAATAATTAGCATTCCGAGAAACAGTTGTACCTCCTGAATTACTATAATGGGGGAACGCATCATTAACGGGAACTTTAAACATTTCATCTTTAAAAGTATAACTACTAGAAAGTAACATTTTAAATGTTTCAATAGCCTTCTTAACAGGGGCCGCTATATAGTCAACTGTTTCGTGTCGAGTGTTTTGAGCGACAATTGCATCATTAATGTATTGATTGAGACTAATATTTTCCTTCTGAGCATAGCTTGCAGCAGCCATATGAACTAAAGGGGAAACGCGAACTGTAAATTTACCACTATATTCATCAATAGTTTCAATTGGAATGGAAGGAATATCTATACCGCATTCTTTAGCTGTTTCGAGCCAAACAGTCTCGTTTTCTTCCAACTCACTAATAGCCTCGTCAATTGTATCTCCTTGACCGACGCATCCCTTTAAACATCTACACTCCGCTATCCAAAACACATGATTTTCCACTTGTGTTTGATATACTTTAAAAGGATAATTCATTGTTAATCCTCCTTAATAGTACCAATGTAATCAAATAACTCTTTTAATTGTTTAACATAAACTTCCTCAACAGTTTTTCCATGCCGAGGAATAGGTATGATTTGCCCTGATTGTGGATGAACGATTCGAAGATGTTTCCCTCCTGGCATAACTTCACAACCATATGCAGAAGCCAATTTTTCAACTTCAGAAAATGTTATGTCATTTCGTATTGGCTTGCTGTAAAATTTGTCGATCAACTTTTTAAGTTGGGACAAAAATCGTCACCCCCTTTTTATTATCAATGTATAATTATGGTATCATATATGCCACCATTTGTCAAATAAAATCCTTGTAAAAAATCATTAGTTATCTTTTGAACTGTCCTAAGTTTGATTCCTTTTTTGTGTGAATTCTTCTTGTTTTCAATGTTTCTTGCATTTCATTATTAAAATGAGGCACGACTTCATTAATTCAATACCTATTTGGAGATACCCCTCAATCCAAGCAATGACATCACATTTTATTAGCGAATAATTCGTAACGAATAACACAGTTTTCTATCGGACTTTCCACAGTAGCACTGAATAAAGAAGGTGTTATTTCTATGATCACTTTTTCATCATATACACCACTTTTTATGAGAAAGCGCAACTCGTGATGAGAAAGAAAAAAACTAATATTTCTTTCAAATAAGTGTTGACACTCTATACCCTCACTGCTATACTATATATGAGAACATGCGTTCTCCATTTTGACAATTTAATACCCATCATCAGATACACCCCTACCGCATGCGAGCATGATTGATATCTGCGCCATGACCCATTTCTTTGGAGAGCGATACACAGGATATACTTAAAGGAAGACCGCAACTTTTCTGTGCGAAGACCATGCGATAGCCACAATGATACTTCCTCCTGATGAACTGTTTCAGGAGGCCCTTTGCTTTGGAGGCCAGATAAGTAATAAGCCTATGGAGAAACTTCGCGAGTTTACGTCTGATGCATGAGCCGGAAGGCCGGTAGCGTTGTAGCAGGACGCTTTAAGAGATCTGCTTTTTGAGACTCAGTTTGAATGTTTTAGAGTCGGTTTACATGGTTATTTAAGTACTATTTTGTAGTGCAGAAAAATGGCCGTGTAAACCGGCTTTTTTTCGTGCTTCAGAAGCTGGAATGACGATAATGACGCACATGACGATTGAGTGTATCAGAGGAAACAATATCGTCATCATCGTCACTATCGTCACATGTAACACCACTACTATTTAAGCAAAGGAGGAAGAACAAGATGACATTCAGATTGAAAAAAGCAGAAGACCTCTTCTATCAGCCGCTTGAGCAGGAAAAATCCAAGATGATCGTAGAGGACCTCATTCTATGACAGCATGAGAAAAGCCGTTCCGGAAATGTGCGAGGCGATCGGCGCTCCGAGAAACACAGCCTATGCCGGCAGACGAACATTCATCTCATCTCTTGTAGACGCAAATGTGAACATCAAAACGATCCGAAACTATGTAGGACACAAAGACGCCAGAACAACTTTAAATAATTATTGCTACGACAGAAGTGATAAGGAAACGCGAGCAGCACAGCTCGAAGCTGCTCGCCTTCCTATCTCGATGAGCACCGACATGCTCAAAGAATCACTTAGATCTGTACCCATCTGTACCCAAACAGGACAAAATTAAAACCCCTTGGAATTTCAACATCCAAGGGGCCTGTCTGGCGGAGACGGTGGGATTCGAACCCACGGTACCACGAAGGTACACCGCATTTCGAGTGCGGCTCGTTATAGCCACTTCGATACGTCTCCATATACGCTTCTGCCGGGCGAACCGACAAAAGCGATTTTATCATATTTGGACTTCTGTTTCAACAATTATTTATTTTGCCGGGACAGAGAACTTCACAGCTGAAGGCACCATCTCAAAGACGGTGTGCCCCGCCAGCGATATCTCTCCGTCTGTGCAGAGCTTCATGACACCCTTTCTCGGCGTGATCTCAGCACGGCCGCACTTCCTCAGTATGAAGTGCTCCATAGCCTTTTTGTCGTCGATATGCGTCCCTTCCTTGTATTCTTTGTACAGCCTGGCGAACTCGAGCCTCGTCGCGTTCTTCACGATGCTGATATCCATGAGGCCGTCGTCTGTCACAGCCTGCGGTATGCCTTTGACGCCGCCGCCGCAGAACATTCCATTCGCTATGGCGACAAGAAGGAGTTTGCCGTCGTATACGAACCCGTCGCCGCACTTTATCGTAAGATCAGCGCCCTTCTTCTGTATGAAAGTGATCAGAACGCCCAGAAGATACGCGAGATGACCGCGGACCATAGGGATCTTCTTCGTCCTCATGGTGAGGTCCACGACGTTGCAGTCGAGCCCGATGTTGAACATGTTGATGCAGTATCTCGGCTCTTTTCCGTCGACCGTATACTTGATCACATCCGACATTACAGCCTTCCCGTCCATCTGCGCCCTGATGCTCCTGAAGTCGCCGGCATCAGGATAGTTCTTGATGTAGTCGTTTCCCGTCCCTTCCGGTATGCAGGCAACTTCGGCGAAATCGGATCCGGCGCAGCCGTTAACTACTTCATTAAGCGTACCGTCCCCGCCGCACGCATAGAACCTGAAAGTCTCACCGCTCCCGAAGCTCCTGCACACATATCTTACATATCTCTCCGCGTCGCCTACGCTTCTCGTCCTGTAGATGATGACGTCATAGTCTGCCGGCAGGTTTACGCCGCGCTTCTGGTCGCTTGTCAGAGTGAGCCCGCGCAGCCCCGCCTGCTCCATGATCTCGTCTTCGATATCTACCGACTCTCCCTGTCCCGCTTTCGGGTTGATGATAAAAAAGTGCTTCATAGTAATGCCTCCGGCTTCAGGAAAATCAATCCTCCGGGCTCCAGCTGCTCTGTATCTCCTCTACTGTCAGCTTCCCGGACACCTTTACCGCGATCTGATATTTGTCCTCGTACACTATCTCACCCGGCGGTGTGTTGGTGTACACCAGAAAATACGGATGCTCATACTTCTCCAGGAGCCAGCACGCGGGACGTATCATCTTCATCATTTCTTCTGAGTTCTCCGTCTTGAAAAAGCAGATCACGCTGTCCTGCTTCCTGCACTGAGGCGGATACGGAAGATGCCTGGAGAACCATCCGTCGATCTCCTTGAAGAGATCAGCGTCCTCTTCCTCCATAACGTCGTTCTGTACCAGCTGCCAGCACATGCTGAATATGCCCTTTCCGAACATAGTGTTCCTGGCGAGCTCCATTCCCTGTATCCTTACGTATTTGTAATCCATTTTTCTCCTACAGCTTGCTGATCAGATAATCTGTGAACTCTGACGCAGTCGCTCCGCCGTCTTTTCCTGTGATTACGACCTTCTTCTCCGTCTCCACACATTCCGTCAACGCCGCCTCGAGCCTGTCGGCCTTGTCAGCGTATCCTATGTGCCGGAGAAGCATCGCGCCGGCTTTGATGATGCTTGCAGGATTGGCATACTGCCCGCGTCCCTCGGCTATCATCCTGTCGGCAGAGCCGTGGATGGCCTCGAACATGGCGTACCTGTCGCCCATGTTCGCGCTTCCCGCCGTACCGACGCCGCCCTGTATCTGCGCGGCCTCGTCAGTGATTATATCTCCGTAGAGATTAGGAAGGACGAACACCTGGAAGTCCGCTCTTCTCTCCTCCTTCAGGAGATTTGCGGTCATTATGTCTATGTACCAGTCCTCCGCGGTGATCCCCGGATAATCGTTCGCCACCTCGTGGCAGATCCTCGAGAAGTTCCCGTCTGTCTGCTTCATGATATTGGCTTTGGTGACGATCGCGACGTTGGTCTTGCCGTTCGCCTTCGCGTATTCGAAGGCGGCTCTCGCTATCCTCTTCGTGCCGCTTTCTGTCGTTACCTTGAAGTTCATAGAGAGCTTCCCCGGGATCTCTATCCCTTTGCTTCCGAGCACGTACTCGCCCTCCGTGTTCTCACGGAAGAATGTCCAGTCTATGCCCTTCTCCGGGATGCTTACCGGACGCACGTTCGCATAGAGGTCGAGCTCTCGCCTCAAGGCCACGTTCGCGCTCTCCATCGTTCCTCCCTTAGGAGTAGTAGTAGGCCCCTTCAGCAGCACGTCGCATGTCTTTATCTCTGCAAGCACGTCGTCCGGGACAGCCTGCTGCTTCTCGAGCCTGTTCTCGATGGTGAGGCCTTCGATGTCCTTGATCACGACTTTGCCTGCCTCGATCTCATCCTTCAGAAGGTGCCTGAGCACCCTCTCTGCCTCGACAGATATGATAGTCCCTATGCCGTCTCCCGGGCACACTCCGATCGTCACGGTATCCAGGCTGCTGAAATCCTTAGGCGGCTCTTCGTTCTGCTCCATCATCAGCTCGCGCGTGAGCTGCTCGATCAGAAGCTCTCTGAAATGTCCGCACGCGTCGCTGACTTCAGTCATGTCCTTAAGCTCGTTCTTTCCTATGTCGATTATCTCCTTGATGACACTTCTGTCTCCCATTTCTTCCTCCATTCCGTCTGATCAGGCGTTAGCCTGTGCCGCGATATAATTCAGAAGGCCTCCGGCCTTCAGCATATCCTTCTGCCGCTCTGTAAAGCTGCACTTCAGGCTGCATGTGAATCCCGCCGTCCTGTCAGTAAGCTTTATCTCTCCGGTCTCTATACCTTCCATGATCCCCGACAGCTCGAGGTCGTCTCCCTGCGAGAGCCTGTCGTAATCGGCAGGATCCGCAAACGTAAGAGGCATTATGCCTGCGTTCACCAGATTCGCGGCGTGGATCCTCGCGAAGCTCTTGGCGATTACAGCCCTCACGCCGAGATAAAGCGGTACGAGTGCCGCGTGTTCTCTCGACGAGCCCTGGCCGTAATTCTCTCCTCCCACAACTATGCTTCTGCCTGCCTTTTTCGCTCTCTCCGGGAACGTCTTGTCGCAGACGCCGAAGCAGAACTGAGAGAGATGCGGTATGTTCGACCTGTACGGCAGGATCTTTGACCCCGCCGGCATGATATGGTCTGTAGTGATATTGTCCCCCACTTTCAGGATAAGAGGAGCTCCGATATCATCCTTAAGAGGCTCTCCTATCGGGCACTCCTTGATGTTAGGCCCCTTCAGGATCTCTACCGACGGAGCTTCGTCTGCTGTCGCAGGAAGGATGACGGCGTTGTCGTTTATCCTGAACTTCTCCGGCATTCTGATCTCAGGCATCTCCCCGAGCTCAGACGGATCTGTGATCCTTCCGAATATTGCCGCCGCCACAGCTGTTTCAGGCGATACTAAATATACCTTTCCGTCTGCGGTTCCCGACCTTCCCTCAAAGTTCCTGTTGAAAGTCCTTAATGATACGCCTGCCGAGTTAGGCGAGAATCCCATTCCGATGCAAGGGCCGCACGCGCACTCGAGTATCCTGGCGCCGCTCGCGATGATGTCGGAGAGGGCTCCGCAGTCCGCAAGCATCGTCATGACCTGCTTGGATCCGCAGGAGATCGACAGGCTTACAGACGGGTCTATCGTCTTTCCCTTAAGCAGTGCCGCGACCTTGAGCATATCGAAGAGGGATGAATTGGTGCATGATCCTATGCATACCTGATCCACTTTCGTTCCTGCGACGTCCGCGACGTCCACTACGTTATCAGGGCTGTGCGGGCACGCGATCTTGGCCGTGAGCTTGTCCAGATCTATGTCTATCACCCTGTCGTATACCGCGTCAGGATCGCTCTCGAGCGGAGTGAAGTCCTCTGCCCTTCCCTCTGCCTCGAGGAACGCTTTCGTCACCTCATCTGAAGGGAATATCGACGTGGTCGCTCCGAGCTCTGTCCCCATGTTCGTAATGGTAGCGCGCTCAGGAACGGAAAGATATTTGATCCCCGGGCCTCCCCATTCGATTATCGCTCCGACTCCTCCTTTCACCGAAAGGATATGTAGGATCTCAAGGCTGATATCCTTTGCCGTCACGAACGGACGGAGCCTGCCGGTCAGGTTGACCTTATACATCTTAGGCATGCTGATGTAATACGCGCCGCCTCCCATAGCGACAGCGACGTCAAGTCCGCCTGCTCCCATAGCAAGCATCCCGATGCCGCCTCCTGTAGGCGTGTGGCTGTCGGAGCCGATCAGAGTCTTGCCCGGCTTCCCGAATCTCTCCAGATGCACCTGATGGCAGATGCCGTTTCCCGGCCTTGAGAATCTCAGCCCGAACTTTTTCGCGGCTGACTGGATGAACCTGTGGTCGTCCGCGTTCTCAAATCCGGACTGCAGTGTATTATGATCTATATATGCGACAGAAAGCTCTGTCTTCACGCGCGGGATGCCCATCGCTTCGAACTCGAGGTAAGCCATCGTTCCCGTGGCGTCCTGAGTGAGCGTCTGGTCGATCCTTAGCGCTACTTCGCTCCCGACCTCCATAGAGCCCGAAAGCATGTGTGCCTTTATTATCTTCTGAGCAATCGTAAGTCCCATGTTTACCTCCCTGCGGTCACCTGAACATGTTTTTTCACATAAAATCTCAATATAATTATAGACCTAAAACGTCTTTTATTAAAGGCTTATCTTCCGGCTGCCCGTCCCGTATATCGTACGCGGAAAGCACTGTCCCGCACGCTTCACTGAGCGACAATCCATCCTTTCCGTAGAGGCGCGCGACCGTCTCCCCTTCCGATACCTTTTCTCCTCTCTTTTTATCAAGATATATTCCGGCAGACAGGTCTATCACATCGTCCTTTGCGAGCCTTCCCGCCCCGATGTGCTGCGACGCCGTGCCTATCGCAAGCGCGTCCACGCCATGCACAAAGCCACCGCGGCCGGCCTTTACCTCCATGCAGATCTCGTCTTTCCATCTGCCGCAGTCGAGCTTCTCCGGACAGTCGGCGCACGTCTCGTCTCCGCCCTGGGCTTTTACGAATTCCTTCAGCTTATCCAGCGCCGCGCCTGATTTTACGGCATCTGACGCAGCCTTCTTTCCTTCGCCGAAAGACGGAGCTATACCCGCAAGATATATCATGAGGCCTGCTATCGTAAGCGAGACTTCGGTTATGTCGTAAGGTCCTTCACCCTTAAGCACATCTAAGGCTTCTCTGACTTCAAGAGCGTTCCCGACGGCGCGCCCGAGAGGCTGCTCCATGGATGATATGACAGCCGCCGTCTTCCTTCCCGCCGCCTGACCGATCTCCAGCATCTCAGACGCAAGAGCCCTGGCGTCCTCTTCAGTCTTCATGAAGGCGCCGCTCCCGAATTTCACGTCGAGCACGATCGCGTCGCTTCCGGCCGCGAGCTTCTTGCTCATTATGCTCGATGCTATCAGGCTCATGTTTTCTACTGTTCCGGTCACGTCGCGTAGTGCGTAAAGCTTCTTGTCCGCTGGCGCGACGTCTCCTGTCTGGGCCATTATCGCCATGCCGTGCTCTGATACCTGCCTGAAGAACCGCTCTTCCGCGATACCTGTGTCAAATCCAGGGAACGACTCCAGCTTGTCTATGGTCCCGCCCGTATGGCCAAGGCCTCTTCCTGACATTTTGGCGACCTTTACCCCGCACGCCGCGGCTGCAGGCGCCGCTATGAGAGACACCTTGTCTCCTACTCCGCCTGTAGAATGCTTATCGACCTTAACGCCATCTATAGACGAAAGGTCCATCACGTCGCCCGACACTCTCATGGCCTCAGTCAGGTCGAAAGTCTCTCTTCTGGTCATGCCGTTCAGGCAGACCGCCATGAGCAGGGCCGAAGCCTGATAGTCAGGGATATCGCCTTTCGTGTAGCCGTCGATGAACCACTTTATCTCTTCCGCCGAAAGCTCTTCTCTTTCTCTCTTCTTTATTATGATGTCAAGGGCATTCATACCGCATCTCCTTTCCAGTTAAAAAGCACCTGCTGATGCAGATGCTTTGAAATGTATCATATTCAGTTCTACAGGATATCGCCGAGAAAGCTCCTGCCGATCTCAGTAGGCTCGACCTCAAGATATTCCGCTATCGTCTGCCCGAGATCGCCGAAGCATGTCCTGGTACCGAGATCCTCGCCCGCTCTCACTCCGGCGCCGGTGACCGCGACGGGAACATATTCCCTGGTATGATCGAATCCCGCGTGAACAGGGTCGTTGCCGTGGTCCGCCGTTATGAACAGTATGTCGTCCTGCTTCATGCATGCGAGTATCTCGGGGAGCCTCGCGTCAAGATCCATGATGGCCCTTCCGTATCCTTCCGGGTCCCTCCTGTGGCCGTAAAGGGAATCGAAGTCGACGAGATTCGTGAATATCATCCCTCCGAAATCTTCTTTCACAGCCTCGATCGTCTTATCTACTCCGTCCATATTGCCTGTCGTGTGGACCGACTCGGTTATCCCGCGTCCGTTGAAGATATCGTGGATCTTCCCGACCGCGTAAACAGTCTGCCCCGCCTCTTCAATCCTGTCCAGCAGGGTCCTCGAGTGAGGCGATACCGCGAAGTCGCGCCGGTCCGGAGTCCTCGTCCTCTTCCCGGACTCATCCTTCACATACGGCCTGGCTATGACTCTCCCGCAGGCCCACTCGCCCTGAAAAAGCTCTCTCGCCTTACCGCATATGTCATACAGATCGTCCAGAGGTATAACGTCCGTATTCGCCGCGATCTGGAACACGCTGTCCGCGGACGTATAGACTATAGGGCACCCGGTCTTCTCGTGCTCGTCCCCGAGCTCGTCTATTATGACCGTTCCCGACGCCGGGTAGTTCCCTATACACTTTCTTCCTATGGTCTCTTCAAACTTCCTTATGAACTCATCCGGGAATCCGTCAGGATAGGTCTTGAACGGATCCCTGGTCTCTATCCCCGCGATCTCCCAGTGGCCGGTTATCGTATCCTTTCCCGCGGAAAGCTCGCGCATCCTCATGAAGGAGCCGGTGAGCTCATCCTCAGGGAGCGCATATCTGCCGCCGCAGACCACGCCGCCTTCTCCGTCGCTCACTATGTTGCCGAGCCCCAGCTTTGAAAGCTCAGGCATGGCAAAGCCCGCCACTCCTTCCGATGCGTGGAGCAGCGTGTCCGCACCGGCGTCGCCGTACCCCGCGGCGTCAGGAGACTCGCCCACGCCCAGGCTGTCCATCACTATAACGATAGCTCTTTTCATTACGTCAAAGCTCCTTTACGAGCTGCGGCTCGCATTCAACATAGTCCAGCGAGACGAGCCTGTATCTCGTCCCGTTCAGAAGCCCCTGGAAACCGTTCCTGAACGCTTCCTTTCCGTGAAGATGCCCGTACAGGCACTGGCTCACCCTGTATTCTGACATCAGCTGCGTGAACCCCGACGTCTGGTACTTGTCGTTCATCGGAGGGTAATGCGTGCAGCCGATTATCTCTTCCGCACCTTTCTCCCTGGCGTCGTCAAGCGACATCCTCAGGCGGAGCAGCTCTCTCTCGTATATCTTGTTGTCATGGTCGTCAAAGCCCTGTGTACCCGGGCAGATCCATCCTCTCGTCCCGCAGATGGCCACTTTGTCATTCACCATATAGGCGTGGTTCTGGAGGAACGTCACGTCGTCGAAAAGCGTGTTCAGCCTGTTCGTCGACACCCACCAGAGGTCGTGGTTCCCCTTGGTGATCACTTTCGTTCCCGGAAGGTCGTGGATCCACGTGAGGTCAGCCATGGCCTCGTCGAGGCGGAGTCCCCAGGAAATGTCGCCTATCACCATGACTATATCGTCAGGTGAAACGACGCTCTCCCATTTCTCCTTAAGTCTCTTGCTGTGGTCTTTCCATCCCTCGCCGAAAACGTCCATCGGCTTCTCTATCCTGCTGTCGAATGACAGGTGCGGATCACCTATCGCAAAGATCTTCATCCGTTTCTCCTATCTGCTCCCGTCGTATGTGCTGATCCTGAGCTCGTCGCTTTCCCCGCCCTGGATCTCTTCCTTCTTCTCAAAGCCGAACAGCCTGTCTGATTCCTCGTCAGTTAGCTCCGTAACCTCGTCAAGTTTCTTCATCATTACATTGGTACGAGGCCCTATCAGCGAATCCAGCGCGTTTTCCGCAGCCGAGATGTTCCTCTTCGCTTTCTCGAGCTCTTCAGCGTATTTCATCATCTCGGTCTTTACTGCGGCCAGGGTCTTCCACACCTCGTCAGAGTGCTGCTCAAGCGCTATCGCCCTGTATCCCGATTCTATGCTGGAAAGCATAGCGGAGAGCGAAGTCGGCCCGACCACTATGACGCTGAAGTCTCTCTGGAGCTCCTCGAACATGCCGTCGTCAAGCACCTCGAAATACAGGCTCTCCACAGGAAGGAACATAAGCGCGTAGGCCGTCGTCCTCGGCGGAGCGATATACTTGTCGCTTATGTCCTTCGCCTCGTCCTCGAGCCTTCTCTTCAGGGCATTCCTCGCCTTGTCTATCTGCGCCCTGTCCGCGCCTTCTCTCGCTTCCACGAGCGCCTGGTACGTATCCAGAGGGAACTTGGAATCTACCGGAAGATACACGGTGCTCCCGTCCTCTCCCGGGACCTTGATCACGAACTCGACCGTTCCCCTGCCTTTGCCCGCGGCGTCGAAATTCTTCTCATACTGGTTGTCCGCGAGGATCTCGCGCAGGATTCCTTCAGCCCTGTATTCCCCGAGTATCCCCCTCGTCTTGACTTTCGTCAGGACTTTGTTAAGGCTCTCGACGGAAGACGTGACGGAAGTCACCTGTCCTATACCTTTGTTTATCTCGGTCATCTGCACGTTGAGCGAGTTTATCGCCCTGTCCTGCGACTCGTTGAGATCTTTCTGGGACTCGAGCAGAGTACTCACGGTCTTCATCTCTTCACGGCTCTTCGCGAGCTCTTCGCTCACTTTGCCGAGCCTGACCAGCACGAACACAAGGCACGCCGCGACGGCGGCCGCCAGTATCCACGCTATCGTCATCAATACCTTAGGATCCATTTTCCCCTTTCATCAAAAAGAGCTCTATGAGAGCTCTTTAGCAAGTAACCTGATCGCATCCGCGTAGCCGCCGAAGCCTCTTCCCGAGATCGTGGCCACGCATGCCTCTCTTATATATGATATCTTCCTGAAGTCGTCTCTGTTGTCAACGTCCGAGATGTGCACCTCCACGGCGGGAAGCTTCACCGCCTTCAGCGCGTCAAGAAGCGCTACGCTGGTATGCGTATACGCTCCCGGGTTTATCACTATCCCGTCGTAATGCCTGAAGAACGCCTCCTGGATCTTGTCCACCAGGTCTCCCTCGTGGTTCGACTGAAAGAACGTGACATCGCATCCCAGCTCTTCCGCAGCCCCGGCGATGTACGCCTTCAGGTCGTCATATGTCCTGTTTCCGTATATGTCCGGTTCCCTGATCCCGAGCATGTTCAGGTTGGGGCCGTTTATCACCATTATCTTCATAGTTCCTGATTGTTATCGATGTAGTAGTCGCTCCAGCGCTTGTACTCGTCCTTACGCTCTTTGTAGAGCTGCTCCACGCCCGTGCTCGTCGACAGAGGCCTTCCGTCAGTCTCCAGCTTGTCCAGGTCTCTCTTGATCCAGATGACTACTCCGTTCTGCTTGACTATATTGTAGTTCGCCTTTGTCTTTATGATGCCGCCGCCTGTGGCGATGACGCATCCATTCTCCTTGCAGGCGAGCTTAAGCATCTCCGTCTCGACCTTCCTGAAGTAGGCCTCGCCCTTCTCCCTGAAGATCTCCTCGACCGAAGCTCCCTCGTGCTGCACGACCATGTCGTCTATATCGATGAAGCGCTTGCCCTGCTTCTCCGCCATCTTCTTTCCGAGGAAAGTCTTCCCCGCTCCCGGCATTCCTATCAGGACGTTGTTCAGGACCTTCCTCTGTATCTCGTCCAGTATCGTCTCTATCTCGTCGTCGTCGATCACATTACCCGTGAAGATCTCGCTTGCCTGCTTTGCCTGCGCGACCAGCATCTCGAGGCCTCCGGCGCATGGTATCCCGCACTCGATCGAATCGAGGATGAGCTTGGTCCTGTACGGGTTGTAGACCACGTCGATCACGCCCTCGAGCGAACTGAAGTCCGCGACGTTCACCAGGCAGCTCCCGTTGTCCGGGTACATGCCGACCGGAGTTGCGTTGACGAGTATCTCCGCGTCGTAATGGCGCGAGATGTTATCGTAGTTGTCCTCTCCCTTTCTTGAGATCACGACCACCTCTTTCGCGTGGAGATCTCTTAAGACAGCCTGCACCGTAACGGAGACTCCTCCGTCTCCCAGTACGACGCACTTCCTGTCCTCCACGTCGATGTCGTTATGCCCGAGCTGGTACTTGAACCCGAAATAGTCTGTGTTGAATCCGGACAGCAGCCCGTCTTCCGTCCTCACTACCGTGTTGACGGCGCCTATCTTCCTCGCCTCGTCAGAGACGACGTCGCAGAGCTTCATCACCGTCTTCTTGTACGGGATCGTCACGTTGAACCCGTCGTATTCAGGCGAGGCCAGGAGCCCGGCAAGCTCATCTGCCTTCGTCTCGCATATGTCATACTGATAATCGCCAAGTTCTTTGTGGATGAGCGGCGAGTAAGTATATGAAAGCTTAGCGCCGATCAGTCCGAATTTTCCGCTCATTATAAAACACCCCTGTCTTTATGCAGCGATCATTTAACCGGATATGATCTTTTCCTGAAGCTCCTTTGAGAGCTCTATGATCTTATTATACAGCATCACGCATGATTCTTCCATATCATCAGGCGCGATCCTTCTTATCTCTTCCAGTTTTTCCTGTTCACGCTTCCCGTCGAATACGGGGAGCCCCTTCTCTTTCTTGTATTCCGCGACTTTCCCGCAGATCCTCATCCTCTCCACGAATGACGTGAGGAGCATCCGGTCGGTCCTGTCTATCTGCTCCCTGAGATCCGAAAGATCCAGGCTTTCTTCCTTTGGCTCCATATCCTAACCTCTCATTATGTCGTATACCGCTATAGCTGCCGCGGCCTCGACCGCCGCGGCAGCCCTCAGGACTACGCACGGATCGTGCCTTCCCTTTATGATGAGCTCAGTCTCACTGCCTCCGGAATAGCTGATGCTCTTCTGAGGCTTCGCTATCGACGGAGTTGGCTTGAAAGCCGCCCTGAACACTACCGGCATGCCGCTGGTCAGCCCGCCGAGTATCCCTCCGTGATTGTTTCCTTCTGTCACGACTCTGCCGTCTTCATCGTACATGAACGGGTCGTTGTTCTCGCTCCCCTTCATTTCCGACGCCCTGAATCCGGCGCCGAATTCGATGCCTTTGACCGCCGGGATACCGAACACCGCCTGGGAGATCACGTTTTCCACGCCGCCGAACATCGGGTCCCCGAGTCCCGCCGGAAGGCCTTTGATCTCGCATCTCACGATCCCGCCGACGGAATCGCCCTCTTCTCTCGCGGCATCGATCTCCGCCATCGCCCTGTCATATGACGCGCTGTCAGTGATCCTGACTCCGTGGATCTCGTCGACACTGGCTTCGACAGTTATCCCCTGCCTTTCCAGGATCTGCTTTATGATGCCGCCGGCTATGCATACCGGCGCTGTAAGCCTTCCCGAGAACTGACCTCCGCCTCTGTAGTCCTCGCTTCCGCCGTACTTCACATGAGCCGGATAGTCCGCGTGTCCCGGCCGCGGGACGTCTTTTATCTGATCATAATCCTGAGACCTGACATCTTTGTTCCGGATGACAGCGGTTATCGGAGCTCCGCACGTCACGCCGTCCTTCACGCCCGACAGGAATTCCGGAACGTCGTCCTCTTTTCTCGCCGTAGACCTGGCGTCCCTTCCGGGGGCGCGCCTTTCCATGAACTTCATGAGCTCGTCAAAGTCGATCTTCTCCCCCGCAGGGATCCCGTCAAGGGTCATCCCTATCTCAGGTGAATGTGATTCCCCGAATATGGAGAGCTTTATGTTTGTTCCGAATACTGATGACATTCATTTCCTCCCGAAGCAGCGCTCAAACTCCCTGAAGAATCCCGGGTATGACTTGTTCACCGCTTCTTTTCCTTCTATCTCCACGCTTTCCGGAGCCCCGAGCGACATAACGGCCGCCATCATGACTATCCTGTGGTCTCCCGCCGTCACGGCTACTCCTCCTGAAGGCTTTCTGTCTCCGTGTATCACTATCTCATCTGAGGCACCTTCCGCGCTTCCGCCAAGATTTCTCACACATCTCACTATCGATTCGATCCTGTCGCTCTCCTTCAGCCTGAGCCTGCCGGCGTCAGTGAGCCTGGTGTCCCCTTCGGCGAAAGCGGCGGCCGCCGCTATCGCGGGCGCGAGGTCCGGTACTTCCGAAATGTCTGTCGTTACGCCTTTTAATACGGACGGATACGACGCTGCGCCCCCTTCATCCACTCTGATGTCCGCGCCCATGTACCTCAGTATCTCAACGATCTTCCTGTCTCCCTGGACCGAATCCTCCTTCAGACCCGTGACTTTTACGGGAACGCTCCCTATAGCTCCCGCCGCGAGCCAGAACGCGGCCTGCGACCAGTCGCCCTCGGTCTCGTAGATCCCGTCCCTGTGATATGAAGATCTGCCCGGGACAATGAAAACATCTCCCTGTCTTCTTATCTCAATGCCGTACTCCCCGAGCACGTCTTCCGTTATATCCACATACGCGGAAGACTTCAGCTCGGATGTCAGCTCTATCGTGCTGTCGGCGTCAAGATACGGAAGAGAAAGCATGAGCCCGGATATGAACTGTGAGGAAATGTCCCCGGGCAGCCTGTATCTGCCGGGCGAGAGTTTCCCTGACACAAGTATCTTGTCTTTTGCGGGATGCTCTATCGTCATGCCGTGCCTCACGAGCTCGTCCTCAAGAGGGCCTGTCGGCCTCTCGGAGAGCCTGCCGGAAGTCAGCAGCCTGACGCTCTTTCCGAGCACGCCCGCAAGCGGGAGCATGAACCTCAGCGTCGATCCGCTCTCGCCGCAGTCAAGATCCTCATCTCCATTGCCGAGCGCCCCGAGACAGCGTCTCGTCGCTTTTATATCATCCGAATCAAGGCAGCATAAAACGCCATCTCCGCTTTCTCCCGCGAGGTGATCGCAGATGTATGCGCGGTGCGCGTATGACTTTGACGGTATTATTTTTATCCTTACCGGCTCCATATCCTAAAGTGTCATCGTGAGCACCGGGTCTTTCGCGTCGGCCGTGACTTTGCTCTCGCTGCCGGCCTTGAGAAGATCTTTCAGCTCATCCTCATCATCGTTTTCTATAGCGTCCTCATACTTCTCAAGCTCAGAGATATAGTCCCTGAGTATCGAGAGAAGATTGTCCTTATTCTCCATGAATAGATCCGTCCACATCGTCTCGTTCAGGAAAGCCACTCTGGTGAAGTCCCTGAAGCTCCCGCCTTCCGGGAATCCCCCGGGATACCTCGCCTCCGCCTTGACAAAGGCGTTCGCCGCTATGTGGGTCATCTGAGACGTGAACGCGATCATGTCGTCGTGCTGCTCCGCCGTCATGAACGAAAGCTTGCCGAAACCCGCCGTCCTGAACAGATCCTTCAGCCTTGTGAGAAGATCGATGTCATCTCTTTTCTCTGTGACAAGGATCATGGACGCACCGTCGAACAGGTCTTCTGTGCTGTTCTTGAACCCGGCGTACTGGCGTCCCGCCATTGGATGTCCGCCTATGAATGTGAATCCGTGCTTCTCAGCTTCAGCGAATCCCGCCTCACATATCCTTCTCTTGATGCCGCAGCAGTCTATGACGAGCTGTCCCTCTCCGAAATTACCGGCGTTCTCTCTTATCCAGTCAACAGACGGGCCGATCATGAGGCATACGAATATGACGTCACATTCTTTCATGTTCTCCGGAGTCAGCTCGCCGTCCACAGCACCTGACATCTCGGCGAATCCGAGCGTCGTTTTATTCCTGTTGTAGCCGAGGACCTCGCAGCCGGCACGCTTGTACGCCTTCGCAAGCGATCCGCCGATGAGCCCCAGGCCGACAATGCCGATTTTCATCTATTTCAAAGCCTCTCTTACACGGTTTACCTTAACCATTATCTCGTCAAATTGCTCCGCTGTCAGGGATTCCCTGCTGTCGACCGCCGCATGCTTAGGATCGTTGTTGACTTCTATCATGAGCCCGTCCGCGCCTGCGGCAGCGGCCGCGAGCGCCACCGGCTCCACGAGCTCCTTGCGCCCTGTACCGAAGCTCGGATCGACTATCACCGGAAGATGCGTCTTCTCATGAAGCACAGGGACCGCCGAAACGTCTATCGTGTTCCTGGTGTACTGCTCGAACGACCTCATGCCGCTCTCGCAGAGTATCACGTTCGCGTTCCCTCCGGCCATGACGTACTCCGCGCTCATAAGGAGCTCCTCCATGGTGTTCGCGAGTCCTCTTGTGAGAAGCACCGTCTTCCCCGTATGCCCGAGCTCTGAAAGCATCTCGAAGTTCTGCATGTTCCTCGCACCGACCTGTATCACGTCAACGTCGGCGAAAGCGTCGAGATGCTCTATCCCCGGAAGCTCCGAGACCACAGGAAGCCCCGTCGCCTTCCTGGCTTCCGAAAGGAGCCTCAGCCCCTCTTCCTTCATCCCCTGGAAAGAGTACGGCGAAGTCCTCGGCTTGAAAGCCCCGCCTCTAAGCAGCGAGGCCCCGCTCTCTTTCACTTTCGCGGCCGTTTCCATGATCTGTTCCTCAGATCCTACTGAGCACGGCCCCGCTATAACGGCAAAATTGCCGCCGCCTATCTTGACGCCTCCGATGTCTACAACAGTATCCATCGGATGGAACTTCCTGTTGGCGTTCTTGTACGGCTCGGAGATCGGGGTGACCCTGTCGACGATGTCCAGCATCTCGATCATGTCCTTGTCGATGCTGGCTACGTCCCCGACGAGACCGAGGATCGTGGTGTATTCTCCCTTCGACTGGTGTACCTTGAGCCCCTGGCCCTCGAACCATTTAACGAGCTGGTCCTTTTTCTCTTCAGCTGTATTTTCCTTTAAGATGATTACCATGTTCTACCTCCGGCATCAGGCCGTCTGTTCATAAAAAGCCCCGCAGTGGTTCTGCGGGGCCATAAACTAGTCTGTTGTCCTGTATGGTTACGCAGCTTAAACTATTTCCACTTGAGCGTATAGCTGCCCGAGCCCTTACCGACACGGATCACTTTGATGTATATCGTGCCTTTCGGATTTATGAACGAAAAGCCCGTAGTGCCATTAGAGTTCCTCTTCCAGACTGCTTTCAAAGACTTGGTTTTCCCGCCTTTTTTGTAGTATGCAATCGCTTTGATCTGATAGTCAGTCTTTGCATTGAAATATATTTTGACGCTTCTTCTCGAGGTCTTGATCTTATACCACTTTGCCTTCCTGTCTCCGGCAACGATCAGACCTTTAACGGTCTTCTTACGCTTGATCGAAGCAGCCCTGGACTTCTTCTTCCCCGCCTTGCCTGGTATATATTTGGTCCCTGTCCATTTTACGGTTCCGACATATTTGCCGCTCGAATCCTTACTCGTAGGTATTCCTGTAATCCTGAGATAGTATGTCTTCCCCTTTGATACTCCGAAAGTAATAGTCTTCCAGCACGCATAAGCAGCATTAGGGATCACGTCGTCATAATAGTCGCTGCCCCAAGAAACGACATCTCCATTTGAATTGCACAGAGCTACATCGCATGTGAAATCAGCCGAGAATGTGATCCTTCCCTTCTTTGATGTAGTTAACTGCGCATATGATACTGAATCAGATGAAGCATCTGCCGGCCAGGTCACAGTCGTTGATACTCCCTCCCCGAACGGATTCTGGAACTCGTATGTTCCCGCGAACGATTCAGCCTGCATACATGCCATCATCACGATAAGCACCGCCGCCGCCAGAGCAGCCGATACCGCTATCCTCAAAGATTTTCTTTCCATAGCCATCATCCTTTCAAATAACCAGATAAATCAGCCGTATATATCAGCTGTATATATTATACGTTCTGCCCGTAAAAAATACAATGACACTTTGACAATTTAACACGATAAAATCATCACACTTTATTTTACCGCTCTAATATGTTAAAATCATATCATCTGAAAAGGAGAAACGGCACATGGATATGAATAACTGCACTAGAGTGCCCGCGCTGGATCCGATATACGAGTCCAGAGAGCACCGCGACTTCCGCGAGCTCCTGAACTTTGCCGCGTTCCAGTATACGACAGACGACGCGTTCATCATCAAGACGGGAAAAGACGCGGACCGGCGCCCTATATACCGCCACGTCACATATAAGGACATGCAGAACGAGGTGAACTGGTTCGGCACCGGGATGATGGAGTTCGGCCACCTCGGGAAGAGGATAGCGCTGATCGGAAAGAATTCCTACGAGTGGTACATGTCATACTATGCAGTACTCTGCGGCCTCGGCATCACCGTCCCTCTTGACAAGGGCCTTCCATACGAGGAGACTGAAACGTCGCTCATAAAAAGCAGGTCCGAAGTGCTTCTGTTCGACAAGGCACACCTTGACTTAGTAGAGGAGCTGAAGAAGAACGGCACTACAGGAGTTACGGATTTCTATGCCCTTGAGGAAATCGAAGGCTACACTACGGTATATGACATCATCAATAAAGGGAAAGAAGCGATGGAAGCCGGAAACGAGGACTTCCTGAGCCTTCCTATCGACCCTGACAAGATGGCGGTACTGCTCTTCACGTCAGGCACTACGAGCAAAGCCAAGGCAGTCATGCTCTCTGAGCACAACATCCTCGCGAACATCTACATGCTCGACAGAGTGGAAGACGTTAGGCACGGAGACGTAAACATGGCGTTCCTCCCGTATCATCACACGTTCGGATCTTCAGGACAGACGATGATGATATCGCAGGGAGTCACGACCGTGTTCTGCGACGGCCTTAAATACATACAGAAGAACATAGTCGAATACAAGGTCACCGTATTCGTATGCGTCCCTCTCCTCATTGAGGCGATATACAAGAGGATACAGCAGGGCATCGACAAGCAGGGAAAGAGAAAGACCTACGAGAGAGGACTTAAGCTCTCAAGATTTCTCATGAAGCTGCATATAGACATAAGGAGGAAGCTGTTCAAGGACATCCTTGACCAGCTCGGAGGAAATCTAAGATATATCGTGAGCGGAGCTTCAGCGCTTGACCCTGTCGTGGAAAGCAGCTTTGAGGCAATGGGCATAAACGTGGTCCAGGGATACGGCATGACCGAGGCTTCGCCTGTCATCGCCGCGGAGAACCCGCCTAACAGGCGCCCGGGATCGATAGGATACTCCATGCCTGACCTTGAGCTCGTGCTGGCGGACCAGAACGACGAGGGTATCGGAGAGCTCTGCGCTAAAGGCGCCAACGTAATGCTCGGCTACTACGAGGACCAGGAAGCCACGGACGAAGTCCTTGAAGACGGATGGCTCCACACCGGAGACCTGGCTTCTCTTGACAGCGACGGGTACATCTTCATACGCGGAAGGAAAAAGAACGTCATAGTCCTGAAGAATGGAAAGAATGTGTATCCTGAAGAGCTTGAAGACCTGATCGACGCCCTTCCGTATGTTGAGGAAAGCATGGTCTACGGCCAGAAGAGGCACAGAGACGGCGACAGCAAGGATCTCACCCTCGCGGCGAGGATCGTATACGACCCTGAGATCGTGGAGCAGACCTTCGGCATCAGGAAAGAAGATGAAAAGTGCGATGAAGTCCTGAGGTCAGCTGTGCAGAGAGACATCGACAGCATCAACGAGACGCTTCCGTCGTACAAGCATCTCTTCCGCTTCGAGCTCACGGACGAGCCGATGGAAAAGACGACCACAGGAAAGATCAAGCGCTACGCGCAGAAACAGTAGACAGCATAAAAAGAAAAGCGGCTTCCGGCATCCCGGAAGCCGTTATTTTATTGATCTTTCAGATATCTGATGTAGAGCCTGCCCTTTTTCGAAGTCCCCCCGACTTCGGACAGGATGGCTCTTCCTTTATGCCGGACAACTATCTCCGTACCCTCTTTGACCGGCGCCGAAGGCTTTGTCGCCTCCATGTGGTCTACGAATACCAGCCCCGACCTGATCGCCATTAGCGCCTTGGATCTGGACAGGCCGAATGCAGACGAGACTATGTTGTCGAGCCTCAGCGACGCGACCGTGTCCTTGTATTCCTTGAATTCGCGCACCGGAAGGATAAGGTCCGATATCGGGAACCGCTCAGCTGAGAGCCTGCTCTGCCCCGCCTGCGAGAGTTCTTTCACGATGTAATCTGCTATGTCGCACGGAACGATGATATCAGCCCCGTCTGCCCTCACAAGTATGTCGCCTACAGACTCTCTCTGCAGTCCGAGCCCCATCAGGGCCCCCAGGTAGTCGCTGTGCGAAAGAGGCCTTCCCGCCCTGGAGGCGAGTGACTTCTCGCTGTGTGTAACTCTTACCACGCACATAAGATCTGAGATCACGCCGTTTATCTCCTCAGCGTTTCCCCCCGCCTGCTGCGGCATCATGACATATTCCGGAAGGCAGATCATCATGACCCGCTCAGCGTCGTCGTAGCCGCCGTAATATATTATCCTCGTAACGGCGTCCCCCGCCCCGAACTTCGTCCTGACCACAGACTGCTGATGAGGATCGAGGAATCCCGTGCCCGTCGGCATGTTCCTTTCAGCGCACTGTTTTATCTTGTCCCCGGCAAATCCGGCAAGCAATTCGTCTTCGTTCATGTAATTTCTGTCCTTTCTCCAGTCATCTCATTCTACCACAAAAAAGCGTAATTGACATACGGGGACGATCTGTGATACATTTTACATAGTTTGAAAGAGAGTAATCGGCAGGCGCATAAAGAGCCTGTGGTAAATCGCGTCAGGACGGCCCGCGAGAATGCGGCACAGCATGAGCGGACCCGCGTTTACATGAAACGGTGAGACTTTTAAGCACATTGTCACGTGCTCGGAAGTCTTTTTTGTTTATACCGGAGGAAGCAAATGTCGGAAAAACACTACTACGGAAAAACCGTAAGCGAGACACTCGAGGATTTCCATTCCTCGAAGTCAGGCCTAACGCTCGAGGGCGTAGAAAAGAACCGCGAGGAGTTCGGAGAGAACAGGCTGTATGAGAATAAGAAGGAAAGCATACTTCAGATCTTCCTCAGCCAGTTCAAGGATCTTCTCGTAGTGATCCTGATCATCTCCGCTGTGATCTCGATGGCCACGGGAAACAGCGACAGCGCGGCCGTCATATTCGCTGTGCTCATCATGAACGCGATCCTCGGGACCGTGCAGTACGTCAAGGCGCAGAAATCGCTGGAAAGCCTCAAGAAGCTGTCGTCTCCGGAAGCCAAGGTCATCCGGAGCGCTGATCAGCTGGTGATCGACGCGAAAGATCTGGTATGCGGCGATATCATCGTGCTGGACGCGGGGGATATAGTGCCGGGAGACGCGAGGATCACCGAATCGCATACTCTCAAGATGAACGAAAGCTCGCTCACAGGTGAGTCCGAGAGCGCGGAGAAATCCGCGGAAACGCTGAAAAAGAACGAAGGCGTAGCCCTTGGAGACCAGAATAACATGGTATTCTCCGGTTCTCTGGTGACATACGGAAGAGCGAGAGCCGTGGTCACAGGTGTCGGAAAGCACACCGAGCTCGGAAGGATCGCGCAGCTCATGGACGACGCCGGTGAAAGAAAGACGCCTCTGCAGGTCACGATGGATAACTTCAGCAAGAAGCTGTCAGTCGCGATCATACTGGTATGCATAGTCGTGTTCGGCCTTTCCATCTACAGGAACATGTCGGTCCCTGACGCCCTGCTCTTCGCGGTGGCGCTAGCCGTAGCCGCGATACCGGAGGCTTTGTCATCGATAATAACGATATCGCTCGCGATCGGGACTTCCAGAATGGCGGACCAGAACGCGATCATAAAGGACCTGTCCGCTGTGGAAGGCCTGGGATGCGTGTCTGTTATCTGCTCGGATAAGACCGGGACGCTCACACAGAACAGGATGACCGTAGAGCACGAGAGCCCGCATAACGACAATCAGCGATACATGTCGCTGGCGTCGATATTCTGCAACGATACCGCGATAGTCGAGGGAGAAACTGTCGGGGATCCAACAGAGACGGCTTTCATAGATTACTATATGAAAGAGCACGACGATTACTTCGCCCAGATGGATGAGCATCCGCGCCTTTCCGAGGTGCCGTTCGATTCAGACAGGAAGCTCATGAGCACCCTCCATCAAGTGGACGACGACTACATCATGTTCACAAAGGGAGCGATAGACGTTATCCTTTCCAGATCAGCGAACCTTACCGGGGAAGAAAAGAAGAAGATAACCGAAGAGAACTTCGCTCTGTCGGACAGCGGCCTCCGCGTCCTCGGCTTCGCGATGAAGCGGATCGGAAGCGAGAAGGCCCTCTCGTTCGACGACGAATACGATCTTGAATACATAGGCCTCATGGCTGAGATGGATCCTCCAAGGACGGAATCCGCCCAGGCCGTCGCCGACTGCAGGGCGGCCGGAATAAGGCCTGTCATGATAACGGGAGATCACAAGATAACGGCGTCCGCGATAGCGAGAAGGATCGGCATCATGGAGGAAGGCGACCTTGCGTTCACAGGGCCTGAGATCGACGAGATGACGGACGAAGAGCTGGACGAGAAGCTCTCCAGGATCTCCGTATACGCGAGAGTGTCCCCTGACAACAAGATAAGGATCGTCAAGGCATGGCAGCGGAACAACGACATCGTCGCCATGACAGGAGACGGCGTGAACGACGGCCCCGCCCTGAAGAACTCAGACGTAGGCGTCGCCATGGGAATAACCGGAACGGAAGTCGCAAAAGACTCCGCGTCAATGATCCTTACGGACGACAACTTCGCGACCATCATCAAGGCAGTCCTGAACGGAAGGAACATATACAGCAATATAAAGAACGCGATAGTATATCTTCTCTCAGGCAACTTCGCCGGGATAATAGCGGTGCTGTTCTGCTCGCTGGCTGGACTCCCTATGCCGTTCACGGCTGTGCAGCTCCTGTTCATCAACCTGATAACAGACAGCCTCCCTGCACTGGCGATAAGCATGGAACCGTCCAATCCGGACCTTATACACGATAAGCCGAGATCAAGGACTGAATCCATCCTTGACAGAGAGGCAGTGACCTCGATCAGCACGACAGGCTTCCTGATCGCGATAGTCACTCTCATTGCTTTCTATATCGGCCTCGGGAAGATCCCTGCGGTGGCCGTCGCGGCGCCGGGTGCTATAACAGCTTCCACCATGGCTTTCGCGACGCTCTGCCTGGCGAGGCTCTGGCACGGATTCAACTGCAGAGGCAAAGAAAACATATTCAGGCTCGGCCTGTTCAGGAACATCTATACGATCGGAGCGTTCATCATCGGCGCCCTGCTCCTCACCTGCATCATCATGATGCCTTTCTTCACGAAGGCATTCGGCGTGCAGAGCCTGGATCCTGCGCTCTTCGGCGCGGCGTGGGTACTGTCGTTCATACCGACGCTGATAATACAGGTGGTAAAGTCAGTGCGACGCTGACTGTCCGGGACGAAGACATACAGCTGATAAAAAGAGCTGCTGCATCAGGTGCCTAAAAGCATCTGTGCGGCAGCTCTTCTGTCTTCTTATTTTGCCGCTCCGGCGGGTCCCCGTCCTTACGGCCTATCCGAACAGCTCTTTCCCGAGCTCGAGGAACGCGTCTCTCGAGCGCTCTATCATCTCATGCGCAACGCAGAACGAGAGCCTCACGTATCCAGGTCCTTCGAACGCGCTTCCCGGCACCATCAGGATCTTCTTCTCCTGAGCTTTCTTCACCAGCTCTTCATCGTTTCCGTCAGGAGCCTTGACCCACAGATAGAACGCGCCCTGAGGCTTCACTGCCTCGAATCCCGCTTCCTTCACGATCTCGTAAAGAAGCTCGCCGTTCTTCCTGTAGAACTCTACGTCGGATTTCTCATCCAGACATCTCGCGATGACGAGCTGCATGAGAGAAGGAGCGTTCACGACGCCTGTGATAAGGTTCGCGGTCGTGACCGCGCCGATCAGCTCATCAGCGCCGTCTGCCGAATCAGGTATGATCACCTGCCCTATCCTCTCTCCCGGAAGAGAGAGCGCCTTGCTGTACGAATATGTGACGATCGTATCGTCGTAGTAGTCAGGGAGCCACGGAAGCTCGCCGTTCTTCAGGAACTTATCATCGTATACTATCGCCCTGTAAGGCTCGTCTGATACGAGATAGATGACCGTGTCATATTCTTCTTCCTTGCTTCTGAGAACGTCCGCGATCTCCTTTATCACTTCTTCAGTATAGACTGCCCCTGTCGGGTTGTTAGGGGTGTTCACGAGAACGGCCTTAGTGTCCGGCGTTATCGCTTTAGCCAGCTTCTCAGGATCCGGCATGAATGATCCGTCGTCCTTAGGTCCTGCGATCCTCACGTCCGCGTAGAAGTTCCTCACATATCCGTTATATTCGGCGAAATACGGGGCGAGGCATACGACCTCGTCACCGGCGTCGAGTATCGACTTCATCACAAGGTTGATCGCGCATCCGGCTCCCGCCGACATTATCACGTTCTTTTCAGTATAAGACGTCCCGAACCTTCTGTTCAGGTCGTCTGCAACGGCTTTCCTCACAGCCGGGTATCCGGCGTTAGGCATGTAGCTGTGGATCGCCTGAGGCGGCATGGTGTCCACGATGTCTTTTATCGCTTCCTTCACGCTCTCAGGCGCCGGGACGTTAGGATTCCCCAGGCTGAAATCAAAAACGTTCTCAGCCCCGTACTGCTGCTTCATCCTGAGCCCTGTCTCGAACATCGAGCGGATCACCATCTCACCGCCGATCTGGCTCCTCATCTTTTCTGATATCATATCAGTCCTCCATTGACTCCTTGATGCTTTCCGCCATCCTGCAGATGGACTCTCTGTCGTCGTCGTCCGCGCTCGACATTATCGTCATCTTCTCCTCCATGACCCTCATGTCCTGCATATCCCCGAGCATGCCGGTGATGAGGTCCTTGGACTGAGGCGCCCATGTGCCGTTCTCCAGTATGGATACCGTCCTGTTCTGGATGTTCAGCGCCTGCATGTCATGGATGAAGTCCTTCATCTTAGGGAACACTCCCATGTTGTACGTTACAGAAAGAAGCGCGATGTTGCTGTATCTGAACACGTCGCTTATCAGGTACGACACATGCGTCCCTGAAACGTCGCAGAGCTTCACGTTCCTGACGCCCGCCTGGATGAGCTCGCTCGCGAGCACCTCCGCGCAGTTCTCGGTATGGCCGTACATCGAAGCGTATACGATGAGCACGCCTTTCTCTTCAGGCTCGTACCTGGACCATTTATCATACCTTTCGATGAACTTGTCCAGATCCTCTCTCCAGACCGGTCCGTGAAGCGGGCAGATCATCTTAAGTCCTTCCAGATCTTTGGCCTTGCCGAGAAGGCTCTGCACCTGCATACCGTATTTGCCGCAGATGTTGCCGTAATAGCGCCTCGCCTCGGCGAACCACTCCTCGTCCACGCCGACCTCGTCGGCGAACAGAGCTCCGTTCAGAGCGCCGAACGTCCCGAAAGCGTCAGCCGAGAACAGGATCCCCGCATAGCTGTCGTAAGTCACCATTACCTCTGGCCAGTGCACCATCGGCGCGAGATAGAAGGTCAGCTCGTGCTTCCCGAGAGAGACCGTGTCTCCCTCTTTGACCGCATGGAGATTCTCCAGTCCTCTGTAGCCGTACTGCTTATACATCTTCGAAGCCATCATCGTGCAGTAGATCTCGACTTCCGGCCACCTGACGAGGATCTCGTCCAGCGTCGCCGCATGATCAGGCTCCATGTGGTCGATCACGAGCACGTCGAGGTCTCTTCCGTTAAGGGCAGCCTCAAGGTTCTCGATGAATCCCTGCCCCACGGCCCAGTCGCACGTGTCCATCAGGCACGTCCTGTCGTCCGCGATCAGGTACGAGTTGTACGATACCCCGTCCGGCACAGGATGTATGTTCTCAAAAAGGCCGAGTCTTCTGTCGTTTCCTCCGACCCAGTATATATCGTCAGTCAGTTCTCTGGTGCATTCCATATCTGTTCCTCCTCGTTTCATATTTATTTTTTATATTATATCACATTCATCCCGCATATACATTGCAGAGCTGTGATTCTGCGCATGAAAAAACCGGAGCGTATATGCGCTCCGGCTGTAAGCATCAAGATGGCTCGTGATCCCGTGCGGCTTCTGCTATCCGCTTATCCCTCGATCTCGATGTACTTGTTCTCTCCGATCTCAGGCTTCTTCTCTACCTTAGGGATCTCGATGATCAGGACGCCGTTATCGAATTTGGCCTTGATATCCTCCTGCTTGACGTCCTTGCCTACATAGAAGCTCCTCTGGCATGTGCCCTGGAATCTCTCTCTTCTGATGTACTTGCCGTCCTCATCCTTCTCGTCGTTTGACGTATTGGTCGTGGCTTCGATGTTGAGTACGCCTTCCTTAAGCTGCATCTTGACATCTTCCTTCTTGAATCCAGGAAGATCCATGGCCAGCTCATAGCCTGTCTCTGTCTCCTTGGCGTCTGTCTTCATCAAAGTGTTTTCCTTGCTGAATCCTCTCATAGGTGGAAAATCCATAAAATCATCATCAAAAAGATCGTCTCTGAAAATGCTTGGTAACAACATAAGTCATTCCTCCTTTTATATCAATTGGTTTTTGAACGTTTATCATGTGCCCTTCCTCAGGACAATTATGTTATATCACCTTTTGTTAGCACTGTCAATAGGTGAGTGCTAAAAATATGCATGTTTTTTTACTTTATTTGAAAAACCGCCCTCTTCATCATATAATAAAGGCATGAGAAGAACAGTGATACTGAAGAAACTACTCGCTTTTATGATGACGCTGGCTGTCCTTGCATGCCAGCTTTCTTTTGTTATGCCCGAAAAAGCTTCGGCTGAAGAAGACATGAAGACGTTCATCATCTATACCGAGCCTGTATATTCAGACTCCATATATCTTGACAGCGGATACGGGCTCGACACTCTCGTGCTCCCCGCGTCCGCGTCGGGCTATGATATCAGCTGGACCTCGAGCGACGAGACTGTCGCTTCCGTAGACTCAAGAGGGAGGATCCACGGCAGGCTTACAGGAGAGAACGCAGGAAAAGACCAGGCGGAATGCTTCGTCACAGCAAGTGTCACATGGAACGGGAAGACTGCCGAGGATACCGTGAAAGTCATCGTGAAGCCGTATCCCGGCCTTGCCGGATCTGCCGAGCAGAAGGACTCCGGCTCCGCCGCGGACTCTGTCGAGGGACAGGCCATCGCTGTTTTCAGGGGAAGTACCGGGAACAGGGCCATACGCTCCGCGATCTCAGGCACAGATTGTGAATGCGGCGGCATCATCAAAGAAGACAAGCACAAGATCGCCCTGGTGGACGCGGAAGACTCCGGAGCGCTGGATGAGGCTGTCGAAGCGCTGGAGAACGACGGGCGTGTCTTATACACCCAGCCTAACTACATATACAAAACAGAAGACGCCGGCATCTATCCGGGAGCCGGGCAGTCCCATCATGACGCCGTGAAGTCAGGCGAGGCGTGGGATCTTCTTTATGAGAACGGCGTCACACACAGTACCCGGGTAGGAGTGATAGACTCCGGGGTAGATCCCTCACATCCCGATCTTACACAGAGCCTCATACTGGATGAAGAAGGACAGTATACCGCTTTCTCAAACGGGAGCAGGATCACGAGGCCAAAAGACTTTAACGATGGGCACGGCACCCATGTCGCGGGCATAATAGGAGCGGACTATGACGACGGCGACGCCGTAGCCGGCATCGCTTCAGGCCGGGACAACGACCTGTCAGATATAGAAGTCGTCGGCGCGGGTCCGGCGATAAACACATACGACGTCATCCTCGCTATCCACCACGCGGCGGACAGAGGCGCTGAAGTCATAAACCTGAGCCTTGGATCGGAGACATCAGACAGCGCTCTCGCCGAAGCGATACTCGACAGGTACTATAACGACAACATCCTGTTCGTCACGTCGGCAGGCAATATCGATACGAGCCAGGAACAGCAGATAATAGATAAGGGCGGCTATCAGATGTACGCCTTCCCTTCCGATATGAAAGAAGTCATAAGCGTGACCTGCGTTGACGGCGAAGGCAAAAGATGGTACACAGAATCCGGCACATCGAAGGACGTCGCCGCTCCGGGAAAAGACATACTGAGCACCGTGCCTGTAAGCTCCAAGGCAGACGGGTTCGGCAGAAAGAGCGGAACGTCCATGGCGTGCCCTGTGATCACAGGGATAGCGGCGCTCGTGCTCGACGCGCGTCCCGACCTTAAACCGTGGGAAGTGAGGAACATCATCTGCGCTACTTCGAACGACGAGTCCGGATACTGCGCGGAGAACGAGCTGGGCTACGGATACGCCGACGCGGGCAAAGCCGTGAAGGCGGCGTATGACTCACTCACGCCTGACCCTGACGCTCCCCTTTCCATATCCATCAAGGGAAGAAGCGACGGAGAGCCTATGGACACGCTCATCGCCCTGGATACGAACCGCTATAAGAAATCCGTGAAGACCGAGTCAAAGATCTCCGTGTCAAAGCCAGGCTCGATCAAAGTGACGTCGAAGAACGGAAAGATAAAGGTCTCGTTCAAAAAGGCCGTCAGCACCGTCACTACAAATACGGAAACGACCATAAGCGACAAGTATACCGGCGGGTCCGAAGTCTTTACAGACACCAGCACGTCTACATCAAGGGCCGGGGTAAGATATATTGTGAAGATAAAAAGGACCGGCACGGGAACCGGCTTCTACAGGTACATGGCAAAGACGAGGAAGCGCAGCAGCTGGTCTGTCTCCGTGAGCGGAAGCACCGTGAGGTCCGCCTTCAGAAAGGCCGGAAAGGTCAAACTGAAAAAAGGAAAGGTATATACAGTCACGATCCGCGCTTATAAAAAAGCCGGGGGCAAGACTGTCTACAGCAAGTCCTCCGGCTTCAAAGTCAAAATAAAAAAGTGACCCGTAATGGACTTGAACCATCGACCTTCTGGTTGTCACCCAGACGCTCTCCCAGCTGAGCTAACGGATCACGATTTTTTATTGCAGGTAATATTCTAACACACCGCGCCGCATTTTGCCAACACTTTATTTTGACATACCGTTTTTGATAGTGTATAATTTCACCATATTTGCATAAACCGGAGGAAGATATATGTACAGATACAAATGCCTTAACAACATTTCCAAAGTTATCAACCACGTGTTCAACGAGGATTACGAACAGGTCGAGGATATAGAGAAAGCCGACGCCGTCCTGGTGAGAAGCGCCAAGATGAACGACATGGAGCTCCCTCAGAACCTCCTCGCCATCTCTAGAGCCGGGACCGGAGTGAACAACATCCCGCTTGACAGATGCGCGGAACAGGGAATCGTGGTCTTCAACGCGCCTGGCGCCAATGCGAACAGCGTTAAAGAGCTCGTCATCGCGTCCCTCATCAACGCCTCGAGGAACATCCCTGAAGCGATCAGATGGGTCGGCGACAACAGCGACAACGAGAACATCGCCAAGGATATGGAAAAGGCCAAGAAGGCATATGTCGGAAAAGAGATAAAGGGAAAGAAGCTCGGAGTGATCGGACTCGGTGCTATCGGCGGTATGGTCGCGAACGCAGCCGGACGCCTCGGCATGGACGTGTACGGAGTCGATCCGTATCTTTCAGTCCACAACGCCCTGGTCCTCTCACATAACGTAAAGGTCCTGAAGACATACGACGAGCTCTTCAAGAAGTGCGACTATATAACGATGCACCTCCATCTTACGGACAAGACGAGAGGAAGCATCGGAAAAGAAGCGTTCGACGCCATGAAGAAAGGCGTGGTGGTACTCAACTTCTCAAGAGGCGAGATCGTGGATAACGCCGCCCTTAAAGAGGCGCTTGAGTCAGGCAAGGTCGCGAAGTACGTGACGGACTTCCCTGATCCTGAGATCGTTAAACTGGAGAACGTCATCTGCACTCCGCACCTCGGAGCCAGCACAGGCGAAGCCGAGGAAAACTGCGCGGAGATGGCAGCCGCCGAGATCAGGGACTACCTGGAGAACGGCGAGATCAGGAACTCGGTCAATCTCCCTGACTGCGAGGCCGGATATCTGAGCTCCGTCGGAAGGATAACGATAATCCACAGGAACAAACCTAACATGCTGAGCAAGTTCACGCAGGCCGTAGCCGACGAGGACATAAACATCGCGCAGCTTACGAACAACAGCAGAGGCGACTACGCCTACTGCGTGCTCGATACAGACTCGGAGATATCGGATGATATCGTAAAGAAGCTCAACGGGATCGAGGACGTCATCCGCGTAAGAGTGATAAAGTAAAGACCGTAAACATCCATATACGCAAAAAACCGGCTGTCTCAGCCGGTTTTTTCATATTTACGCTCAGATGTTCACTTTACTTTCTTCCAGGCCTCTATAAGCCTGTCAAGCTTCCACGCGGCGTTCGCGGGGCTGGTGGACGGAAGGCATACGGCTTTAATCCCCGTCTTCTTCTCGGTGTACTTCCTGTATATCGCCTCGGCCTTCTTACCGTTCACGAATATCCTGCTTAAGCCTGACGCCGAGATGATCTTTCCGAGGTCGTTCGGGACCGCGTCCCTTATCGAGCTGTCGTCCGATCCTATGATAGTGCACTTCCCTATCACATCCCATAACGCTATGTGATGCCTCAGAAGAAAAGCCCTCTTCTCAGGTATCGTCTCAGGCACTTCATCCTCCATCACAGCAGCGATCACTTTCCAGAACCTGTTCTGAGGATGGCCGTAGAAGAATCCCGCTTCCCTCGATTTCACAGACGGAAAGCTCCCGAGTATGAGCACCTCGCTGTTCCCGTCATATACAGGGTCTATCGGATGAGTGATGCTTATCCGCTCCATGCGCTATTCCTTTCTGCTCAGTTACGCTCTATCTGCCGCCGTCCTCTTTTGCTTCTCTCAGCGCGCGGACCTCGTCCACGCTGTATTTATACGCCGAGTTGCAGAAGTGACATCTGACCTCTATCTCTTCCCCGTCGTTTATTATCTCATCAAGGTCCTTTTTGCTTATCGTGGCGAGCGCGCCCGCGACCTTCTCTCTGGAACAGTCGCAGTGGAAGCGCACTTCTGTCTTATCAAGTATCTCCAGCCCGAGATCCCTGAGGAAATACCCAAGGATATCCTCAGGCGTCTTGCCGTCCTCCATCATTACCGTAACGGAATCCGCGAGGAACACCTTGTCCTCTATCGCCTTTATCGTCTCTTCCTTAGCGTCAGGCATCACCTGTATGATGTAGCCGCCCGCGTGCTTCACGCTGCTGTCGGTGTCCACCATCACGCCGAGCCCGACTGCTGACGGCGTCTGCTCCGATACCGTGTAGTAATACGCTATGTCGTCTCCGATCTCTCCCGTCTGGATCTCTACCTGCCCGTTATACGGCTTATCCATGCCGAGGTCCATTATGACAGTCAGGATGCCCTTTCCCACAGCGCCTCCGACGTCCAGCTTGCCCTGGTATTTTTCAGGTATGTCCACGTCAGGATGCTCAGGGAATCCTTTTACATTGCCGTGGCTGTCGACGGTGACCGTCATCTGCCCTATCGGCCCGTCCCCGCTCATCTGGAGAGTCAGCCTGTCATTGTCGCCCTTCATCATCGAGCCCATCATCGCGCCCGCGGAAAGCAGCCTCCCCAGCGCCGCCGTGACCACGGGATATGTGTGATGTATCTCCCTCGCCTCCGCGACGAGGTCCGTCGACCTTACCGCGAACGCTCTTACGGTCTCGCCCGCTGCCGTCGCTCTTACCATATAGTCTTTCAAATCATATCACCCCTGTCTCATATACCTTCTATGACGAGCTGGCCTGAGTCCTGCTCCCTGAAAAGCTCCTCCTGCCTCCTCGCAAGGAAGGCGCCTGTCTTTTCACCGTTCTCTATCCAGTCTCTTATCTCATTTTCATCTATCGTCACCGGCATCCTCGGATGCACCGGCTCCATGCAGCTGTTCGCTTCTGCCGTAAGTATCGTATAGCGCGGCTCAGCCTGCTCCATCCTGTATATCCCGGCGAGGAGCACGAGCCCGCCGCACGGCTTTGTGAACCTGAACCTGCGCTTATATCTGTCCCATTCATAGTAGCCGGTCGCGGGGACGACGCAGCGCCTCTCTCTTATGCTCTCAGAGAACATCTTTTTCTCCCGGGCCGTCTCCGCCCTTGCGTTTATAACAAGGCTGCCGTGATACGGATCCCTGAAGCCCCATTTCATTCCAGACGCCGTGAGCCTGCCCCCCGCGAGCGATATTACTATCCCCGTGTCCATCGGGCTTACGTCGAAGCCCTGCGCTTTTTCTTCTCCCGCGAGCGCCTCGCTAAGCTTTTCCGGGATTCCCGGGCCTTCCGCTATGTCCTTCTCTCTGAACAAAGTCGAGAGCCTCGGTATGAACTCTCTGTCAGCGTAGTATTTGCCGCACATATTCTATCCTCTGATCGTATACTCGTATCCCGTGGGATTGAGGTGCACCATGACGTGCTTCACGTCCTCGAAATCATTCTCCAGTACGTCGTGTACCTTCTCCGCGATGTCATGGGCGTCCTTGAGCTTCATGTTACCGTCCACTCCTATCTCCAGGTCCACGTATATCTTATCGCCGAACTTCCTTGTGATCATGCTGTCTATCGTGAGCCTGATCCCCTCTTCAAGCGCGTAGTCCTCGATGGCTTTCTTCATCTCTTTCTCCATCTCCGGATCCGCCGATCTGTCCAGCATGTTGTTCACCGCGTCTCTTATGATCCCGGCCGCTACGACGAGGATCACGACAGAGATAATCAGGCCGGCCACGGAGTCCATTACCGGATATCCCATCCTTGCCGCGCCGATACCGGCGAGAGCTCCCACAGACGACAGCGCGTCAGACCTGTGATGCCACGCGTCGGCCCTGAACGCACTCGACTTTATCCTCTTCGCCTGGTACAGGGTGTACCAGAACATGCCCTCTTTCGTCACTATAGATACTATCGCGGCGACTAGAGCTATGATCCCCGGCTCAGCCGCGGTGAGATATGCCTTATCGATTATCGACTCCACGCAGCTTATTCCGATCCTCACGCCTGTCGCGATGAGGATGGCGCCGAGCACTACCGACGCTATGCACTCGAACCTCTCGTGTCCGTACGGATGCTCCTTGTCCGCCGGCTTCTCAGATATGCGCCGGCCGACGTATGCTATGAACGTCGCGAGCACGTCGGACAGCGAATGCACCGCGTCCGATACCATGGCGGCCGAATGGCCGAATATCCCCGCGAATAGCTTGAATCCCGCGAGGAGCACGTTCCCGAATATGCCGACCGCCGCTGCTCTCTTCACTATATCTGCTTTTTCCTCTTCTGTCAGAGCTTTCTTTTCTTCTTTCATTTTCTCTTCCTCCGGTAATATAAAAGGCTGCACGATGCAGCCTTTTCAGATCACTCCCGCCGGAAGATATAAAAAGGCTGCGGAACAAGTACCACTGTCCCGCAGCCATTGATATCATCTATGCCCGCTGTCCGTAAGGACCCGGCCAGTGGATCTCCACCGCCTGTTCAGTTTGCCCTGTAGCTGTCCCCGGTCTGAAGCCGGGAAGTGCAGTTCAAATTGTTATGGATATTATACAAAAGCCCATGTGTTTAGTCAAGACCGGAGCTCGCTCACCACGGCGGATCCAAGTATCAGCACGGCTCCGAAGATCCCGAGAGGAGTGAGCCTCTCCCCGAGGATGAGCGCGGAAAGTATCAGCGCTGTCACCGGGTCTATATAGCTAAGGAGCGCTACCGTATGCGTCCTGAGTCCGTCCATCGAACCGAAGTACAGGGCGTACGAAAGCCCCGTGTGTATTATCCCGACTATGAGAAGGAGCGCTATGAGACTTGCGCCCCACTCAGCTCCCGCGGGTCCTCCCTCAGCTATGAGGTACGGGATCATGACGAGCGTCGCGCAGGAGAGCTGTATCACCGTCTTCTGGTACGGGTCGATCCCGCTTGTCGATTTGTTCATCAGGACTACCGAAGCGTACATCACCGCCGCGGCAAGGCCGAACAGTATCCCTTTCAGGTCTCCGCCCCCGGGAAGGCTTCCGTCGGCGACTCCCGAAACCATGACCATGCCGGCCAGGGCCGCCGCCGTACACACGGCTTTGATCCCCGTCATCTTCTCGCGGAAGAACAGAGAGGATATCACCACGACTATCGTAGGCGCCATGTAGTAGCACAGCGTCGCGACCGAGACAGACGTATAGTTATATGCCTCGAACAGGAACATCCAGTTGACGCCGATCACCGCGCCGGAGACTGAAAGAAGGATCAGTTCCCTCTTCTCAGGCTTCCTCTCAGCCTTCTTCCCCGTGAGCATCACAAAGAGAAGGAGGAACATGCTTCCTATGCCTCCTCTGAAGAACGCGACCCACGCGGATGAAAGAGGTATCATCCTCCTGAAGATCCCTATCGTCCCGAATATCGACATCGCCGCGACCATCATTGCTAGCGACTTCGGATCATTTTTGTCCTTATTATTCTCCATCGAGCTCCTTCAGAAACTCTGAAAGCTTTTCCTCAGTTTCTTCAGACGGACGCTTCTTCGGCTCTATGAACACCGCCTTTGAGACGAGGTCTTTCCCTATGAACTCCGAAAGCTCATGCAGAGCCTTCTCTCCGCCGTTTCCCGCTTCGCAGCAGAACGCGGAAAGGCTTTTCTCCCTGAGCCCGTCTCTGTTCTCAGCGATGAAAGTCTTGACCGGAGGCGCGAACGTCGACGCCCAGACAGGAAATCCTATCACCACCCTGTCGTAATTCTCAAGCTGAGGATCGTACGGCGTAAGCGCGGGCTTAGCCCCTGTCACGGCGTCCTTCCCGCCGAGCAGTATCTTTATGAAGCCCTTGCCTCTGTATTTCTTCACAGGATCTATACGGAGGACGCCGGCGTCAAGATGCTCCCCTATCCTTTCCGCCATGTATTCAGTATTCCCGTCAAGAGAAAAGTAAACTATGAGAGTCTTCATATGTTTTTCCTTTCGATAGCGTCATCACATATTTATCTATACTATACCACAACGCAGAGCTTCTTTGTGCTGTAAGAGTTGATACTCTTTGGGAGTCTTTCTCGTTTTTTTGATACTTTTCGGATGTGAAGGGCCGGAAAAGTATGATATCATACCAGTAGTATCTTTGAACGCATCGGACATATGGAGGATCAGAATGAGCAAATGGCTTGACGACGCTGTATTCTATGAGATATATCCGCAGAGTTTCTGCGACAGCAACGGCGACGGCGTAGGCGACATAGAAGGGATAATCGAAAAGCTGGACTACATACAGGGCCTGGGCTGCAACGCCGTGTGGCTCAACCCGTGCTACGACTCACCTTTCGTCGACGCCGGATATGACGTGAAAGACTACTACAGGGTCGCGCCGCGGTACGGGACCAACGACGACATGAAAAGGCTTTGCAGCGAGATCCACAGGCGCGGCATGCACATACTTCTCGACCTCGTTCCGGGCCATACATCCGACCGGTGCGGATGGTTCATGGAATCACAGAAGGATGAGAGAAACGAGTATTCAGACAGGTATATCTGGACAGACACCGTATGGGAGGACGTAGGCGGCATAGTCAACGTCATGGGACTCACGCGCGGCGGCACCGAGAGGAACGGAGCGTACCTCGCCAATTTCTTCAACGCGCAGCCCGCACTTAACTACGGATTCGCATATCCGGACCCTGAGAGGCCGTGGCAGCAGGGAGTCGGTGAGGCCGGGCCGAGGAGCACAGTCGAAGCCATGAAAGACGTGATGCGGTTCTGGCTTTCAATGGGATGCGACGGCTTCCGCGTGGACATGGCGGGATCGCTCATCAAAGCCGACCCTGACCAGTCCGCGAACATAAAGCTCTGGCAGGAATTCAGAAGATTCCTTGACAGTGAGTTCCCTGAAGCTGTAATGATATCCGAATGGGGACAGCCCGACAGATCGCTCCTCGGAGGATTCCACATGGACTTCCTCCTTCACTTCGGGCCGTCGCATTATATGGACCTCTTCAGGACGGAGGCCCCGTATTTCTCGAGGAAAGGCAAAGGTGACCTGAAGGCTTTCTTCGACCTCTATATCGAGAACATGAACAAGACCCGCGCCGGAGGCGGAATGATGTGCATACCGACAGGCAATCACGACATGATCCGTATGGCGAAGTTCCTCGACGCCGGGGAGATGAAGATGGCGTTCGCATTCATAATGGCGATGCCGGGGATACCGTTCATCTACTATGGAGACGAGATCGGCATGAAATACGTCGAGGGTCTCGTATCAGTAGAAGGAGGATACGAGAGGACCGGATCCAGGTCGCCTATGGCTTTCGATACGTCGAAGAACGCCGGGTTCTCTTCGGCAGACGAGGACAAGCTTTACATCCGCCAGGATGAGTCGAAGGCGTATATCAACGTCGAGATCGAGGAAAAGGACGAAAACTCGCTCCTTAATGAAGTGAAGAAAATAATAAAGGTGAGGAAGGCTCACCCTGCCCTTTCCTGCCGCTCAGAGATAGAGCTGCTCGGGAACAAAGGCGCCGGCTACCCTCTCGCTTTCATAAGAAAGAATGACAAAGAGAGCATGCTCATGATATTCAATCCTTCCGGAAAAGAAGCCCGCCTCGGGTTCAGCCTTCCGGGTAAGTATGAGACCGTGTACTCTCTCGGAGCAATAAAAAAAGACGTCCGGGACGTCTTTCCTCCGGCAAGCGCCGTATTCCTGAAGATCATCCGCTGACCGGATGAACGGGCGCTTTACGCGCTACAGTGTTTTAAGGACCCGCAGTATATTCTGCCCGTCCTTATTTTCATATGTGACTTCATCCATCGTTTTCTTGATGATGAGTATCCCGAGGCCGCCCATAGGCCTGTCGGCAAGAGCCGCGTGGATATCCGGATCCTCCTGCGCCAGAGGATCATACGGCTCGCCGCTGTTTATGAACTGTATCTCTGCCTTCAAAGGATCTTCCGTTATGTCGATCGTTACCGTGGCGTCTCCGTGACCTGAAGCGTAGCCGTACTTCGCTATGTTGCTGAATATCTCGTCGATCACGATATTGATCTGCATCTCAGCCTTCATGCTGCATCCGGCCTTTTCAAGCCTCGCGTCGATAAAGTCTGTCACCACAGCGATATTTTCAATTGTAGCATCAAGTGTGATCTTTTCCATTTTCCCATACCTTTGATATCAGCTGTTCGCCGCTATGTACAGCAGTGCCGCTGCCGCCAATACTTTCTTACTGAATGCCATTTCACTGTTTCCTGCCGTACTCAAGACAAAGCATCGTCATGTCATCGAACTGCTCCGCTTCTCCGGAGAACCCGTTGACTGCGTTCCTCACTCCTTCTATAGCCTGTTCAGGATCCGCCTCCGGATCCCTGTTCAGGACTTCGATAAGCCTGTCAGTTCCGAACATCTCTTCCTTCTTATTCACTGCTTCCGGCACTCCGTCCGTGTAGAGGAATATTTTCGTGCCTTTCGCGAGATCCAGCTGGTATTCCTTATATCTGACGCCTGCCATGCCGCCGACGACGAAGCTGTGCGCGTCTTTCAAAAGCTCGTACTTTCCGTCCGGAAACTTTATCACAGGATACTCGTGTCCTGCGTTCGCGCACGTCATCCTGCCCGTCGATATCTCAAGCATACCCATCCAGACGGTGACAAAAAGTTTTTGTTTGTTATTTTTGCAGATGGCCTCATTCACATTCCTGAGTATATCGGCAGGCGATTTCTCAGTCTTCGCCATATCTGACAGCATGATCATGGATGCCATCATGAACAGCGCTCCCGGTATTCCTTTGCCCGAAACGTCGGCTATCACTATGCATAGATGATCGTCGTCGACGAGGAAGTAATCATAGAAGTCTCCTCCTACCATCCTCGCCGGTTCCATGGTCGCGTACAGCGAGAACTCGTTTCTATCCGGGAACGGCGGGAAAGTGTACGGTATCATTTCTCTCTGGATACTTGCCGCGAGACCGAGCTCCGTACCGATCCTTTCCTTCTCCTTGGTCATTTCAGTCAGGTCGTTCACGTAATCTGTGACCTGCTCTTCCATGTCGTCGATCGCGCCCGCGAGGACCCCGATCTCATCTTTGTTCTTTATGGTATCAGTCAGCTTCTCTTCTGAGCGGACGTTCTCCGCGGCGAACCTGCTCGCCTCTTCCGTTATCTTCTTCACCGGCCTGATGAACACCCTGGACAGATACAGCCACTGGCCAAATATGACGACGATAAGTATCAGAAGCAGCACCAGCGATACTCTTCTTACGAACATTTGCCTGACCTCAGTCAGCTTTTCCATCTGGCGCTGTACACAGAGTATGGCCTCTGTATTTCCCTCTCTTCCTTTAAGAGGCACCATGGCGGTGATGTGGGAGTCTGTCTCTATATACCCCTTGTCGCGGATCACGAGCTCTTTGATCGACTTCCCCTCGTACAGCTTCCTGTACTTCTCCATGTACTCTTCGTTCGTCGTCTCCCGCACATAGCCGAAGTCATACAGATCGTAGTCGCTGTTCCTGTTCATGGTGGAGAATATGAACGTTATATGCTTGTAGTCCGTGAGATCAGGCCTTATGACATATACGAAAGTCGCGCCCTGTGAATTGCAGATCCTGTCAAGTCCCCTGAGCGTCGTCTTGTATTCTTCTGACTGGTCGCTCTCGGCAAGCTTATCCAGGTGATCGGCGTTAATTAAAAGAGATGCAGAATCAGCGGTATAAAACGCGCCGTCTGCATACTGATCCAGGATGGCATTAGAGAACCCTATATAGCCGATCACTTCTACTATTATTGTAAATACGACCAGAAGCAGAGTAATGCCCATTAAGCTCTTGAAGGCGACACTTGCTCCGGGTCTTATCTTATTCCGTTTCATGTCACTCTATATCAAGGATATCAACAAATCCGGTCACTTCAAATATGTCCATGATATCGCTGTTCACATTCTTGACTTTAAGCTCTCCCTTTCCTTCAAGCGCCTGTGCCGCGAGAAGGAGCACCCTGAGTCCGGCGCTCGATATGTACTCGAGTCCCTCCAGGTCGAAAGTGAGCTTCTTGAGCGTATCCAGCTCCGGCTTGAGCTTTTCCTCAAGCTCAGGCGAAGTCGTTGTGTCGAGCCTTCCTGAGATCTGCACCAGAAGCTGATCGTCGTCTCTTGTCATTTTTATTTCCATAATATACCGCCTTATGTGATCTACATAAATTTTTACAAGATGATTTTACCACAATTTTATCCGGGTTGCACCCCGCAGGCATAAAAGTATCTTTACTTTATCATACCAGCTTTCTTTGCCGTCTTCCTCTGCCGGAGATACGCCGCGGCAAAAGCGCACGCACCCGCAATGAACGCCGCGGTGTGGCCGTTCGCCATAGTGACAAGCGCTCTGCACATATCCAGGCTGAACAGACCGCCGGAGATCTTGCTGAACGCCCTGAACGGCATATTGAACAGGAATACCAGGTCGAGATCGGGCTCGCCCCTCTTCATGCTCCTGTCGATCCTCTTCTTCAGATACTTCCAGATGAGCCTCGCCTTCAGACTTTTCGCGGTCCTGATCTGGTATATCGAATCATTGATCCCGAGGGTCCTGTGCCACTTTCCGTCAG
>JAZUNH010000007.1:0-5781 GCA_045604065.1 Anaerovoracaceae bacterium
CAAGGAGTTGGGTCTAGTCATTGTCTTCCTAAGACCGCTTGGCCTCCGACTTACCTCGAGCTTTGTAAAGAGCGTATCCGACTCCTCGAGGACTTTATCGCCGTACGGATAGACCACTGAGAGAAGATTAGACATCGTAGTCTCGTAGCTGCCTATATTGCTGCTAGGTGTACCGCTGCCATTGATATAGTAAGCTCCTGTGGCAGTGGAACCTCCCTTGATGGAGTATCCGCTGTCTCTGAACATATACGGATGGAACTTCTTCTCACCGCTGTGAGTGCCGATGAAGAGGCTGTTCCTGACTGCCATCCTGACACCGCCGCCCCAGCCGACCATGCCGCCCGTGTAGCCTTCTTTGCTGTTATTGGACAGCTTGCCGCTGTATACGCAGTTGTCAAGATTCACTGTGGAATCATTTCCGTTGCCTACCAGACCTCCTATATGACCGCCGCCGCTTACATTCGCAGCCGCGTCCACATTCTCTATGTATGTAGTGCCGCTTCCTCTGGACGAGCCGATCAGCGCCGACGCATAGTTGCCGCCCGATATGCTTCCCCGTACAGAGAGGTTCTTTATCCTGGCTCCGTCAGTGCTGCGGAACGGCGCCATGTATTCAGTGCCGCTCTTGCTGATGTTCAGCTTCATCTCCTTGCCGTTACCGTCGAACACGCCGCTGAATGAATTGGTGTCCGTTCCGACGCAGTTGTTTGCGGTGACCGTGATGTCGGTATTCAGCTTTATGTACTGTCCCTTATATGTAGTACCGTATACACCTACATTCCTGGCAAAGGTATCCCAGTCGCCTACGTTGTTTATGAGATAAGGTTCCTGCTCTGTTCCCTTGCCCGTCAGCTGTTCGATCACAGCGAAGTTCGAACTCAGCTCGCCGGAGTAATTCCCCTTGCCGCTGATCACGAGAGTATAGCTGCCCGTATCTCTGACCGTCGTATAATTAGCTGTGTAGTCAGTTCCCTTTACGAGCTCATCAGCCGTTTCCCTCGCATCAGCCTTGTTGGTCTTCCTTACCTTGTATCCCAGGTCGATATCCGAACCTGTCCTCGGGTAAGTCTTATTCAGGTTTTCTATCTTGATGCTCTCGTCTATGTAGTAAGTCTTGCCATCCGCCGCAGTGACTTTGGTGCAGATCTTTCCGGACGGTTTGCTCGACGAAGAGTACGCCGCAAAACCGTTTTCATTATTGCCGTTCCAGCCGGCACGCCTCTCGGATTCGATCCAGTATGTCCTGTCATAATGGATGCTCAGGTCTCCCCTCGTGCATACCATAGGGTCCCAGTTGTATATAGAGAACTTGCGACTTCCGCTGTAAATGCAGTTCGAGAACCAGATCTCCCCATCGTTTGCGTTCTGGATCATACCGCCGACCAGATGTCTCATGTTCGTTTCGATCTCGTTGAACTGAGGACTCGCTACGATATTCTCAAGCCTGACTCCTGCAGAGCGTGCATCTCCGATCACGCCGGCCTCACGACCCCAGTCGTCGGAATTCTTACCCGTCAGACTTGCCGTGATCTTTATACCGCTCAATGTCGTTACATCGTTTTTGCCTCCCAGCGTTCTGGATATCACGCCGCTGGTATACATTCCGCCCTTGATGGAGCCGGCGATATTGAGGTTCTTGATGGTCGCGCCCTTTGTGAATGCGAATGGCGCAGTAAAGTCCACCTCTTCTTTAGTCTTGTCTATGCTGAACGTGAGCGTATGGCCATCTCCGTCAAAAGTCCCCATGAAAGGTGCCTTGTTTGTACCGACCGGTTCAGTCAGTCCTGATGAGATATTGCCTGCCAGCTTCAAATACTTGCCGGCATATGTAGCTCCGCCGTCGCTCATGGAAGACCGGAGAGCGTTCCAGTCAGCCGCTTTACTGATCAGATACGGGTTTCCTTCACTTCCGTCGCCTCCGGAGAGCTTTAATATAAAGAAATCATCATTGAGGGTCCCTCTGTAGTCACCGCGGCCTTCGGCCAGGAAGTGGTAGGATCCATCTGCATATACGCTGTCTGCGCTGGTTTTCTCAGTGTCGGTCCCGCGCTTTACATAGGCCCTGTAATCCGTGCCTTTTGCGAGCTCTTCGTCACCGTTGAACACCCTGTATCCAAGAGGGATCACGGCTTTTTTATAATCATAAAGGTCCTGAAGTCCTTCTATCCGGGCATCCGGGCACTCTGCATAGACTCCGGTATCCCTTCCCGAGATCCTGACCAGCTTATAAAACTTATTGGCCGCGTCAGGCAGTCGATTCTCGGTATATACGGTCACAGCTTTGACTGAAAGCATTTTTTTACTATCAGTTATTGTTGCTGCTACAGTATCCACGCAGTATGTATTGCTGAGTTCTACAGTGCAGTTCGTATAATCGTGCCTGACACCTATCGGATCGAACTGTCCTTTTCCGGTGTAGCTTCCGCTGAAGAGCGAGTCATATATCCTGAGCGTCGATCCGTCAGACCAGCCCATGAAGCCTCCGGCAAAGCTTGTGCCTCCGGTCAGTTTGCCAGTGAACTCAGTGTTCCTGATGATCAGCGTCGACTTTTTGGCATGTCCGACGACCGCTCCGGCGTAATCTCCGCCGTTGATGATATCGGCTACCTGCACATTGTCGATCGTGTTGGTCCCGCTGTCAGCGAAGCCGACCAGTCCCGCAACGTGTCTGACGCCGGTGACGAGTCCGTCCACTGTCAGGTTCTTTATCGTTGCTCCGGCGATATGACCGAACGGCGCAGTACCCTCTATATGGGTGTCACTGATATCCAGGTGCAGAGTATGTCCGTTGCCGTCAAACGTACCGGTGAACGGGCTGTCTTCTGTTCCTGCTATGCTCGAGATGCTGATATTATTCTCAAGGCGCCAGCTGCCGTTGTTGTCCCCGTTACGCACGGCTACAACGAAGCTGTTCCAGTCCGTCGCACTGCTGATCGTCCTGACTTCAGCATTCGGATCCGCATCCGCGAATACCGATGCCGTCGCCATAAGCGCCGCCAGCACCAGACTGAGCATGCATATCAGGCTCAGCCGTGTCATGCGTCTTCCTCTCTTAGCTACATATTGCGAGTTCATTGCTGTCCCTCCGTTTAATTTTTGCAAACATACACATTGATTATACCAAAAAACCGCCTCGAAGAGACGTCTTTTGTCTATTAGCACATAGTATCTCAGTAGGTCTACGGACGCTGCAGTCGGCTCTATTTGACTTTTACCTTGACAGTAACGGTCTTCGAGCCTGCCGTGAAGTTATCGTCACCCGAGGCTTTTACCTCCACCTTGATCCTGTATGTTCCCTTGCGGGTACCCTTCTTTACTTTGATCTTACCGCTGGTCATATTGACCGTCAGCCGCTTGCTGCCTGACAGCTTCCTGTACGATACTGCGCCCTTTGCATCGCTGACTTTTATAGCTTTGACCGTCTTGGTCTTTTTGCGTACAGCCGAACTTCTGACTGTCTTCTTTGAGGCCGTCACCTTCATCGTCTGAGCATCCTTCAGTTCGAGCGAAGCCCACGCCGAGAGCACCCCGCTTCGGGCTTCGGTAAGGTCCGCAGTCGACGCAGTCCCGCCATCGAGCAGCGCCTTAGCCGCCGCGACGGCCTCACTGAACTTCCTGTAGCTCTCCGCCTTATATTCGGAGGCCCGTATCTTTGACGCTCCTTTTATCGAGTCCTCCAAATCCTGGCGGACATCAGCCGCATCGTCCACGATAACTATCCTGCCTTGAGGAGCTTCGTACGGATCCACAGGGATTATCCCGTTCAGTCCGATCTCATCCTTCATGAATTGTTCGATCACGGCCTCGTCACTGATGCCGGTATCGATCACTTCGGCTTCGGTGAATGCATAATAAGTGTCGCCTCCGTCTGCAACGAAGTTGTTGGTCACCACGTTATACGTCTTCTCAGGGTCCAGCTCCTTGCCATTGATCCTTACCGACTTTATCCTGTTGATCTTCTTCGGCCCGTGATATGTCGAACCCGGATACGGCTCGTCATTCGGTATGTAGTCTGCCGACTCGTCGAGGCATATCTCCATATTGCTCACCTGAGGGAAGCTCCCGAGCGGCATCGGAGTAGCGTACGTCGAGGCTTCCAGCGCCTCCAGCAGCTTGCTTCCACTGATGCTGACTACGCATATCGTATTCCCGAATGGCATGACCTCCAGCACATTCTTTCGGGTAACGTCCCCTTTTGATATCGCCGCTCTTATAGCTCCTCCGTTGGTCAGAGCGACCGTATTATCGGGATCCAGCTGCGCGCTCGTGTCCTTTTTCATCACATACCACAGCAGGCCGTCGGTGATAAAGTCTCCGAAATTGGTCTCTCCGTCCCTGTTTCCCCTGACGACAGTACCGTCAGGCAGGGTCTTCTTTTCCTTATTACCGTTGAGATCGACCTCCGACTTTGCGATCACTTCAGCGTACTTTTTATCTACGTCCGCGATGATCCCTTCGCCTTTGGTCCTTATAGCATCGTCGGAAGGAAGCCCTAACCTGTAAGACGCGCTCGGCGAGTCAGTCACCCTCAGCCTGAACAGGAAGTGATCCTCAATGCTCTCAGTCTGGTTATCTATTACAACGACGCCCACATTCATGAACTTCGTGCCCGTCGACATGATAGGCTCGCCGCCCACCCCTTCTGTCATCACCGTATGTGAATGACCGTCCAGTATCAGGTATTTTCCGGCGATCTGAGCTTCCGTCAGCCCGGCATTTGCCTGGCCTATACTGCCCTTCGTCCCTGCGTAGAGGTCCATCGATGTATCTGAGTCACCCAGCTTATCCACGCCGAAATGCGAGATACCTATGATCACGTCCGCGCCCTGCGCCTCCATGCTGTCGATCCCGCTGTTCAGGCTGTCATACATAGCTTGCTTTTCCTGAAAGTCCATTCCCGTGATATTTCCCGGCATGCAGCTCGTCTTTGTCGAATCACTCAGAACTCCGTAGAATCCTATTTTCAGATCCTCAGTGACGCTGCAAACGCTGTTCTCCTTGAACGCGCACTCTCCCGAGCCGTCAGTCTTTATCAGATTGGAGCAGAGTATCTGCGTTTTATCCGAATTAAGACCGGCCAGGTTATCCAGGAGCTTCTGCGTTCCGTAGTCAAAATCATGGTTACCGATCGTGATGAAGTCGTATCCGCAGTCCTTCATAAGTGATATAGCGGCTCCCCCTTTATCCTCAGCGACATAGATCGAGCCCTGCAAAATATCGCCGCTGTCCACGAGGATGACTTTCGCGTTTCTCCTCTCCAGCTCTGCCTTCAGCCCTGCGATATACTGGTAGCCGTCCAGAGCACCGTGCACGTCGTTGGACTGCAGTATCACAGTCTTGCCGGTATAGTCATCTGCCAGATCCTCCCACTTCGCTTCCTCCGCATTGGCGGTGATACTGAAGGCCATGACGATCATGAGAGTTATCACGATAGTCATCAGCGTGAGGATACTTCTTTCTGATCTCTTATTTATTGATGTCCTGCTCATTGCTTCTCTCCTGAACGCTTTTATCCCGAATGCTTTTCTTCCGGATACTACTCTCCCGAATGCTTCTCTCCCGAAAACTCCGAAAAGTGCAACTATCATTCCTATTATATCAGACAGCGGATGTCCCCGCCGCAACAAGTTTGATGCAGTAAACAGATGAACTGCACGAATACTCTGATAAGTAAGCATGCAGTTCTGATAATGGAGAATTATAAAAAGGTTTTGTTTTTGATATGTTATGAGATTCGTTCGAAAAGCACGTCTATCACTCCGCCGCAGACCATGCCGTCGG
>JAZUNH010000008.1:0-7055 GCA_045604065.1 Anaerovoracaceae bacterium
CCTTTGAACTTAAGGATGTCTTCTGTCTTAGGCTGCGCTGCGCTCTTTCTGGAAAGAACAGCGTTCACTCTCGCCATGAGCTCCTTCGGGCTGAAAGGCTTTACGACGTAGTCGTCGATACCGAGCTCGAATCCGAACAGCTTGTCGTATTCCTCTCCTCTCGCGGAAAGCATGATGACAGGGATGTCCGGCTTGAATTTCTTTATCTCCTTGCATGTTGAGAAGCCGTCCAGCTTAGGCATCATGATGTCGAGGATGATGAGATCAAAGTCATCGTCTTTGCACATCCTGACAGCTTCCATGCCGTCTCCCGCCTCAGCGACTTCATATCCGTTGAATTCAGCGTATTCCCTGATGACGTCTCTTATCTTGACTTCATCGTCAACTACCAAAAGCTTGTACATATCCCCCTCCCGGAATATTTTCCTGATGCCGATTAAGATGTATATTCTGATTTTATCATATACCGCGGCTTTTGAAAACTTGAAAAGGTGTGCATTGTGTGTGGAGTATGTGAAAAATACGGGCTTTTTCGGGTCGCGGAAGGAGCCTTGTCAAGGCGGTCTGATGTTGACGGAACACCGCTCTGGTAGTATGATTGAGACACTGATAACGATATACAGAAGCTGCCGGGGAGGATGATATGAAAAGATTCATTGCGGTGCTCGCAGCTCTTCTTATGATACTCACACTTACATCATGCGGAAGAGGCGGAGCAGGCGGTAACATAGACGAAACCACTAAAGAGATAGAGCTGGATTCATGGAGCCCGGTCGTGAGGAACGGCCTGAACGAGATGATGAAAGACTGCGGTAAGTTTTCCAAGACATATGACGAGACAGTCTATACTGTCTTTGATTTTGATAACACGTGCTCCATATTCGACGTAGAGGAGCAGCTCGCGGTCTATCAGCTGCAGCACATGGCGTTCGCTTCCGACATGGACGCGGAGAAGCTGAGAGAAGTGCTTCTCACGGGACTCGGCGATCCGTTCAAGAAGCGCGGAACAGAATACTGCCAGAAGAACGCCACGTACGACGGCTGGGTGACCGACATCACTTACGCCTACGACAGGCTTTACAGGAAGTTCGGCCCGTTCTCGCCAAGCGGATTCCCTGACGAGACGGCGGAAAGCATCCAGAAGACCAAGGCGTGGAGAGAGTTCGCGACCAAGATGCGCGCGATGTATGACCTCGTATATGATTCCGAGTCCGCGGAAGCAGCGTATCCGTGGGTGCTCTACTGGTTCACGGGATTCACGGAAGACGAGGTGTACGCCCTCGCGAAGGCTTCTCATGAATATTACAGGGAAGAGGAGTCTGAATACGTGACATGGACTTCCCCTCAGATGAAGTCCAAGACCGGCATATGCGAGTTCGAGTGGACGAGCGGCGTCCAGGTGCCTGACAACATCAGAGAGCTCATGGCCGCTCTTAAGAACAACGGCATAAAGGTATTCATCTGCTCGGCGTCGTCGACAGACGTGGTCAAAGCCGCGGTCGACGTATGGGAGCTCCACGATTCCGTGGACGGCGTCATCGCTATGACGAATAAGCTGAAGGACAAAAAATATATAAACGAGTACGATTACGACAAGGGATGCATGTGGATCCCGGAAGAAGAAGGAAAGTGGAAGAAGGGGAAGAAAGCGACTAAAGCCCAGACACAGGGAAAGGGCAAGGTCGACGCGATAAACAACGTGCTGGTAAAGGAGTACGGGCACGGTCCTGTCGCGGGATTCATGGATTCCACCGGAGACTTCTGCTTCTGCACGGAGTTCAAGTCGCTTAAGATGGTCTGCTGCTTCAACAGAGCGTCGAGAAAAGTCACCGACGGAGGCGGCCTCATAGCAGAGCTCGCGATCTACCAGAACCATGACCTGGGGTATGACTACGCGAAAGCCCAGAAGGCGGGAGACATCTATTACGTCCTGCAGGGCAGAGACGAGAACGGCTACAGAACGCTCCGCGACAGCGACGCCACAGTAAGGCTGGGCGAAAGTGAACAGGACGCGCACATCTTCAGGAACTACGGCGAAGACGAGATAAACTATAACGAGGCCGAGCTGGAGTACATGCGCGAAAACAATATGACGACAGAAGAGATCGTCAATACTCTGTCTATCCATACCGATGAGAAAGACCCGGAGAACAGGCTCGGATTCGAGTACGGATTCCTGGATAAAAGCAGTTTCAAGGGGTACAGGAGCATCGATTAGTGATATACTTTATCTGAAAGTAAAGGACAAGCAGCGCAGGGCATTCATCATTCTATTATCCGCCTGCGTGAGTCCTCTGCCGGAAGATACAGGTACAGATAAAGAAGAAAGGAGGTGAAGCAGCAAATAATGTTCAAAAACTTAATAAGAGTCCTGTCGGCGCTTTTCGGAGCGATAATCGGATACGGGATGTCGGGATTCGTCTTCTATGTGATACAGAGAGCAGGCATAGTGCTTCCTGAGAACATACTTGAGAGACAGTTCCTGATAGCCGCGGCAACCGCAATTATTTTCGCTTTTTTGTTTTTTATCATTGCTCCGTCAATAGCGAACCAGGGAGTCAGGCTGGCTAACGGCATAGGCCGCGAGCTGCAGAATGTTTCCGCGGGCACCATAGCCGCGGGAGCGGTCGGACTCCTGTTCGGTCTTCTGATAGCGACTCTCCTCGCACAGCTTTTCCGGATAATCCCTAACAGCTATGTATACGCTGCCGTGGTCGTTGTGACCTACGCGGTCTCGTGTTATTTATGCGCCGCGGTCGCTGCCATGAAGGGCAAGGATTTCATCCGGAGCATCCTGCAGACATCCAGACGGGAAAGCAGCGGTAACGACGGTATCTCCTGCCCGTCTGACGAAGCGGCGGTACCGAAGATCTTCGACACGAGCGTCATCATAGACGGAAGGGTAGCTGAGATCATGAGCACCGGATTCCTTGAGGGATCGGTGATCATACCTGACTTCGTGCTGGTGGAGCTCAGGCATATAGCTGACTCTGCCGATTCCCTGAAGAGGATCAGGGGAAGGAGAGGCCTGGACATCCTCGGAAGGATCCGCGACGAATACGGTGTGGAGATCTACAATACGGATAACGAGAAGGTCCTGAAAGAGATACCTGAGGTCGATGTCAAGCTTCTCAAGCTCGCCGAGCTGATCGGAGGCGACGTCGTCACGAATGACTATAACCTCAATAAAGTCGCCGGGATCAACGGCGTGAGGGTCCTGAACATCAACGAGCTCGCGAACTGCCTGAAGCCTGTCGTGATACCGGGCGAAGACATGCAGGTCGCGCTCATCAAGGAAGGAAAGACCCAGGCGCAGGCTATCGGATACCTGGACGACGGCACGATGATCGTAGTCGAGAACGGCCGCGAGATGATCGGGAAGACCGCGGAGATCAGAGTGACAAGCGTGCTTCAGACGTCAGCGGGCCGCATGATATTCGGAAGGCTGAAGTAGAGGAGAAAAGCCGGGAAGACCCGGAGACATATGTATAAGGACAGGGAAACAGCAGTTATTATTTGTGCCGGCGGCATCGGCAAGAGGATGGACGCCGGTAAGCCGAAGCAATTCATTGAGATGGACGGCGGCGTGAGCATACTGAGGAAGTCAGTCGACGCGTTCCGCCGCGGAGCCGTTGAAGGAGTTGCCGGTGTTATCGTTGTTACGGCGCCGGAAGGCTTTGAGAAAGAGACGGAAGAGCTCGTGAACGCGGGAGCGGATGGGCTTAAGGCCGAGATCGTGACCGGCGGGAAAGAGCGTCAGGATTCCGTCCTGCTCGCGCTGAGATACCTGAAGGAGAAGGGACTTGCGAGCGACAGCATCGTGCTCATCCACGACGGGGCGAGGCCGTTCGTTACAGATGAGGTGATCCTCGGCGTGCTCAGGGCGGCGTATGAGAACAAAGCCGCCGTCGCGGCGGTGCCGGTAAAGGATACGATCCGCGATGTCGAAGGCGGCACGCGGAACAGGAGCAGGCTGTACTTGGTGCAGACGCCGCAGGGATTCGCCTTCGGGCTGATATACGAGGCGGCGGAGCAGGCGCGGGCGGATGGATACCATGTTACAGACGACGGAAGCCTCGCCGAGAGAGCGGGCGTGATGCCCGTTATAGTCCCGGGCGGATATGGCAACATCAAGATAACGACTCCCGAGGATCTCGGGAAAGCGGTGAAGGCAGATGAGTGAGAAAGAATACAGAATAGGACACGGATTCGACGTGCACAGGCTCGTTCCGGAGCGGAAGCTGATACTCGGGGGAGTTGAGATACCGTTCGAGCTCGGGCTTCTCGGCCATTCGGACGCGGACGTGCTCACACACGCCCTGATGGACGCCATGCTTGGCGCCTGCGCCATGGGCGACATAGGGCATCTTTTCCCGGATACCGACGACAGGTATCTCGGAGCAGACAGCATGAAGCTCCTCTCGGAAGTCGCGAGAGTAACGGAGGAAGCGGGATACGTGATGGAGAACTGCGACGTCACCGTGATCTGCGAAAGGCCGAAGCTCGCGGGATACATAGACGCGATGCGCGGGAGGCTCTCGGAAGCCGCCGGCGTGGATAAGGAACGGATCAGCGTCAAGGCGACGACGACAGAGAAACTGGGGTTCGCCGGAAGAGGTGAAGGAATAGCGGCAGAGGCGGTATGCCTCATGAAAAAATATACAGCACAAGGAGAAAACAAATGAGACTATCAAAGATGCATCTTAAAACACTTCGCGAAGTACCTAACGAGGCGGAGATCCCAAGCCATATCCTGCTTCTGAGAGCGGGAATGATCCGGAAGCTCGTTTCCGGGATATACGGGTTCATGCCCCTGGGCTGGCGTTCTGTGAGGAAGATCGAAGAGATAGTAAGAGAGGAAATGGACAGGACGGGAGCCCAGGAGATCCACATGTCGGCCGTACAGCCGGCGGAGCTCTGGCAGGAGTCCGGAAGATGGTCGCACTACGGACCTGAGCTCTGGAGGATCAAGGACAGAAACGGAAGAGACTTCTGCCTCGGGCCAACGCACGAGGAGATCTTCACGGACATCGTGAGAAACGACATCAGCTCGTACAAGCAGCTCCCTGAGAACCTGTACCAGATACAGACGAAGTACAGAGACGAGGCAAGGCCTCGCTTCGGGCTCATGAGGAGCCGCGAGTTCGTGATGAAAGACGCGTATTCGTTCGATATCGATAACGAAGGCCTGGACAAGAGCTATCAGGACATGTACGACGCGTACACTAAGATCTTCACGAGGTGCGGCCTGTATTTCCGTCCTGTGGAGGCGGACAACGGCGCGATCGGAGGAAGCAACTCGCATGAGTTCCAGGCGCTTACGAGCGTTGGCGAGAGCGAGATAGCGTACTGTGAGAACTGTGACATGGCGGCGACCACAGAGCGCGCGGGATGCGTGGACGCGGCGCCTGACGAGGGCGTCGAAATGCTCCCGATGGAAAAGGTACATACTCCAGGGACAAAGACGATCGAGGAGGTCGCGGACTTCCTGGGGATCCCGAAGGAGAAGACGATAAAGGCGCTGCTTTTCGTCACATATGACGACGATTACAAAGAGAACGGATACGTCGCTGCGTTCGTAAGGGGAGACAGAGAGTGCAACATGACAAAGCTCATCAACGCACTCGGCATACCTGAGCACCAGATCGAGTTCGCGGACGAGGAGAAGATGCATGAGGCGACGGGCTGCGTAGGCGGCTTCACCGGTCCTACGGCGCTGCATGACTGTACGATAGTGGTGGACAGCGAGCTGCCGGGCCTCAAGAACATGTGCGCGGGCGCCTGCGAAGAGGATCACCACCTGATCAACGTGAACTACGGAAGAGACTATACCGGAGACATCGTTACGGACATCAAGGTCCTCCTGGAGGGAGATCCATGCCCTTGCTGCGGAGCTCCTGTAAAGCACGCGAGAGGGATCGAGGTCGGCCAGGTATTCAAGCTCGGCACCAAGTACTCTGAGGCGATGCACGCTACATATCTGGACGAGAACCAGAAGGAGCACCCTATCGTGATGGGATGCTACGGCATAGGAGTCACCAGGACCCTTGCGGCGGTCGTGGAGCAGCATCACGACGATAACGGCATCATCTGGCCTGTTTCCGTCGCTCCGTATCACGTCATCATCGAAGAGATGAAGCCGGGCGACGAGGCTCAGGACGAGGCCGCGGAGAAGATAGAGGAAGAGCTTGAGAAAGCCGGAGTCGAAGTGATCCTGGACGACAGGAAAGAGCGCCCGGGCGTCAAGTTCAAGGACGCGGATCTTCTCGGGATCCCTGTGAGGATCACAGTCGGAAAGCGCGCGCCGGAGGGCATAGTTGAATACAAGCTCAGGCGTGAAGAAGATAAGAGGGAGCTCACAGTGGACGAAGCCATAAAGGAAGCTGTTGTGCTCGTGAATAAAGAAAAGTTCGGAATGTAGGATCCGGGCATATACGGAAGGATCTTGATGGCGGAAGGAACTTCAGAAAAATCAAAAGTGCGCAGCGCGAGTCTCCCTGAGCTTTTCTGGGAGTTCTTCAAGCTCGGCCTGTTCACAATAGGAGGCGGCATAACCATGATACCGCTCCTCCAGGGGATCGTGTCGGACAGGAAGAAGTGGCTGACGCAGGACGAGGTCGTCGACTGCATAGCGGTATCGCAGAGCCTTCCCGGAGTCATCGCGATCAACATGGCGACGTACGTCGGGCACCGCAAGAAGGGGATCCCGGGGGCAGTCTTCGCTACGGCGGGGGTCATACTGCCGAGCCTGATCTCCATAATACTGGTCATCGAAGTCCTGAGAGGGATAGGAGATAACAGGTATGTGACCGGCGCTCTTACAGGGATACGCGCGGCCGCGACAGGCCTGATAGCGTATTCGGCGTATTCAGTCGGGAAGAAAGTACTGAAGGACGCTTTCTGCTGGGCGGTCGCCATAGCGGCGTTCGTGCTGATAACGTTCCTTGACGTAAGCACCGTGTACATAGTGCTCGGCGCGGCTGTCCTGGGGACGGCCATGCAGGCTTTTACAGCGGGGAAGGCAGGTGAGAAGGCATGATATACTTCGACCTTTT
>JAZUNH010000009.1:0-11075 GCA_045604065.1 Anaerovoracaceae bacterium
GATCCCAACGTCCAGGCCGTCTTCCATGAAGAAGTGGCCTTTCCAAGGCGTCTCTGTAAAGCAGCCTCTCTTGACTATAGGCTTGAGCATCGGGAGCCCGCAGGTCACTCCCCAGTTTGAGTCAACTTCACCGAACGCCGGCGCCGTATGGACGATGCCTGTTCCGTCGTCAACGGATACATAGTCCATGCATGTTACATAGAAAGCCTTCTTGTCAGGCTCGCAGAACGGCATGAGCTGGTCGTACTCCTGGTACTCCAGGTCCCTGCCCTTCATCTCTTCTATTACTTCGTATTTGCCTGCTCCGAGGATCTTGTCAGCGAGGTTCTTCGCAAGGTAGAAGATGTTGCCCTCGTCGTCTCCCTCGAGCATCCTGACCTTCACATAGTCGATCTCAGGTCCTACGGTAAGAGCAACGTTTGAAGCGAGAGTCCACGGAGTCGTGGTCCACGCGAGGAAGTACTCGTTATCCGTATCCTTCTTGTGGAACTTCGCGACTACTGTGTTAACGCTGATCTCCTTGTAGCCCTGAGCCACCTCGTGAGAAGCGAGTCCTGTTCCGCAGCGCGGGCAGTACGGAAGGATCTTGTGTCCCTCGTAGATGAGCCCCGCGTCAAAGAACTGCTTCAGGATCCACCATCCGGTCTCGATATAGTTATTGTCCAGAGTGATGTACGGGTCGTCCATGTCAGCCATGTACGCCATTCTCTCACTCATGTCGCGCCACATGTCAGTATACTTGAATACAGACTCGCGGCACTTCTCGTTGAACTCCTTGATGCCGTACTTCTCGATGTCCTGCTTCCCGGTCATGCCGAGCTGCTTCTCGACTTCGATCTCAACAGGAAGTCCGTGAGTGTCCCAGCCTGCCTTACGCTTGACCTGGTAGCCCTTCATCGTCTTGTACCTGTTTACGGAGTCCTTCAGCGTCCTGGCCATGACGTGGTGGATGCCCGGCTTTCCGTTTGCTGTCGGCGGTCCTTCGTAGAATACGAAAGGCTCAGCCCCTTCTCTCTCCTTAACGCATCTCGCGAGGAGATCTTCCTCGTTCCATTCTTTTACCTGCTCCTTCTGGACCTCGGCAACAGGCTTGTCCGATAATTTCTCAAACATTTAAAATCCTTTCTGTCCGTACGCCTTCTCTGCAGCGCCGGACGGGTCTCGTATTTCCGCGGGCCTTCTCTGCAGCCTGCGGATGCCTTAAGCATGTGCCGGCAAAAATTACGCACATACGTAGTTAGTATACACTGTCACACGCAATTTTGCAATGTCCGGAGCCCTTTGGCACATGTGTCCGTATTTATTTTTACTCCAGATATCAAAGTTGATACTCTTTGAGCAAAATTTTTCAATATTTGATACTTTTCCGGCTTTTTCTTGGGAAAAGTATCAATCCTTCTATTCATGCACAGCTTCAGCCGCCACATACGGAGCGTGATCATCAGATATTGCACTTGCATGTCAGTTGTGTGTATAATTGAGACAGAAAAGATATGGAGGCGATGATATGCTGAAAGTTTACGGCTCGCACTTCTGCCCTTACACGCTGGAGTGCATAAGAAAATATAACGCGGCGGGTATACAGTATGAGTTCCACGATATATCCGAGGGGCTCCTCGACCTCAAGCAGTTCCTCATCATAAGAGACTCGAACGAGGAGGAGTTCGCCGAAGCAAAGGCGAACGGAAAGCTCGGAGTGCCTTTCCTCGTAAAAGACAGCGGCGAAGTCACTCATGACTGGAGATCCCTCGTAAAATAGACAAGGAGCGGATATGCATCTTCTTATACTCGGCCTGATACTTCTGGTCGGAATACTCGTATATTACATAATGACTACAAGCGGCGGCTCATCCGGCGCTTCTTCCGATAAGAAAAAGCGGGACGAACTGAAGAAGAACGTCCCTGACGACCTGCGCAAGGAAGACAACGTGATCTTCCTCCCGAACAGCAAAGCCGGCGGCGATGATGAAGGCGGCAGCTCTGACGGCGGCGAAGAATAAGACAGGCAAAAACGACAAAAAACGGGCTTCACGCCCGTTTTTTATTTCTTTTTTTCTTTTACTGTCTTCACTATCCTGCTCGTACCGAGGCGGCTCGCTCCCAGCTCGAGAAACTTCTCCGCGTCCTCAAGCGACGATATGCCGCCGGCGGGTTTGATCCTGACACCCGGGGCGACGCTGCGGGCCATAAGCTCCACGTCTTCAAACGTGGCTCCGCCTGACGAGAAGCCGGTTGACGTCTTGATATAATCCGCGCCGGACTCCGTCACCACCCTGCACATCTCTTTCTTCTCGTCATCCGTCAGGAGGCACGTCTCGATGATCACCTTCAGTATGCGGCTTCCGCAGGCCCGCTTTACCGACCTGATCTCGGAAAGCACATTATCGTACTTCCCCGCCTTCACGTCTCCGATATTTATGACCATGTCTATCTCGTCCGCGCCGTTGGAAATGGCGTCTAGCGTCTCGAATACTTTGGTCTCCGTAGTCTCTGTCCCGTTAGGGAACCCTATGACGGTGCAGATGTTTATCTCCCCGGAATATTCTCTCGCGCGCTTTACAAAGCACGGTGATATGCATATCGACGCGGTATGGTACTTCAGCGCGTCGTCTATCAGCTCCTGTATCTGTTCCCACACGGCGTCCTGCCTGAGGAGCGTGTGGTCGCAGGCAGAAAGGATCTTCTGTATATCCATGTTCCCTCCGTTACCTGTTCATCAGAATGAACGAGACAAGAAGCACCTGAAGGAGAAGTATGACAGGTATCCCTATCATGAACTTCGCCTTCTTCGTCTTGTGCCGGAATACAAGCATGCCCGCAAGAGCACCGGCAGAACCGCCGAGCACCGCGAGCATGATAAGTGTCGATTCAGGGACGCGCCATTTATCCTTCTCTGCTTTCTTCTTGTCCAGTCCGAACACTATGAAGGCCAGAAGGTTGACGGCTCCCAGTATTATGACCGCTGCTTCTGTCAATTATGCTTCTTTCCTTCCGCTTGCCTCGAGTAGCTTGTCCTTCAGCTCGGTCTCGATACGCGACAGCTCTTTCTCAGCAGCCTTGCGGCGCTCGCTTCCCTCTTCCTGGATGCGGATGACCTCGTCGATCGTTGAGATGAGCTGGTCGTTGGTGTGCTGCAGCGTCTCGATATCCACGATCGTGCGTTCGTTCTCCTTGGCCGTCTCTATCGTCGCCTGCTTCAGAGTGTCAGCGTTCTTCTTCAGCATCTCATTGGTAGCGTCGGACACGAGCTTCTGGGCCTTCGCCGCCTCCGCAGCATGTGATACTCCGAGCGCGAGTACCATCTGGTTCTTCCACAGAGGGATGGTGTTGTTGATCGTGCTCTGGATCTTCTCCGCCATCATGGCGTCGTCTTCCTGGACGAGCCTGATCTGAGGCGCCGTCTGGAGCGTTATCGCTCTCGTCAGCTCCAGATCCGTGATCTTCTTCTCGAATCTCTCACACATCGCGGCCAGGTCCTTTGCCTCCTGAGCATCTTCAGGAAGTCCCGTCTCTGCCGCTTTGTTCTGCAGCTCCACAAGGTCTGTCGCGCGCACTTCTTCAAGCTTCTTCTTTCCCGCTGCGATGTACATCGAGAGCTCCTTGAAGTACAGCTTGTTCTCTTCATAGAGCTTACCCATCATGCTGATATCTTTAAGCAGCGTGAACTGGTGAGTCTCGAGAGCCTTGGCTATCTTGTTGATGTTCACCTCGCTGTCGGAATACTTCACCTTCATGGCTTCGACCTTGTTCCTGCCTTTCTGGAACAGTCCGAGGAACCCCTTCTTGTCCGTGTCGCCGAATCCCCTGACTTCTGTCGTAAGGTCAGCCAGAAGGCCTCCGATCTCGCCGAAATCCTTGGTGCGGACGCCCTTAAGCGCTGCTTCTGAGAAGTTCGCCGACTTCTTCTGCGCTGTCGATCCGTACTTCATGATCTGGTCCATGTTCCTGATGTCTATCTGTTTAGCGAACTCGTCGATCTGCTTCTGCTCAGCTTCAGTGAAATGCTGCTCAGGCACTTTCGCTGCCTCGGCAAGAGGCTCCTTTCCGTCTTCCATCATGAAGTTCATAGTAGGCTCTTCTTCGTCAAGAGTCAGTGTAGGCATTGCCTCTTCTTCTTTAACCTTTGTTTCCATAGTTTCCCTCCGGGATCTACCCACTTTACTTTGCTTCTATGTTTTCCGGCGCTTTCTCGCGCTGTTTTCTTATCTGATCGAACACGTCCGGCTGTTTCTCGCCAGAGTCAGGATATCCGTCCATCGCCAGCTTTGTCTGCAGGGCGTCCAGCTCCGACGATATATCTATCATATCCGAATGAACGATCTCCTGCCACAGCGATACGGCGGCGCTGTCTATCGCGTCTAATGTTTCAAGGACGTTCTTCCTGAGCTCGTTGTCCTCCGGGAGATTCGCTGCCTCGTTGACCTCTTCATACTGCCTTACGAGGTTTATCGTCCTCGGGAGATACATCTCCATAAACGCGTCAACTCCGGCGGCTTTCCTTATCTCCGGATCCTCCTCAGCCTTCTGCCCTATCGTCTTGAGCGTCGTGCTTATCTTCGTGACCTTCAGGCGGATCTCTTCGTCCTTCACTTCCCTGGAAAGTCTCTCCATGCTCAGGAAGTCGATCTTCTCAGGCTTCTCCGGGGCTTCTTCCTTCTTCTCGGGCGCCTTCTTCTCTTCTTTCTTCACGATCAAAGGCTCCACGCTGTGGTTCTTCGGATCGATAACGAGAAGCCTCCTTCCGTAGTCGATATACGCGTCAGGAAGCGTACCTTTATTGATCATCTCCTGGAGCTCCTTAACACAGTCGTCATAGCTCTTAGGATACAGATAGCTTATGTTGTCGATAGGGATCATTCCGTATCCCTGGTTTATTATCGCTATATAGCGATTCTCCCTGTCGACCCTGCGCTGCCTGGAGATGACTATCCACAGTCCCGCTATGAGGCAGGCTATAGATACGAGAAGCATAGGCACGGATCCCGCGAACTCTGTCATATGGCTCAGCCCGTGTTCCGCTATGCCGTCGAATATATCGCTCGCGGCCGTGAAGAACGTCATGCCGGAAAAGACAAAAAGCGTTACCGCCGCGGCGCTGCCGTTCCTTCTCTTCCTGACAGGCCTCGCGTAAGGCTCCGGAACGTGCTGCACGCTCTCCGTGCTCCCGGCGGTCCTGCCCTTCTCCTCCTTTCCCGGCTCGTTATATGTGTATTCATACTGATACTGCTTCTGGTCCTGGCGCTTTCCGCCGACTGTGTTCTGAAGATCCAGAAAAGACGTGTCCTTTGACGTATCTCTTCTCGGGATCAGATCCTCCAGCCTGGCCTTCGTTTCCTTGCTCCTGGTATAGTTGATCAGTACCTCAGTGATCAGCATCAGGATACCTGCCGGGATGCCGAGCATTATCAATAAAAACAGTAATGCGAACATTCACTTCTCCTTGTGTATGTTAAATGAAATCGTTGATGTCGAATTCTTTCCCTGTCCTGTCCTCATAGATCTCCTTGTATGACCTTCCCTGGTCGTAAGGATCCAGGTCGACGTTCTTCGCGCTCTCCTTCCATCTGCTCCCGTCAGGAAGGAGGTCGTACATTATATTATGCTGCTGCCATTCATACGTCATGTCCTTAGGCGTGCGGTATGATTTGAGGTCCCTTCCGTGTACCGGATGGATGTCCGAAAGAGCTTTGCAGATGATCCTTATATCCTTCCTGTTAAGGATCTTGTATGAATCGTATATGGTCCAGTTGTCCGGCAGATACTCTGCCCTGAACTCTTCATCTCCGTATTTGAATACAAAAGCGGACCCGTTCCCCGAAACGTCTCTTAATTTAAGATCCTCCGACGTCTGGAGCTGTCTCCTGCTCTTTGCGTGCCTTTTCGTTATCTCCTTGAGCTTCTTTGCGGCTTTGCCGAGCTTATCTTTCGCGTCGCCCAGCTTTTCCTTCGCGTCGCCGAGCTTCTCGCCGGCCTCGTGCACTTTCTCGTTGGCCTTCTCGATCTTCTCCATCGCGCTTCCGCCGAAGCGGGAGCATCCCGCAAGGGCAAGCAGCGCAATGAGTATCATCGCAAATACTGCCGGTATGATCCTTTTCATTCCTCTATGCATGACAAGTGCCCCCCCTTTCTCATTTATCTCTTATTTCCCGGATTTTATATTATACCACATTTCAGGCTCTTCAGATACACCTTCTGCTCATCCGTTATCCTTCTGCTTTCCACCGCCTTCTGTATGGCTTTATTATGCGTCCACGGATCGAGGCGCTTTCCCTCTATGTATGGCAGTATCTCTTCATATCTCTTTGCCAGAGCCGTGGCGAAGTACCATGCCGCCATCATCCTGACGTAGTACTCCTCCGACCTTATCCCCGCTACCATCGCGGGATATTCGTCGTCATAGCTGTCGTCAAGGAAATGCGTCATGAGCATCCTTACCGCGAACCTGGTCTCGTATGTCCCGCCGGACGATATCCATCCGCGTATCTTCTCTAAGAGCCTGTCCTTGTGCCTGCCGAGAGCCTTCGGATTCAGCTGGTCGCACGTCGCCCAGTTGTCTACATACGGAAGGAACCTTTCCGTTTCTTCCATGCAGAGATCAAAGTCCCTGACGCCTGATATTATGAAGGCGTGGAGCTGGTCCTCGTCAAAGTATCCATGCGGCAGGTCACGCAGGAACTCCTCGTCGTATCCTGTTTTCTTCGCGAGAGCCCTGAGGTCAGGGGTCCTCACCCCTATCATCCGCTCACGCGGGACCGTTGGTATCAGGCTCCCCTGAAAGTCCCTGTATCCCGGATCCTGCAGGGCGTACAGCTCATCCAGTATCTCTTCTCTTTTCATTACAGTCCTTCCGCCCCGCGCATCCTATTTGTAGTTGATAAGCGCGATGCCCGACGCGCAGACGACGACTCCCGCGATCTTGTTCCATGTTATCGGCTCCTTGAATACAAGGAAGCTGACGAAGATGAGAACTATCGCGAGGCATGTGCTCTGCGTGACAGAGAGCGTGTTCACCGCCCATCCCACCTTGTAGGCGTAGATCATACCTGCCTCGAGCCCTACTATTGCTAGTCCGAGAAGGAACGGAGCCCAGTTCAGCCTGCTGTACTCGGCGAGTATGTCGGCGTCTCTGTTCAGCGCGTAATACAGAATGAAGCTTGCCGCGGCCCCGACAAGATACGTGACCGTCACCGAAGCGAGCGGGTCGAGCTTCTCCGGGATCGACTTCGCCGCTATCTGATATACCGTATTGGAAAAAACAACTAGCATCACCGGAAGAAAATATGCCATTTTATATACCTCCTGTGCTGGCTTTAATCATTCATTTCAAGGTGCTCCAGGCACCACGCGAATCCTCTTGCGGTCCTCCTGCCGGGATCCTTGAAGTGATTCCCGGGGTTCCATTCAAGCACCGCGTTCCCGCATACGTCCTTTACGAGTCCGTATGTCTTTTCTATGTTTTCTCCGACTGTCCTCATGACAGGCTTTCCTGCCTTCGGCTCCCTGTCTCCGAGACTGAGATAGACCGCAGGCCTTTCCCCGTACGCGCTATCTCCAAGCCTTTCGGCAAGATATGACATCCATCCCGGGAACCACACAGACGGCGATGCCGCGGCTATTCCCGAGAACCTGTCCGTATTCAGCATGCTCCAGAGCGCGAACAGACCGGCAAGCGAATATCCTCCGAGCACGACCGGAGCATCATCCGGAAGCCCCGCTTCCCCTAGCTCTTCCGGGATGAGCACGTCAATGATCTCCCTCAGCGTGTCCGCCGCCCCGCTTCCGAACGGAACGTCGCCGTATACCGGAGGGGCTTCCCACGGCGAAAGGTCTCTGTCCCAGTCTGATACGGCAATATGCGCGAACACGAAAGGAACGTCCGTAAGCTCCCGTATCTCTTCTGTTTCTTTATCCAGATCCTTTTCCTCAAACTCGTTCATCGGCTTGACGAGCAGTACTTTCTTTTCATCCATATATTATCCCCGCTATGGCTCGCACATACCGCAAGGCACGTATCCGGCCTCCACCGCCTCTTCTCTGGTCCCGTAGAACCATGACCTGTTGTGCTCCCAGATCGACCTCGCTCCCCTGCAGTCAGTCCTGTGGAACCTCATGGTATTGTTGTTCAGCACATACGTCACGCCTTCAGGAACGTCAAGAGGAGGATATTCCTCCTGTTCTTCATTCGTTTCTTCAGCCGCGGAAGACTCTTTCTTACCTGCATCCTGCCGTTCCACGGCTTTGCTCTGTTCCAGGGCTCTGCTCGTACCGTCGAGATACTCTATCTCGACTCCCGGCTGCACGTTATAGCAGAAGACGTTGAAAGAAACGCCCCTGCCTCTGTCTTCGACGGAATACGCCTCAAGCTGTACGCCTCTCGCTACGAGCTCTTTTCCCCGGAACACGGGAGTCGACCTGTAGAGGACATGGTTCCCCGTCCTCCTCACATATTCAGCGACCCTGTTCTCAAAGGGAAGCATCCCCTCGGTGTTCATGTATCTGGTCCCGGTGATCAGGTTCCGCGGCTCCTCGTTCTCTCCCGTCAGCTGCCATCCTATCAGATGGCATCTGTTGAACAGATACCCGCCGTTATCTATGAAATCATATTTCTGCAGCTGCCAGCCGGAAGGCCTGACCATTCCTATCGGTTCTCTCTCGCCATCAGGCATAGTGTCCCTGCCCACGACTGAAACGGCGCTCCCGCACCTTCCCAAGCTGTCCATTTCGCTGAAAAAGCGAAGATCTGTGCCGGCCTCTTTGATCTCCTTGACCGTGAAGCCCGGCCGGTTTCCTTCGACTTCTGTATATGGCTCGCCCGCGTACTCCGGCACCTCATCGAGAACAGCCTGGTCAGAATTGCCCAGCGCCCTGTCCTCAAGCATCCCGCACCCCGCGGTAAAAAGGACAAATGAGAGCACCGCCGCGCATATACATACCATTCTGCTTGTATTTCTACCCATATCTGAATGATATCATACATCGGCAGATATTTTCCACATACAAAAACCGGCGCCCGTATGGACGCCGGCATTCTTGTCTGTTCTCTAGTCGAGATGTGTTCTCTCCAGGTTGATCCTGTCCTGGCTGTCTATCTCTGATACCTTGACCTCTACTTTGTCGCCGATGTTCATTACATCCTCGACCTTCTCGATGCGGCGCTTCGCCATCTTCGAGATGTGGAGAAGTCCCTCTTTGCCAGGGAGCACCTCGATGAACGCTCCGAAGTTCATGATCCTCTTGACTTCGCCTACATATGTCTTTCCGACCTCTACCTCGGCTGTCAGGAGCTCGATCTGCTTCTTCGCTGCCTCAGCGCTGTCCATGTCAGCAGAGTAGATCGTAACGAGTCCGAGATCCTCTTCAGAGATGTCGATGTCAACTCCTGTCTCCTCGATGATCTTGTTGATCGTCTTTCCTCCAGGACCGATGACGATCCTTACCTTGTCAGGATCGATCCTCATCGCTATGCAGCGAGGAGCCCACTTGCTGAGCTCTGCTCTAGGCTCAGGGATCTCTTCGAGCATTATGTCCATGATGTGCATCCTGCCTTCACGCGCCTGCCTGAGAGCCTGCTGGAGGATCTCTCTTGAAAGGCCGTGGACCTTGATGTCCATCTGCATGGCCGTAACGCCCTCAGTCGTTCCCGTTACCTTGAAGTCCATGTCTCCAAGGAAGTCTTCCATTCCCTGGATGTCTGAGAGGATAGCCATCTTGCTGGAACCGTCCTCTTCGACTCTCTCGATGAGTCCCATCGCTATGCCTGATACCGGGCGCTTGATAGGAACACCGGCGTCCATCAGCGCAAGGCATGATCCGCATGTCGACGCCATTGAAGACGATCCGTTCGATGAGAGTACGTCAGAGACCACTCTGATCGCGTACGGGAACTCGTCCTCGCTCGGGATGACCGGAAGAAGTGCTCTTTCCGCGAGAGCTCCGTGACCGATCTCTCTTCTTCCAGGCGATCTAGGAGCCTTTGCCTCTCCTGTGCAGTATCCCGGGAAGTTGTAATGGTGGATGTATCTCTTCTCAACCTGCTCTGTAAGGCCGTCGATCCTCTGCTTCTCCGAAAGAGGCGCAAGGGCTACGGACGACATTACCTGTGTCTGTCCTCTCTTGAACAGTCCTGATCCGTGTACTCTCGGGAGAAGCCCGGTCTCGCACCATACAGGCCTGATCTCGTCGAGCTTCCTGTCGTCAGGCCTTACGCCGTCGTCCAGGATAGAAGCTCTTACTGATTCCTTTGTAATGTTGTAGAGTACCGCGGCGATGTCCTTCTCGCTGTCAGGGAACTCCTCGGCAAAGTGCTCGAGCGTTTCCTGCTCCACAGCATCCATGTTGTCAAGTCTCGTCATCTTGTCGGAATTCCTTACGGCAGACTTCATCTTCTCTGTCGCGAACTCTCTTACAGCCTGATCGATCTCCTCAGGGATCGTGTAAAGCTCTTCCTGAGACTTCTCTTTTCCGACTTCCTTAACTACCTCGTCGATAAACTCGACGATCTTCTTGATCTCCTCATGTCCGTAGAAGATGGCGTCAAGCATGACATCCTCAGGAACCTCCTTGGCTCCCGCTTCTACCATCATGATAGCTTCCTTTGTTCCGGCTACAGTCAGGTTGATGTCTGACTCTTCTCTCTCGGCAAGCGTCGGGTTGATGACGAACTCTCCGTCGACTCTTCCTACTCTTACTGATCCTGTAGGGCCGTCCCATGGGATATCGGAGATCGCGAGCGCGACTGACGATCCGATCATCGCCATTATGTCTGTCTCGCAGTCAGGATCTACTGACATAACTGTAGCTACTACTACGATGTCGTGATAGTATCCCTTCGGGAAAAGAGGACGAAGAGGCCTGTCCATGAGCCTTGAGCAGAGGATAGCTCTCTCGCTCGGTCTTCCCTCTCTCTTGATGAACCCGCCCGGGATCTTACCGACAGCGTACATCTTTTCTTCATAATCGCATGAAAGCGGCAGGAAGTCCGCGTCAGGACGCGCTTCCTTAGACGCACATACCGTGCAGTTTACGACTGAATCGCCGTATCTGACCATTACCTGGCCGTTAGCCTGCTCGCAGAC
>JAZUNH010000010.1:0-13385 GCA_045604065.1 Anaerovoracaceae bacterium
GCCTTTATCGGCTATTTCATCCCGCTCTTCACGGTGTTCGCGATAGTGATACCTGTCCGGAACCTGATGATGAAGAGGCGCGGGCAGCCTGACGGCGGAGCCGGAAATTAATCATACTGAACAGGTGTTTTTTTAACAGACCCCGGGGAATCCGGGGTTTTCTTGTATCTATGTAAGCGAAAGAGGTATGGAAGTGAGAGCGGAAAGGATAAAAGGCTGATGAGAACGACAGAGGAAAGGATAAGATTTCTTCATGAGCGCGCAGCCAATCTCAGGAGACAGCGTGAAAAGAGGCTGATCAAGACACTTGGTGGACTGTCAGCCTGTCTCTGTGTCTGTCTGACGGTATGCGTCGTCAGGCTGACGGGAATGGCGCACAGCGCCGGGGCTGACGGATTCACCGGCTCGTCGCTTCTGAGCGAGAGCGCGGGCGGATATGTTCTTGTTGCGGTCGTTTCATTCGCTCTGGCGGTGCTTGTCACCGTGCTCTGCCTGAAGAACCGGAACAGGGACGGAAAGTGAGCAATACAGTTTTTCTAATCATAATTAACATCCTTTAGTATCCGGCCGGGGCGAAAGCCCCGGCCGGGTGCTTTCCATATATGATATAATGTCTGTATGACAAGGAAGAATGAAACGATAAAGATACTGTTCGTATGCCACGGCAACATCTGCAGGAGCGCGATGGCGGAGTATATGATGAAGGACATGGTGAAGCAGCTTGGCATAGCCGCTCATTATGAGATCAGCTCAGCCGCGACGAGCACGGAGGAGATTCATAGGTACGGACAGGCTCCATAAGGCGAGCCTGCTGCTCGGTCACTGCGGTAGAAGCGGCGAAGAGGTCGCTGACCCGTGGTACACTGACGATTTCGACGCGACGTGGGACGATGTGGAACAGGGCCTTAGCGGTCTCATAGATGAGATAGAAGGCGGTATGGAAACGGATGAAGGATGACGAAATGAAGAGCGGAGTTCCCGCCGCCAGGCTCGGGTTCATACTTGCGACATGCATATACGGCTCGATCGGAATAGTGATAAGGTATACGGACTTTCCGAGCGAGGCTCTGGCGCTTTACAGGGCCGTGCTCGGCGCGCTGTTCATATTCCTGTACCAGAAGGTCAGAGGCGCCGGCATAGACAGAGACGCGGTGAAGAGCAACCTTATATGGCTCGTCCTTTCGGGCGTATCGCTCGGCCTGAACTGGGTATTCCTCTTTGCCGCCTACGTAAGCACTTCGATATCCGTGGCAAGCCTGATAAACTACACGGCTCCTGTGATAGTGGTGGCGATAGCGCCGCTCGTGCTCCGTGAGAAGCTGGATCTGAGGAAGATACCGTTCATATTCATGTCTTTCGCCGGGGTCGTGCTGGTGTCGGGCGTCCTGGAAGGCGGAGCCGCGGGAGGGAGCGTTATGGGCATAGTGTATTCGCTCCTCGCGATGCTGACGTTCATAGGGATCCTGATCTTCTGCAGGAAGATGACATACGTGCCGCCTCTTGACAGAGTGCTGGTGCAGCTGATATCGGCCGCGGCCGTGATAGCAGTCTATGTGGTGATAAAGGACCACGGCATCCCTGTCCCGGAGGATCCGCAGACAATACTTTCGTTCCTGATCCTGGGAAGCGTGTACACCGCTCTCGCGAATATCCTGTATTTCAACGGGGTGGCGGTGCTCCCGGTGCAGGCTGTCGCTGTTCTCGGATATCTTGAGTCGGCGACCGCGATACTCGTATCGCTAATAGTGTTCCATGAGCCGATGTCGGCCCTTGCGTGGACCGGCGCGGCTTTGATAATATCGTCGGCGGTGATCAGTGAGACGATGCCGCCTGGGAAAGTTAATGGATCAAAGGAGATGAAACTATGACAGAAGGTTACATGCCGTATAAAGGCTTCAAGACGTGGTACAAGATCGTAGGCGAGCCGTCGGACAAGGCTCCGCTGGTGCTCCTTCATGGAGGCCCGGGTGCCTGCCATAACTATATGGAGCCGTACGAGGCGATCGCCGAGAGGTACGGGAGACAGGTCATAACTTACGACCAGATCGGCTGCGGTAAGTCGCCGGTCCCTCATCAGGAGGACGATTTCTATAACATCCAGCTGTGGGTGGACGAGCTCGACGCTCTGCGTAAGCATCTGGATCTGAAGGAGTGCTATCTCCTCGGCCATTCGTGGGGCACCATACTCGCGATGGAATACATTCTTGCCGGAAAGGGCGAAGGCGTCAAGGGCATCATCCTCGCGAGCGGTCTGTGTTCGATCGACCTCTGGCTTGAGGAAGCGGACAGATACGTGAGCTATCTTCCGCCGGACCTGGCTGAGGCTATTGAGGAAGGAAACAGGACCGGTGATTACTCGTCCGCAAAGGCGCAGCAGGGAATGGCACTGTACTATGCCAGACACGTGGAAGGCATGGGCGAAGAGCCTAAGTGCGTCCAGGAGTCGTTCGAAGGCATGGGCGAGTGCTATGTCGTTATGCAGGGCGAGGCTGAGTTCGTAGTCACAGGCAAGCTGAAAGACTGGGATATCAGGGACAGGCTGAAGGATATCGATGTTCCTGCGCTCATGCTCTCCGGAAACGACGACGAGTCGACGCCTCTGATGAATAAAGTGATGTATGACAGCATTCCAAACTCCAAGTGGGACCTTATCCCTCACGGGACTCATATGGGCCACTGCTACGATCCGGAGCCGTATATACTGTCAGCTGAGAAGTTCATGGAAGAGAACGACTAGAAGCTGCCGGCTTAAGGGCATCAGGGAGCAAAGCCGCCGGGCGGCGGTGAGTATATGATATGAAGAAGGCACCCCGGAAAGGGTGCCTCTTTATGTGAAAGGAATAGAATAAACCTATGGAAAAAATATGGGAAAAGTAAGATAATATGTTTATGAATATAGCAATACAATATTAAAAAGTAATGAGCGGTAACACTATCGAACAACTGAATCAAGGCTTTCAAACCTCATTTGTTGATGGATCTAGGAAATCATTGTCAGCATATAAAACAGAGTTCCTGATCAATAATTATAATGAGGGCAAGAAGCTTATCTCGGCAATTGAATCAGAGTTGAGTAACTGTGATTCATTTGCTATTAGTGTTGCTTTTATCACGATGAGCGGCATTGAACCGCTTCTTCAGACACTTAAGGAACTTGAGAAGAAAGGTGTAGAAGGCCGTATTCTCACGACGGATTATTTGACTTTCTCTGATCCTAAGGCACTGATGAAATTGAATGAACTCTCAAATCTCACGGTACGTATGTATTGTACAGATGTTGAGGGGCCAGGATTCCATACAAAAGGCTATATGTTTAGAAAGGGCGAGATGTTTCATATAATCGTTGGCAGCTCTAATATGACACAGTCAGCTCTTACTATAAATCAGGAATGGAATACAAAAATAGTGTCGACTGATAAAGGCGAGATGGCCAGGGACATTGTTCGTGAGTTTGAGATTCTTTGGGGAAGTGAACAGTCACAAAGCTTTGATGACTTTATAGATGATTACAAAGTAAGGTATGAGACTGTAAAGAAACAACGAGAGATCGTAAAAAAAGAACCAATTCCTTCTTTAGATGCATATCGTCTTAGGCCGAATTCTATGCAAATTGGTTTTATTGAGAATCTACAGGAATTAAGTGCGAACGGAGCCAATAAGGCTTTGTTGATTTCTGCAACAGGTACAGGTAAAACATATGCCTCCGCATTCGGTGTACGTGATGTTTTAATGGCAAATAAACCGAATGGGAAAATGTTATTTGTTGTTCATAGGGAACAAATAGCCAAACAAGCTCTTCAATCATTCAAACGCGTTTTTGGAAGTAACAGAACATACGGACTTCTTTCGGGCACATCAAAAGATTATGACGCACAGTTCGTCTTTGCAACAATGCAGACAATGTCAAAAGATGATGTCATGTGCAGATTCAAAACAGATGAATTTACATGCATAATTCTTGATGAAGCACATAGAACTGGGGCTGAAAGCTATCAGAAAATTATGAAGTATTTCATCCCGTCATTCTGGCTTGGGATGACAGCTAGTCCAGAAAGGACAGATAGCTTTGATGTGTTTGAGCTATTTGATCATAATATAGCGCTTGAGATTCGTCTTCAAAAAGCTATGGAAGAGAACCTTTTATGTCCATTCCATTATTTCGGAATTACTGATTTGGAGATAAACGGGGAAGTCATGGATGATGAAACTGGTCTACGTAACTTCAGGTATTTGGTTTGTGATGATAGAGTAAATTACATAATAGAACAAGCAAAATACTATGGATATAGTGGAAACAGAGTAAAGGGCTTGATATTCTGCAGTAGTGTTGAAGAGGCTAAAGAATTATCTGAGAAGTTTAATGAACGTGGATATAGAACGGCGGCGCTTAGTGGCGCTGATTCTCAGGATAAACGAGAGTCAATGGTAGATAGGCTGGTTTCAGATGATCGTAATGATTATCTGGAGTACCTCTTCACGGTAGATATCTTTAATGAAGGTGTTGATATCCCAGAAATAAATCAGGTCATTATGCTTAGACCAACCGAAAGTCCAATCATTTTTGTGCAACAGCTAGGTAGAGGACTTAGGAAGGCTCAGAATAAAGAGTTTGTTGTAGTAATAGACTTCATCGGTAACTACAATAACAACTTCATGATTCCGATCGCTCTTTCGGGAGATAGAACTTATAACAAGGATAATGTCAGAAGGTATGTAGGAGAAGGAAATAAAATAATCCCTGGAAGTTCTACAGTTCACTTTGATGAGATATCCAAGAAGAGAGTATACGCAGCAATAGATACGGCGAATTTCAGCGATATTAAACTAATTAAAGAGAATTATAAAAATTTGAAGTACAAGCTCGGTCATATTCCGGCATTGATGGATTTTGATAATTATGGCGAAATGGACGTGCTTCGTATTTTTGATAATAAGTCATTGGGTTCATATTACAAATTCTTAGTAAAATATGAGCCAGAATATAAAATAAGACTTAACAAGCATGAAGAGAAAGCTATAGAGTTTATCTCCAAGAAACTTGTAAATGGAAAGCGTATTCATGAAATAGAATTACTTAGCAGGATGATTCATTTTAAAACACATTTAATGAAACATCTTGGAGATACAATGAAAAGTGAATATAATGTTACACTTAGTTCTAAGACAGAACAGAGTGTAGCTAATATCATGACGAATGAATTCCAAACAGGAAGTGGGAAGAAAACATATAGTGACTGTGTATTCTTAGAGCCAGATGGTGGCGATTTTAAAGTATCAGAGCTATTTGGTAAAATGCTTAACAATCCAGTTTTCGTCGATATGGTAAATGAGTTAATTGAGTTTGGTAAATCTAGGTACAGTAGAGATTACAGCAATAGATATTTAGATACGGATCTTGTTTTATATCAGAAGTATACCTATGAAGACGTATGTAGATTGCTTAACTGGGAACACAATGAAGTGCCTCTTAACATCGGTGGGTACAAGTATGATGATTATTCCAAAACATTCCCTGTTTTCATAAACTATGATAAGTCAGAAGATATCCAAGATACCGTAAAGTATGAAGATCATTTTGTCAGTAATGATAGATTGATCGCCATTTCAAAGAGTAACAGATCATTAGAGTCAGAAGATGTCCAAAACTTCTTGAAAGCAAAAGAACGTGGAATAGATGTAGAGCTATTTGTTAGAAAGAATAAGGATGATAAAATATCTAAGGAGTTCTACTATTTAGGAAGAATGAATGCTACTGGTAAAACGAGAGAATTTATTATGCCTAATACAGATTCATCAGCTGTAGAAATAGAATGGATGTTAGATACTCCTGTAAGGAGTGACTTGTATGACTACATCACTAGTGAATAAATTGAAGAGGGAACATGATAGATAAAAAATCAATAGAGGTCGTAGCTGCAGTTATAATTAAAGATGGCAAGGTATTTGCTACACAGCGCGGATACGGAACATATAAGGATCGTTGGGAATTTCCTGGTGGAAAGATTGAACAAGGCGAAACTCGCGAGCATGCTCTCGAAAGAGAGATAAAAGAAGAGCTCGATACCGAGATAAAGGTGGGCGATTTTCTTTGTACTGTTGAATATGATTACCCAGAGTTTTATCTGACGATGCACTGCTTTGTATGTGAAGTGATTTCAGGCAAGCTAACTTTGTTGGAACATGAGGATGCAAAGTGGCTGGGAAAGGATAACCTTTGGTCGGTAGATTGGTTACCGGCAGATGTAGAGGTAGTAAAGGCATTTGAAGAAAGATTATAAATAGCGCCCGTAAGGGCCTTGATATTGGATAAATGGAGGTGTTGATATGAGTAAGATCAATGATTTTCTGACAGAGACAGGAGTATTCTTCCTGGCGACCTGCGACGGCGACCAGCCGAAGCTCCGGCCGCTCGGAGCCCATCTTGAGATGGACGGTAAAGTGATCTTCGGAGTCGGGGATTTCAAGGACGTCTACAGAGAGATGGTGGCGGATCCTAAGGTCGAGATCGTGGCCTGCAAGCCGGATGGACACTGGATGAGATACACAGGAAAGGCAGTATTTGAGGACGACTACAAGTATGCGGAGGCCATCATGGACATGATGCCTGACCTGAGGAACATATATAACGACAAGACGGGGAACAGGATGATGTGCTTCCACCTGGAAGACGCTAAGGCGGTGGATATCGCTGTCATGGGTCCCGGGGCTGACATGATGGACTAGCCGGAGGATAATATGGACGCCAACGAATATAAAGAACAGCTCCCGGAGCTCGGTGAGTTCCTTTCGGAGCTTGAGATAGTGCTGAAGAACGCCTCGAAGTTCAATATGCCTGAAGTGGTATGGTCGGCCAACGTGCTTCTTTCAATAGACTCAGGCTACGACGCGCCGGGAGTAACGATCGATATAGCAAAGCAGATGCTTGCCGGCGGGATCCAGTTCAGGAGCACACAGGTGCCCGCGGTGCAGTCTTTCACCATCCCGCGCGACCAGGCAAAGGCGGAGATCATGTGGAACCAGGCTTTCGCCTTCATAGAGAAGTGCAGCATAGCCGAGAAAAGCAGCGGCAAGAGGATAGACGACGAGCCGCTGATCTTCTGCTTCGACCTCTCGGAATACGTGGGGCAGATAAGCGGGCAGGAGATGCACGACAGGCTGAAGATGCTTCTCGACATAAAGGGAAGATTCATCTACGTCTTCCGCGTGCCGTACCTGGAGAAAGAAGAGCTCGGAAGAGTGAAGTCCGTCCTTTCGGACATCTTCCCTCTGAGGACGCTTGCGGTGGCACCGCTTCCTGACGAGGCGCTTTCCGGATACCTCAAGCAGAGGCTCGAGCAGAGCGGGATAGTCCTGACACAGTCAGAGTCGCTGGATAAAGTCATCGGTGAGATGATATCGTTCGAGAAGAGCGACGGAAGGTTCGACGGGATAGCGACCATGAACAAGCTTTCCGAAAGCATCGTGTACCTGAAGCTCGCGAAGATGACGAACCCTACCAAGAGCGGCAAGGCCGGATCCTTCAGAGTCACGCTCTCGGGCAAAGAGCTCCTTGACATCTACGCGGAGCTCAAAGGCGGATCAGAAGGAGCGGGCGAGATAATCGACCGTCTGAATGAAAAGAAGATCGGATTCTAGATGGAAAAGAAGAGACCGGAAGAAGGAAGCAGCTTTGATTCTCTCAAGTGGGAGGAGATAAGCAGGAAGACACTGATACACAACGAGTGGATAGACCTTAGAGAATCCGCGTACAGGTTCCCGGACGGGAGCGTGTTCGAGCCGTTCTACAGCTACAGCAGGAGAGACTACGCCGTCATCGTAGCGACGGATGAAGAAGGGAGATACATCTGTGTCCGCCAGTTCCGCCAGGGGATCAAGGAGGTAACGACAGAGTTCCCCGCGGGAGGCATAGAGCGTAAGGACGGGAAAGAATACGCCGGGCGTGCCAGGATGGAAGGAGACCCTTCAGAAGAAGGGGGAGAGGATACGGAAGACATCCTGGAAGCGGCGAAAAGGGAGCTCCTTGAAGAGACGGGATATGAGTCGGACGAGTGGGAGCATCTCCTTACCGTACCTTCCAACGCTACCATATCAGACAACTACGCGTACATATACGCGGCGAGGAACTGCAGGAAGGTGTCCGGCCAGGAGCTGGACGTCACCGAGTTCCTGAACGTGTGCCTGCACACGGAAGAAGAGATAGAGAGCCTCGTCCACGGAGGAGACTTCAAGCAGTCGGTCCACGTGATGGCGTGGCTGCTGGCAAAGAGATAAAGTATCCGGCGATATGAAGGACCTGCTTAAAGACATACGTAAAGCTGATATCATTTTACTGGCTGCGCTTATCATCTTAGGCGCAGCTCTTTCAGTTCCCGCGTTCCTGTGGAAAGGGACGGGGGACACTGTTAAAGTGACCGTGAACGGGAAGCTCTACGGAGAGTACAGCCTTAAGGAAGACAGGAAAGTCGAGATAGAGCGTGACGGGAAGAAGAACATACTCGTGATAGAGGACGGTAAGGCGTGGATGGACTATTCCACCTGCAAGAATCAGGTGTGCGTGCATACCGGCAAGATCCATGACGCGGGAAGAAGCATAGTCTGCCTTCCTAACAGAGTATCCGTAACGATAGAGGGGAAAGGAGGCGGAGAGTATGACGCAGTCTCGGGAAAGTAGGACCTACCGCATGACGCTCACGGCCATGCTCACCGTTATCGCCCTCATGTTCTCATATATAGAGGCGATGATACCCGTGACGCTGGGGATACCGGGATTCAAGCTCGGATTCGCCAACATCATGGTGATAATATGCCTGTACGCGCTCGACTTCAGATACGCGCTGGGAGTCGATCTGGTGAGGATCATACTCGCGGGGCTCCTGTTCGGGACGCCGTTCTCCATGATGTATTCACTCGCGGGAGGGATGCTGAGCCTGATCGTGATGTGGATCCTTAAGAAGACGGATCTCTTCTCGGTCATGGGGGTCAGCATGGCTGGAGGAGTGTTCCACAACATGGGGCAGCTCATGGTGGCGTCTTTAGCCGTGTCGAACCTCCGCATGTTCGTGTATTTCCCTGTGCTGGTGTTCACGGGGATACTGACCGGGATAGGGACCGGTGTCATCTCGTACATAGTGCTGAAAAAGCTGAGAATACCCGCTGATCAGGCGTGATATTCCTTGACACTCAGCGAGCCGGGGAGCATAATAAACTTAAGAAAATTAAATAAATAGACAGTTCAAGTGCTTTGGAAGAAGTCAGTGAGGCTTATATTTGAGGCTTCTTCCGTGCTCAATAGGGAAACAGGTGAGAATCCTGTACAGACGAGCTACTGTATATGCGTAGTTTCTTTCTGTAAAGCCATTGCGTGAGACACGCGAGAAGGCGGGAAGAAATGATGAGGCATGAGTCAGGAGACCTGCTTGGATGTTTGTGAATGATCCTCTACTCGTTCTCTTGGGATGTCTTTTTTAGTTATCCGGGCAGGAGCCGTATCGGCGTGTCTGGACGCGCATGTAAAACAGAGAAGCGCAGCAGAGGTGCTGCGCCTCTTTTTTTGTTTGTGTGAAAGGATCCGGATGGACCGCGGAAGACTTGTTTCAATCTCATCGATGATCATGTTCACGGTGATAGCTGCCGTGTGCTGCTGCCTGGGGACATACAGGAGCTCACTGGCTTTTGAGAAGCAGATCGCAGCCATACAGGAGCCTACAGCGCCGGAAGAGCAGGAGTCTCTGGTCCCTGAAGCAGAGGATGAGGAAGTGAGCGGCGCTTCCGGGCTCAAAGACGGCGAATACACAGGTACGGCCCAGGGCTACGGCGGCCCGGTCACCATGAAGCTCGTCGTGGAAGAAGGGAAGATAAAGTCGCTCGAGGTGGCATCAGCTCCGGGCGAGACCCCGGCGTACCTCGCCATGGCGAAGAGACTCATACCTTCCATCATACAAAGGGGATCGGCGGACGTCGACGGAGTGTCGGGCGCGACGTACAGCTCGAACGCGATCAAAAAGGCTTCCGCGGAAGCCATAAAGAAAGCCGGCGGGAAGGGCGACGTGGACCTTGACAAGGCCGGCCCGAAGGCAAAGGGAAAGAGCGGCAAAGGAACGAAGAAAGCCGGATACAGCAAGCCTTCAGGCGGCTGGAAAGACGGAGTGTATACGGGGACCGCAAAGGGATTCGGAGGCTTGGTCACAGTCAAAGTGACGATAAAAGGCGGCAAGATCGTAAAGATCACCGCAGAGGGAAAGAGCGAGACGGCGTCGTACTGGAGCAGGGCTCAGGCGGTCAGAAGCAGGATCATCAAAAAGCAGAGCCCGAAGGTCGACGCGGTATCGGGAGCGACATACAGCTCGAACGGAATAATCAACGCCGTGATAAACGCGCTGAACAAGGCTGCGAAGAAGAACGGCCCTAAGAGCCAGACGATATCGGCTGAAGACGAGTACGAGGTCGTCTGCGGGGAGACCGTGAGCTTAAAGGCAAGGGCGAAGACCGGGCTCTCATACAGCTCGTCGGATACTAAGGTCGCCGCGGTCAGCAAAGACGGCAAAGTGACCGGTATATCTCCGGGAACGGCAAAGATATCGATAAAGGCGGCGAAGTCGAAGAAATATAAAAAGGCGTCCCGTAAAGTCACGGTCAGAGTGGTCAGGAAAGAGCAGAAGATAACCGTAGAGGGATACGGCGCGGGTTCTGTGATCGAGTTCACTACCGGAGACATCGGGAAGACAGTTACTCTTTCCGGAACATGCAGCAGCGGAGGGAGCCTGTCGTATTCGTCAGACAACGAGGCCGCGGCTTCAGTAGACGGAAGCGGCACGGTCACGGTAAAGGGCGAAGGCACGGCTAAGATCAGGATCTCGGCTCCCGAGACTTCCGTGTACGAGGCGGCGTCGCTGGTAATAACGATAAGAGTATCTAAGGACGGCGAGCCTCCTTCGGGCAAGATAAACGGCACGTTCACGGGAACGGGAGAAGGCTACGGAGGGCCGGTGACCGCTGTGGTCACGATAGAAGAAAGCATCATAACCTCCATCGAGGTGGAGGGCGAAGACGAAACATCGAAGTACTTCTTCAGGGCCAAGGCGATCGTCCCTAAGATGGTTGACGGCCAGACGTGGGATATAGACGCTGTTTCGGGAGCCACGCTGAGCTCCAACGGCATAAGAGACGCGGTAAAAGACGCACTGCAGAAAGCGGGGCTCATATGAGAGCGTTCTGGATAAAAGTGATAAACATACTGGTCATATGCGTGATCCTGTTCATGTACCAGACAGGCGCCCGCTCCAACGAGAAGATGAGCGGAGTGATCGAGGATCTTAAAGCCCGCCTCCGGCAGCAGGCGGAGGAGTCTGCCGCTCTGTATAAAGACGGAACATACGAGGGCGCCGGCAAAGGCTACAAGAGCGATATAAAGGCCGGGGTGACCGTTTCCGGCGGCAGGATCACGGAAGTTAAGATCCTGGAGTCGGGAGACGACCCGGCGTATCTCGGGCTCGCGTCAGAGATAACAGAAAAGATAATCGAGAAGCAGGGCACGGAAGGAGTCGACACGGTATCCGGCGCGACATACAGCTCGCGCGGGATACTCGAGGCCGTGGAAAGCGCCCTGGAAGGAGCTTCAGACTGATGGACAGAGTAAAACAGAAAAAACAGACTGAGCTTCTGAGAAACATAATACAGATAATTTTCTTCTTTTTTCTGCCCTCGGCGTTCTCGAGTGCGTTCGCGGCTGTGAAAAACGCCGCTTCCGTCTTTTCGGAAGGCGCTCCGCTTTCACTTACGCCGTTCGCGAAGATCTTTCTTTTCCTCCTCGCCTTTACTGTTATATGCGGGAGATTCTTCTGCGGCTACGCGTGCGCATTCGGTACGCTGGGAGACGCGGTATACACGCTTTCCCTGTGGATACAGAAGAAGACGGGAAAGAAGCTTCCGCAGATCCCGGCTGTATGGGTGAAGCGCCTCCAGCCCGTGAAATATCTCGTGCTTGCGCTGGTGTTCATCCTGTGCTTCACGGGCTTCTCAGAGGAAGTGAACAAAAGCAGCCCGTGGACGGTATTCTCGCTCCTTGTCGCTCTCAAGAGCCCGGCGGGGGACCTTGCCGCGGCGGGGATACTGCTGGGCCTCATAGTTATCGGCATGGCGGTCCAGGCACGGTTCTTCTGCCAGTTCCTCTGCCCGATGGGCGCTTTGTTCAGCCTGATGCCTGTCCTCCCTACGGGACAGCTCTCGAGGAACGATAAGGAATGCATCAAAGGCTGCAGGATCTGCGAGAGGGGATGCCCTGTGCGACTCAAGATCGGAGAAAACGATCTCAGAGAAGGCGAATGCGTAAGATGCAACAGGTGCATCACAGCCTGCCCGAGGGGGAATATCGGCCTGAAGCATTTCATGTTCGGGGCGGCGGATCCGATATTCGTGCTGTTCCAGGCGGCCGTCCTGATACTGGTATTGAAATTCGTTATATAGAGGTCTGAATGAAAAAATATATCCTTTTGATCTTAATAGTGCTTGCGGTCCTTCTTTCAGGATGCGGCGGCAGTCCGGCCGGTAAGGAAGAAGCGGACGCGGCTGAGCCTGAGACGATAGAAGTCTACGCTATGGACACATACATGACGCTCACGGCGTACGGGGAGAACGCCGGGAAGGCTCTCTCGGAGTCTGAAGCCGAGATAAAGAGGACCGTCGCGATGCTTTCAACGGGAGATCCCGCCAGCGAGATCTCGAGGCTGAATGAGAGCGGGAGCTGCGAAGTCTCTGAAGAGACGTTTGCTCTCATCAAGAGAGCCAAAGAGACAGGGATAGAGACAGGGAAGGTGTTCGACATCTCGGTATATCCTGTCATGAAAGCGTGGGGGTTCACGGACAAGAACTACAGAGTGCCCGGAAAAGAAGAACTTGAGGATATCCTTGAGAACGTTGACGTTTCTAAAGTCACGCTTGACGAGGAGACTCACACGGTGAGCCTCGGCAGGGATAAGGCCATAGACCTCGGCGGGATAGCGAAGGGCTACACGTCTGACAGGATAACAGAGATCATGAAGGAAAACGGCATAGAGCATGCTCTAATAAACCTCGGCGGGAACGTCCAGGTGCTCGGGAAGAAGCCTGACGGCTCCGACTGGAGAGTTGCGATAATCGATCCGGAAGATCTGGAGAAGTACGCGGGAGGAGTCGAGGTGTCCGACAAAGCAGTGATAACTTCCGGCGGATACCAGAGATACTTCGAGAAAGACGGAGAGAGGTACTTCCACATAATAGACGTCAAGGACGGGTATCCGGCGAGGAACGGCCTTATCTCAGCGACGATAGTATCGTCCGACGGGACCCTCGCGGACGCGCTCTCAACGAGCCTTTTCATCATGGGGCCTGAGAAGGCTGCGGACTACTGG
>JAZUNH010000011.1:0-73523 GCA_045604065.1 Anaerovoracaceae bacterium
AGCCCTCCACAAGAACAGATCTCCTCCTTAAGGTAAGGTCCGTGGGAGACTACCACGTTGATAGGTCGGAGGTGTAAGTGCGGCAACGCATTCAGCTGACCGATACTAATAGACCGATAGCTTGGTCAGAAAAGGCTGGTCTTATGGAGCACGGAAGATATTTTATTCGGATTTGAGGGTACAACCTCAAACGAAACCTGAATCCGGTGACTATAGCGGGGAGGTCACACCTGTTCCCATCCCGAACACAGTAGTTAAGCTCCTTAGCGCCGATGATACTTGGTGGGTGACTGCCTGGGAAAATAGGACGTCGCCGGTTCAGGTTTTAATTATATGGCCCTGTGGTCAAGCGGTTAAGACACCGCCCTTTCACGGCGATAACCCGAGTTCGATTCTCGGCAGGGTCACCAGAAAAAGGCTTCTGCGATAATGCAGAAGCCTTTTTATTATCATTGCTATTATTGATTTTGTCAGTGTATGAGCTCATCACCGTCGAGCACGGCTGATATCAGATTCTCGGATCCGTCATACACGAGCTTGAGATCGAAGAAATCATCCCGCTCTTCGAGAAGCCGGAAGAATATCCTGTCGCCTTCCCAGATATCGAGGCCGGATATGTCTTTCTTATCCACCCAGGCGAATTCTCCTTCGTCACATTCTATAAGAGTGCCGTTGAGTCCTGAGGCCGTATAGAGGAACATGTATTCCATGTCCTCGCCGCCGGATATGAACGTGACTATACCTCTGAGATCTATATGGTCGAGCGTGCAGCCGGTTTCCTCAAGCACTTCTCTCGTGAGGCATTCATACGGGCTCTCATCTTTCTCGAAGTGGCCGCCGACGCCGATCCACTTGTCTTTGTTTATGTCGTGCTCCTTCTTCACACGGTGGAGCATCAGATACTTTCCATCCTGCTCGATATAGCAGAGAGTAGTCAGACTTGCCATGTCAGGACCGCCTTTCATTTTCATACATACATTCTACCACATGTTTGACTTTACGTCCCTGTTTTGATAAACTGTAATACGTTGCGGAGCGACCGCGCGCGAATGGCGGAACTGGCAGACGCGCTAGATTTAGGTTCTAGTGAGAGATCGTGGGGGTTCAAGTCCCTCTTCGCGCACCAGCAGGGCGGACCTTTAAGGTCCGTCTTTTTAATTGTAAACGATGTGTTTGAATAAAGTTGACAATTGCCGGCTCATATTGTAACATCTAGTCAGCAGGCGTATATGAGCAGGAAAGGAAAAGACATGAGGCAGGAAGAAAAGACATACATGATGGTAACTACGGCAGTGTTCGCGGCATTGCTTGCGGCAGCTTCATGGATAGCCGTACCGGTACCGTTCACGCCGGTACCGATCAACCTGGGAACACTTGCGGTAACACTTGCCGGAGCGATCCTGGGATATAAATACGGTACGCTCTCAGTCTTCATATACATACTTCTCGGCGCAGTCGGAGTGCCTGTATTCGCGGGATTTACCGGCGGTATCGGACACATCGCGGGGCCGACAGGAGGATACATAATCGGGTATCTCACGTCAGCTTTTATATGCGGCCTGATATTGGAGACTATGTGCGCTGACAGGCATGACAGAAAGCGCCTTATGGCGGCTACGGCTCTGGGATCAGTCTTAGGCACCGCAAGCTGCTATGTACTCGGGACCATCTGGTTCATGATACTTACAGGGACCGGTCTTACCGGATCGCTGTCCATGTGCGTGATACCGTTCCTGCCGGGAGACGCAGTAAAAACAGCGGCGGCCGTATTCCTGGTCACCGCTCTTGATCCTGTTATCACGAAGATGTCTATATTGAAAGTTCTTCAAAGAAAGTCCTGATGAAAAGATTCGTCTCGAAATAGTTTACACGGCTGTCTCCTCTGAGGATGAGATAGCCTTTTTCATATGAAGGGTATTTATCGAGCTCGGAGAGCACAGACTCGGTTTTTCCGCTGTCTGTATCTCCTGCGGACAGTCCGCGGAGCATCTTCTCCGCGTCGATCACGAGAGTGTTCCCGCCGATCGCCTTTCCCGGCACGTCGAGCTCGACGTCTCCCGACGAGCTCATGCGCAGGCTGTAAGGAGCGCTTTCTGTAGGGAAGGATATGTAGTCGACCGGATCTGTCCTCCTCACGGCTTTGACAAACAGGCCGGAAGAGGTGACGCGTATGCTTTTGATCGTGTATTTCCCGGCCGGGAAGCCCATCCTGGACATTGCCCTGTGGAAGTCTGTCTGGCGTATTACAGGTAATATCCTGTACAGCTGGCAGATATCGTCGTGGTTGTGCAGCATTATGGTCTTTTCCAGAGCATAAGAAGGGGACTGGAGATACTGCTCGTACAGGCGTATGCTTTCGCGCCCGTCGATCCTGTCGTCTCTCACGTTTGATTTTCCCATGAATCTCTCTATGCTTTTCTGCGAAAGTGAGCCTGTGAACTTTTTGATCTCTGAATATCCGCTGACTACGGTGAAAAGATCCAGGTCATATGGCATGTCTGCGGCGATGCCGTAGTGCGACGCCCTGGTGACTGTGAACGGGGTATCGAAGCTCCTGCCGTTGTATGTGAGGATGACGTCAGCTTTTTTGAGAGCGGAGAGCGTAGCGTCTATCACAGCCTTCTCATCGTTCAGAGTTTCGGCGAAGAACTGCTGCGCCTTAGCGTGACCGTCTTTGACGGTAAGTATCCCCGTGAGCATGATCCTGTCGTTTCTAGGAAACAGGCCGGTGGTCTCTATGTCGTAGGCACATATAGTGAGACCTCCGAAGTAGACGTCCAGGACTCTGTTCCTGAACTCGTCCATCTCAAATTCATCTTCAAATCGTTTCATAGAACACCCCGTAAACATATTTGTTCTATTGGTATTCTACCACTAAAACCCGCCGGCAAAAACAGAGAAAGACACTTTTTGGAATAAAAGCAAAGTAGACTGCAGGGGAGCAGTCTACTTTGTTCAAAAGGGGTATTGGGATTAGAGATTAATGAGGTTATCAGGGGGATAACCACAATGATGATTATATATGAGCGGTTTTTATATTGCAATACCAAATCTAAAAAATACTTAAAAATTTCTCATCAACCATATAGAAAAAACAGGGTTGTCGATATATAATATACAGTAAATACGGAGTATATCTCCGGGGAAGGCGTGACCGGTATGAGATATGGTTTTGTAGGCGTCGGAAAGATGGGAGGCGCCATACTTAAAGGGCTCCTGGATTCAGGAAGCATAAGCAGAGAAAAGACATATATAAACGGCAGAGACTTTGAAAAGACGAGGAAGCAGGCGTATGAACTAAGCATCAGGGCGCTTGAGACCAAGAATGAGCTCGTAAGGTTCACAGACGTCATATTCATCGGAGTGGAGCCGAAGGCTTTCCCTGAAGTGATGCCCCTTATCGCAGAGAGCTATACGCCGGACAAGCTGATAATATCAATGGCGGCGGGAGTGACGATAGCTTCCATAGAGTCATATCTCTGCGAGGACGCTAAAGTCGTCAGGATAATGCCTAACGCCCCGGCGAGAGTTGGCGAGATCATGGCTTCCGTCAGTCCGAACAGAAACGTGACGCCGGAAGAGACAGACATGGTGGTGAAGCTCCTTTCCGGAATGGGCGAGGCGGCGGTAGTGCCTGAGGATCTCATAAGCGCGGTCATAGGAGTGTCGGGAAGCAGCCCGGCATATACGTACATGTACATCAAGGCTCTGGCGGAGACCGCGGAGCAGTACGGCATGGATAAGAAGACGGCTCTGAAGTTCGCCGCGCAGGCGGTGCTCGGAGCGGCGAAGATAGTGCTCGTGGAATGCGTGCCGGGAGATACGGATATAGAAACGCTCATACAGAACGTGTGCACTCCGGGAGGCACCACTATAGAAGCGGTAAAGACGCTTGATGAAAGCGGATTCGAGGATACAGTAAGGAAAGGCGCCGGGGCTGCGGTAGAGAAGTCCATCGCCATGAGCAGGAGGTAGCAATGGTATTCAAGGAAGAAACGGTAGACCGTAAATATGTCTTCAAAGGGAAGCTCATTAACGTGAGAGTGGACGAGGTCACGACCGTGAACGGCAGGTCCGAGAGAGAGATAGTAGAGCATCCGGGCGGAGTGGTCATGGTGGCGCTCAAGCCAGACGGCAGAGTCGTCATGGAAAAGCAGTTCAGGAAGCCTATAGAAGGCGTGATGTTCGAGCTTCCTGCCGGGAAGCTGGATAAAGGAGAAAAGCCTGAAGCTGCGGCTGCGAGGGAGCTGAAAGAAGAGACCGGATACACCGCGGACAGCATCAGATACCTCACCAGGAGCTACACCTCATGCGGCTACTCGACCGAGGTGCTGTACGCATACCTCTGCACCGGGCTGACGCCGGGCGAGACAGACTTTGACGAGAACGAGGCGCTCGATACAGAAGAGCATGACCTCGACGAGCTCGTCAACATGGTGATGAGCGGAGAGATAAACGACGCCAAGACGCAGATCGCTCTCATGATCGTGAAGCGCATGGTGGACATGGGTGAACTGGAAGGATACCTGGAAAAATGATCACGGAAGAGTTTATTGGATATCTTAAAGAGACGAAGAAGATGTCTCAGAACACAATAGAGGCCTACAGGCGCGATATCGACGCTTACGCGCGTTTTCTCGCTGAACGTGATAAAGACCTCGATGAAGCCACAAACACCGATGTGGTGGCTTATCTGATGGATCTGAAGAGCGGCGGAAAGTCCAGGTCCACTGTCAACAGGAAGCTTGCGTCCCTCCGTATATTCTATAAGTTCATGATCAGCTCGAAAAAGATCGCGGAAGACCCTACGGAAGAGATCAAGTCGCCTAAGATCGCGAGAAAAGATATCGATTATCTGAGCTATGAAGACGTGATAAAGCTACTTGAGGCTCCTGATAATTCCATCAAGGGAAAGCGCGACAGGGCGCTGTTCGAGGTCCTGTACGCGACAGGCGTCAGAGTGAGCGAGATCATCGAGATGAAGCTGCGCGACGTCAACCTCCGAATGGGTTTCGTATCATGCAGCGGCACACACGGAAGGGCGAGGATAGTCCCTATGGGCGTCCCTGCGCAGGAGGCTTTGAGAGAGTATCTTGATCACAGCAGGAAGATCATGATGAAAGCAGAGGATCCGGATGATCCGGAAGGCATGCTTTTCGTGAACTATCTCGGGGAGCCTATGACAAGACAGGGATTCTGGAAGATCCTGAAGCAGTACGCCGAGAAGGCGGGCATAGAGGAGAAGCTCACGCCTCAGACCCTCAGGAACTCATTCGCGATGCACATGGTGCAGAACGGCATCGACATCAAGTCACTGCAGGAGCTCATGGGCCACGAGGACATCTCCGCGACCCAGGTCTACTTCGGCGAGACGAGGAACAGGATCAAAGACGTATATGACAGATGCCATCCTAGGGCAAAATAATTGAAAATACGTAAAAAAGTGTTTGCATAGCCATTTTGCCTGTGTTATACTATTCGGGTATTACGGACGGTCCTCTTGGTGGAATCGCCGCAAAGCTGCGGACCAGAACGGCCACCTACGAACGTGCTGAGAGGGAAGGAGGAATACAAGAATGAACGTAATCGATCAGATCACGAAGGAATACATGAAGAGCGACATTCCTGAATTCAACATTGGTGACACAGTAAGAGTGCACATCAAGATCAAGGAAGGAAACCGCGAGAGGATCCAGGTGTTCGAGGGATTTGTTCTCAAGCGTCAGAACGGCGGTATCTCTGAGACTTTCACAGTCAGGAGGATCGCTTCAGGCGTAGGAGTAGAGAAGACATTCCCGCTGCATTCACCATGGGTAGAGAAGATCGAGCTGGTGAGAAAAGGCCGCGTAAGAAGAGCGAAGCTCAACTACATGCGCGGAAGAACAGGAAAAGCCGCGAAGATCAGAGCTCTCGACGCAAGATAGCATGTTATTTCAGGGGAACCGCAAGGCTCCCCGTTTTTCATATTACAGCAATTACGGAAGGAGGATGAGATGGACAAGATCAACTGGTATCCCGGCCACATGAAGAAGACCAGGGAGCTCATACAGGCGAATATGAAGATGGTAGACCTTGTTATAGAGGTCATAGACTCCAGGATACCTGTGTCCAGCCGGAATCCCATCCTTCCGGAGCTGATCGGGTCAAAGCCGGAGATCATCGTCATGAACAAGAAGGATCTCTCCGACGGAAAAGAGACCGACAGATGGATAGCGAAGCTGTCCAGAGGGAACGCCACCGCTATCCCATGCGACTGTTGCAGCGGCGAAGGGACGAAGAGACTGACGGACGAGCTTTCCAGGATCAGCGTGAAGAGGAACTCTGAGAAGAAGTGGGAGAGACCTCTCCGCATGATGATAGTCGGAGTCCCGAACGTAGGCAAATCCAGCCTCATCAACCGTCTGACAAAGAGAAAGGCGGCAAAGACGGGAGACAGGCCGGGCGTGACAAAAGGAAAGCAGTGGCTGTCTCTTGAGAACGGCATGCAGCTTCTCGATACTCCGGGAATACTCTGGCCGGACATCGAGGACAGGGAGCAGGGCAAGCGCCTCGCGTTCTGCGGCGCGGTCAAGGATGAGATCTACGACATTTCCGATCTCTGCCTGGAGTTCCTGAGATTCATGCTTAAAGAACACAGGGATCTTCTTTACGCCAGATATAAGCTTGAGGAGCCGGAGGACGACCCGGATATTTACTGCACCGACGGATATACTCCTGTATCGGAGGACGGAGAATATACTCCTCTTGGAGCGATGGAACAGATCGCGCTGAACAGAGGATTCATTCTGCCGGGGAAGCGGATCGACTATGAGAGATGCGCGAGGACGGTCATGGACGAGTTCAGAGAAGGAAAGATCGGGCGTATAACGCTCGAGCACGCGGAGGAGCAGGCATGACGAAGGCCGAGCGGGAGAAGATGCTCGCCGAAAGGCTCGAGCAGATGAAGTCATTTGAGCGGGAGCTCGGAGATAAGGGCGTCTCGTTTATCGCGGGAGTGGACGAAGTAGGAAGAGGGCCTCTTGCGGGACCTGTAGTGACTGCCGCAGTGATACTCCCGGCTGATTTTGATGTCCTTGGCGTCGACGACTCCAAGAAGCTGTCGGACAAGAAGAGGCGTGAGCTTGACGTCCTGATAAGGGAAAAGGCTCTTGCATACGGATACGGCATGCGTGATAATGAAGTCATAGACGAGATAAACATCCTTAACGCGACCAAAGAGGCGATGAGGGACGCGGTGGATGAAGCGGCTTCCATGCTTCTTCTGAAGCACGGGGAAAAGCTGCAGCATGTGCTGATAGACGCCGTAAGGCTCGAAGGGCTCGGATATCCTGAAACATCTTTAGTGAAAGGCGACCAGAGGAGCGTTTCCATAGCCGCGGCGTCCATAATCGCCAAGGTCAAGAGGGACGACATGATGATAGCGTATGCCTCAAAGTATCCGGGCTACGCATTTGAGAGAAATAAGGGATACGGAACGAAAGCTCATTATGAAGGACTCAGAAAGCTTGGCATGACGCCTATCCACAGGCGGAGCTTTCTTTCGAATATGTAGTACGGTTGGAACAGGAGGAAACTGATGGAAGTTAAGACTGATATAGAGATCGCTCAGGCGGTCGAGATGGAGCCGATCACCGAGATAGCGAAGAAGGCCGGTATCGGCGACAAGTATCTTGAACAGTATGGAAAGTACAAGGCTAAGATAGACTACGGCATACTTAAGGACATGGCTGATAAAGAGGATGGGAAGCTCATCCTCGTTACGGCCATATCGCCTACGCCTGCAGGCGAGGGCAAGACGACTACATCTGTCGGACTTGCGGACGCACTCTCAAGGATAGGGAAGAATGTGATGGTGGCTCTCCGCGAGCCTTCACTCGGCCCTGTGTTCGGGATCAAGGGCGGCGCCGCGGGCGGCGGATATGCTCAGCTCGTGCCTATGGAGGACATCAACCTCCACTTCACAGGGGACATGCACGCCATAGGAGCCGCGGACAACCTCATCGCTGCCATGCTCGACAATCACATCCAGCAGGGCAACAGCCTTAACATAGATCCGAGAAGGATCACGTGGAAAAGGGCGGTCGACATGAACGACAGACAGCTCCGCCACATAATAGACGGACTCGGCGGAAAGCCTGACGGAGTGCCTCGCGAAGACGGATTCGAGATAACGGTTGCAAGCGAGATCATGGCGATACTCTGTCTGTCCAGCGGGATCAGCGACCTTAAAAAGAGGCTCGCGAACATAATCGTTGGATACACATATGACGGCGAGCCTGTAAAAGCGGGAGACTTTCACGCTGAAGGAGCGGCGGCGGCTCTTCTTAAAGACGCGCTCAAGCCTAACCTCGTGCAGACGCTGGAGCATACTCCTGCGATAGTCCACGGAGGACCGTTCGCGAACATAGCTCACGGATGCAACTCTGTGATGGCTACAAGGACAAGCCTCAAGCTCGCTGACTATACCGTTACGGAGGCAGGATTCGGCGCTGACCTCGGAGCCGAGAAATTCGTCGACATCAAATGCAGGAAAGCCGGCCTCAAGCCTGACGCCTGCGTCCTGGTCGCTACAGTGAGAGCGCTCAAGTATCACGGCGGAGTTCCAAAGAAGGAGCTCGGGCCTGAGAACCTTGAAGCTGTCGAGAAGGGACTTCCTAACCTGCTCCAGCATCTTGAGAACGTAACGAAGGTATACGGGATCCCGGCGGTCGTTGCTCTGAACAAGTTCCCTACGGATACCGACGCGGAGATAGCTCTCGTTGAAGAGAAATGCAGAGAGCTCGGAGTAAATGTTGTCCTCAGCGAAGTCTGGGCAAAAGGCGGAGAGGGAGGCGAAGATCTCGCGCGTGAGGTCGTCCGCCTCTGCGATAAGGGAAATGACACCTTCAGATTCGTATATGACCTGGATATGTCGATCAAGGAGAAGATCGAGGCAGTTGCGGAGAAGGTCTACCGTGCGGACGGAGTCATCTACAGCGCTGCAGCGGAGAAGCAGATAAAGGATCTTGAGAGGATCGGCTTCACTGACGTTCCTGTATGCATGGCGAAGACGCAGTACAGCTTCTCAGATGATCCTGACCTGATCTGCGCGCCAAGAGGGTTCAAGGTAAGCGTAGCAGACGTAAAAGCTGATTCAGGCGCGGGCTTCATAGTGGTGAGAACAGGGAACATAATGACGATGCCGGGCCTTCCTAAGGTGCCTGCCGCCGAGAATATCGACGTAGATGATGACGGAAAGATAAGCGGGCTGTTCTAGGGCAGAGCGGCCGGATGTTGCTGAAGGAGATAATTCATGATCACAGATATGAGCTGTAAGGATTTCATAGAGGCGCTTGCGAGCGATGAACCGACCCCGGGAGGAGGCGGCGCTTCGGCGCTTGTGGCGGCGATAGGAACGGCTCTCGGAAACATGGTCGGAAGCCTGACTGAGGGAAAGCTCGAATACTATGAGGTCGAAGACGATATAGAGGATATGATCGGACGCGCGGAAGCGCTGGAGAGCGATTTTATGGAGCTGGTCGATGAAGACAGGAAGGCGTTCCTTCCTCTTATGGAGGCTTACAAGATGCCTCACGCGACCGAGGTTGAGAAGGCGAAGCGACTCGCGGTGCTTACCGCCGCGAAGAGCGCGGCATGCCAGCCTCCGCTCAAGATCATGAGGAAGTGCTGCGAAGCCATAGACCTCATGGAAGAGTTTGCTGAGAAGGGCAATAAGAACGCTCTGTCAGACGCGGGCGTTGGAGTGCTGTTCTGCAAGGCGGCACTGCAGGGAGCCTCGCTTAACGTGTATATAAACACGAAGACACTGGCGGATGTCGAGTACGCGGAAAAGCTGAACGCCGAGACTGATCAGATGATCGAAGAGTATACGGCGAAGGCTGACGGGATATATGAAAAGGTGCTCTCGTCGCTTAAATAAGATGTGAAAAGACATAAAAAGAAGGCCCTGCGGCCTTCTTTTTTCGTGTCGTTATTTATTCGTAAGCATCATCCTCATGTAGTTGTCAGAGAAGAAAGTGTTGGCATTATACAGGAACAGTACCTCGTCTATGTCGTTCGCCTTGATGACCGTCGCGATGTTCTCGTAGTAGTATCTCGGGTCCACCACTGTTATCGTCCTGTAGTCCTGTGTAAGGAACGGTATGAAGCAGTTGGCGTATGAATCCTTGACTACCAGGAGATTGCGGTTCGCCTTCGTAGGAGTCGAGATAGAGAACAGCGACTGGTTGGTCCCTCCGAACACCGTGTAGGCATCCTTCTTGTCGAGGTTCTCCATGACGTAGTACTTCGTCGTCTTCTCTTTTGTGTCCTTGTAGCGGATAACGGACCTGAGGGCTTTATCATCTTCCGGAAGATAGATCTTGATCGCGTCGTTTTTACCGTTTGTAAAACCGCTCTTTGAGTACAGCGTTCCGGCGAAGTCCTTCTTTACAACATATGGCCTGTACTTGACGCCGCTCTTTAGCTTCATGACCTTCGCGGCTTTCAGGTACGCCTCATACGCGCCGTCTGTCGTCCAATGGTGGTCGGTGCGGTAGTACACCTGCGTCTTGTCCTTCGCCTTGTTCAGCTCGTCGCGGACGTCGATCGTCTTGTATCCCAGCTTTTCAGCCTTGGTGAAGAAAGCATCCAAGTCCTTGTTCTGATCGCGGGTCGTCACGCCTGCGGGGAGCTTTTCCTTCAGTATGTTCGCGGCGTTCGGGACAAGCATGAAGTACATCTTCTTGCCCTTGTACTTCTCCTTGAACGCCTTCAGCGCTTCGATGTCGGCATCTTCGCCTTTCCTGTCGGGATATACGATGTCCTCAAACAGGTAGCTGTCTTTCGCCTTGAAGACGCCGTTTGCCTTAAGCTGGCCGATACTCAGGTCAGCCGCCGACTTGATCTTTATGAACAGGTCTCTTCCGGCAAACTGATCGCTCGCGTAATTGTCAAGCTGCGACTCGAATCTTCCGGCCAGATAGTTATCAAGCGAAAAAGAAGGAAACTGCTGGAATACGCGGTTCTCCTGGTCTGAATACGTCTTGTCCTTCACTATGATGTTAAGAACAAAGACGATCATTAGTACCGCGATGAATGCCGTGCCGAATAAGCGGAACACAGCCGCGAAAGTCTCGGCGTGAGGGGCAGGGCGCCCGCTGAGCAGCTCGTCGGCATCATAAGCAGGCTTTTCCTCCTGTTCAGATACTGGCTCGGCTTCAGGCGCTGCTTCTTCAGCTTTTTCATCAGGCTCACCGGATCCGTTCCCGTCCACCCAGATGATAGGCTGGTAGTCGTCAAGGCTTATGACCTTTTCGCCCGGCTCTTCAGCAGGCGCAGGCTCAGAAACGGTCTCGGTTTCAGGCTCCGGCGCAGAAGCAGTTTCGGCTTCAGGCTCCGGCTCGGAAGGGGACACGGCTTCAGGCTTGAGATCAAGCTCAAGCTGGAGCTTCTCGGAGCTCTCTTCTGCGGTCTTCTTTTTAGAAGTACGCTTTCTGGTGGTCTTCTTCTTCGGCTTCTCTTCCTTTGCCGCTTCAGTAGCCTCGCTTTCGGCCTTCTTTCTGGAAGTACGTTTTCTGGAAGCCTTCTTCTTTGGCTTCTCCTCAGCAGCAGGCTCTTTTGCTTCCTGAGTCTCTTCTATTAACTTGTCGTCTGTATTGGTTTTAGCCATCTATTCTCCTAGAATCTGAAGTACAGGAACGGATTGTATGAGCTGTACAGCAGATATGCGGTCGATAATATAACTATGCCTATGAGGATCAGGAACCAGGCAAGCGGTAATTTCTTCTGGAGCCTGTCGAATCCGAGCCCCGGAAGCTCTGTAGAGCATACAGCTGATACAAGCATGAGCACGATGCTTGTTCTCAGCAGGAATACTGTGCTCGTGTTGAACAGCGGGTATCCGCCGGCAAAGAAGCAGGTCTTCAGATACGTGAGCGCCTCGCCTATGCTGTCGCTCATGAAGAACACCCAACCGATCCCGACTGCCAGCATCGTGTATATATGTCTTACCGCGCCCGGAGCCTTTTCCAGGGCGTTTTTGAATACGTATTTCTCAAGTATGAGGAGCAGGCAGTAATACAGTCCCCATACGACGAATGTCCAGCTTGCGCCGTGCCAGAGCCCTGTGAGAGCCCATACGACTATCAGGTTGAATATATGGCGCGGCACTGCCACTCGGTTCCCGCCGAGAGGGTAGTATAGATATTCCCTGAACCATGTGGAGAGGGAAATATGCCATCTTCTCCAGAATTCTGTTATGCTTGCCGAAACATACGGATGCCTGAAGTTCTCGTTGAACCTGAATCCGAACATCCTGCCGAGGCCTATCGCCATGTCTGAATATCCGCTGAAGTCGAAATATATCTGCATGGTGAAGGCGAACACCCCGATCCAGTACGAAAGCACAGATATGCTGCTTTCAGGAAGCGCAAGGACTGAGGCGTGAAGAGCGCCCAGGCTGTTCGCGAGAAGTACTTTCTTCCCAAGGCCGATGACAAATCTCGACGCGCCTTCTCCGAACGCGCCTATGCTCGTCTTGCGCGAGGTGAGCTGCCTTGATATGTCGCGGTATTTCACTATCGGGCCTGCGATGAGCTGCGGGAAGAACGAGAGATACAGAGTGAATCTGAACAGAGACCTCTGCGCTATCGTCCTGCCCCTGTATACGTCGAATATGTAGGACATCGCCTGGAATGTGTAGAACGAGATCCCGATAGGAAGGGCAAGAGCCGTGTAATGTATGTTCAGCCCGAATATGCCGTTTATGTTGTCCATGGCGAAGCCGAAATATTTGAAAAAGCTCAGGATCAGGAGATCGATAAGTATGGTGAATAACATATCGGCCTTCCCGGTCTTCCCGGCTTTCTTCTTTCTGTGGATCTCTCTTGCCATGAACCAGTTGAAGCACGCGCTGTAGATCATCAGGAAGACATACACAGGCTCACCCCAGCTGTAGAATATGAGGCTGGCGAGCAGCAGTGCTGCGTTCCTGAACGTTGTGTGCTTTTCCGGAATGAGGAAATATACCGCGATCACTATCGGAAGGAAGTAGAAGAGGAATGTGATACTGCTAAACAGCATGCCTGAACACCTCCTCATACCTTTCCGCGTCGTCTGCTACGCAGTAGAAAAGATATTTGCCGCGCTTCGTGATGACAGCGTTCTTAAGCTGGTTTACCTGCTTTGGACCGTAGTCACGGTACGTGTTTATCTGTGACTCTACCCGCTTTTCCACGGCGTCCTGGATGGAATTGAGCTGCTTTTTTGTCTTTGCTTTTATAATACACAGCTCGGTAACGTCGAGGGCGACTTTGCTCTTGCAGTAGAGGACCTCGTCGTAGTCTGAGAAGTCGAGGCCCATGAACTCGAGGAGCTCGCGCGTATTGCATTTCTTCAGCTCCGCCAGGTCAGTCTCCTGCCTGAGCCTGCTCTCGATCTTGTCCATCGGTACGTTCCTGGCGTCGTTCATGATATAGACGGAGGCGAGGAACACCACAAGAATGCCGATGAATATCAGCTTTATTATCGTGGATGTTAATTCTTTCGTTATTGAATTGTTCCGTGTTCCTGTCTTCATTAAAGGTCTGCCTCTAGTATCATGTCGTTCATCCAGAGCGGGTAATATGGTATGTTGACGTGTATGCCGTCAGGCGCGTAGAGCTTAGGGTTCGTCTTGAGGATGTATGTGTTGTCTATGAACGTATAGCCTTCCTCATCACAGAGCTTTTCCAGCGCCTTGTTGTATTCTTTATAGTGCTTGAGCGAAGGCTGGCTCTTCTGAGCGTCTTTGCTCGGTATCGTAATGCTGTTTATGTAGATCAGCGTGTCAGGAGATCTCTTGGCAAAGCTTTTCAGGTGCTTTTTATATTCTTTTATGAACGGCTTGGCCTTGCCACGGTATCTGATGAGGTCGTTCATCCCGAAGGTGAAGAACGCGTTCTCGGGAAGCATCTTGCCGGCCTTCTTGAAGAGGTCTCCGCTTCCCTCGAGCGATGCTCCTATCGCGCAGAACACTATGTCGTCCGGCAGGAAGCCGTATACGTTGAGGCCCTCCGTTATCGAGTCGCCGAGTATGACGCTGTCCCTGAACTTCTTCAGATAGTAGACGTTGGACTGCGCCTTGACGTTGAGACTGCCCGAGCCTTTTTCCTCGAGCTTCTTGATCTTCTTCTCGATATCCTGGATCTCACCGTAGTCATAGCTGTCCACGGCCTTGCGGTCTTCTTCTATCCTGTTGCCGGAATATGACGCGTCGAAGTTGAAGCTAAAAAGGTTGAAGCAGAATAAAACAGCAAAAATAATAGAAACGGCGGATGCGATCATTCGTCTTCTGACCTCGCGTCCGCTGCCTCTAAGAAATCCCAGCACCTGCCGGGACGTATTCTTTATTATTGCTTTCAGCACATTCAAAGTATCGATCCTGCCCCCGTATTCTGTTGTTTTCATACCCTTTAATATGATATAAAAAACGGGCTGTAAAAGCAAGTGGGAAACACCCGGTTTCGATACTTTTGCGGCATGGTGATGAATTTGTTCTGGGCACAAAAAAACGTGAAATATTTTGTTAAAATGTACAATTTATGTATCGGCATTAGTTGACATCGTGAGAAAAAATAAATATAATTAATTTATTATACACATAATTATCGAGAGGAGAGAAAATATGGAACTGACAGGATCACAGATAGTGCTTGAAGTCCTGCTGGATCATGGCGTTGATACCGTTTTCGGCTATCCGGGCGGTACGGCTCTGAATATCTACGATGAGCTGTACAAATACAGCGACAGGATCCATCACGTGCTTACGTCACACGAGCAGCACGCTGCTCATGCGGCGGACGGATACGCCAGGGCGACCGGCAAGACAGGAGTGGTGTTCTCAACGAGCGGACCGGGAGCTACAAACCTTGTTACAGGTATAGCTACGGCCTACATGGACAGCATCCCTATCGTAGCGATCACCGCGAACGTGCCTGACAACCTTATCGGAAGGGACGCGTTCCAGGAGGTCTGCATCACGGGCGTGACTATGCCGATCACCAAGCACAATTTCTTCGTTAACAGAATCGAGGATCTTGAGCACTGCCTGAGGGAGGCGTTCAGGATCGCAAACAGCGGGAGAAAGGGTCCTGTACTTGTAGATATAACAAAGGATGTAACGGCGGCGAAGATAAAGTTCGAGAATAAGGATCCGTATCCAGTGACTCCGCTTCCTGTGATAGACGACGGGAGCGTATATGAGTTCGTCAAGTATGTGAACAAGGCCGAAAGGCCTGTGCTCTACATTGGCGGAGGCGCAATGGCGTCCGAAGCGTGGGACGAGATCCAGGAGCTGATGGACAAAGCCGACATTCCTGCGGTGCATACTCTTATGGCCACAGGGATCATGAGATATGACGACGATAAGAACCTTGGCCTTGTCGGAATGCACGGAGCGATCGCCGCGAACAAAGCGATCAACCAGGCTGACCTCATAATCGCTCTCGGAGCGAGGTTCAGCGACAGAGTCGCCCAGGACACGAAGAAGTGGGGCAGAAAGGCTAAGAAGATACAGATAGATATCGATATTTCCGAGATCGGAAAGAACGTGGCAGTGGATATGAGCTGCGTAGGCGACGTCAAGGACTTCGTGTCAAAGGCGCTGCTTGAGGTCGAGGAAGCTGATCGCCAGAAATGGATCGATCAGTGCAGTGAGTGGAAGAAGGAGGAGATGATCGTAAAGGCAAAGCCTGATAACCTTCATCCTTCAGAGATACTGGGCGCCGTATGCGACGCTGTGCCTGAAGACTCGTTCTATGTCACTGACGTAGGCCAGCATCAGATGTGGTCGGCGCAGTACATCAGGCACACAATGCCGAGACACTTCCTTACGAGCGGCGGGCTCGGAACTATGGGATTCGGATACGGAGCCGCGATAGGGGCTCAGATGGCGTATCCTGACAAGCAGGTCATCCATGTTACCGGAGACGGCTCATTCCATATGAACATGACTGAAGCGTGCACGGCCGTCAAGAACGGTCTCCCGATCATTACCGTCATCATGGACAACCAGGTGCTCGGAATGGTATATCAGTGGCAGACGCTTCTCTACGGAGGGAGATATTCCAACACGATCCTCGAGAGAAAGACTGACTATGTAAAGGTCATCGAAGGGTTCGGAGGCAAGGGCTACAGAGTGACGAACCTTGAGGAGCTAAAGGAAGCTCTGACAAAGGCGCGCGAGGACAGGTGCCCAGTATGGATCGACTGCATGATCGACAGGGAAGAGAGAGTTCTTCCGTTCATACCTGCCGGCAAGACCGTAGACGATGCTATCATTAATTAGGAAGGAGGACGTGAAGGATGTATAAACCGTTAAAGAAAAAGATCGTAAGCGTTCTCGTTAAAAATGAGGCGAACGTACTTACAAGAGTCGTAATGATGTTCGGAAGACGCGGATTCAACATCGACTCACTTACAGTGTCAGCGACCAACGATCCGACGATCTCAAGGATCACGATCGCTTTCAGCGCTACTGAGCAGTCGATGCAGCAGATCATCACCCAGACAGAGAAGCTCGAAGTGGTAAAGAGCGTATATCTCATGAACAGTGAGAACGGCATGTACCGCGAGCTCCTTCTGATGAAGCTCAAGGCTACGAAGGAAGACAGGACTCACATCCTGGAGATCTGCAACGTATATCACGCGAAGATCGAGGATCTGTCCAGGGAAAGCATGATCATCAATGTCACCGGTACGCCGGAGAAGATCGACGGCTTCCTTGACATCATGAGCTGCTATGAGATCGTGGAAGTCTGCAGGACAGGTATCGCGGGTATCGAGACAGAGAAGCCTAGATAGAAAATCATTGCGGGCGTTATCGATTTAGTTTATGATATTTAAAGGTGCATAAAATGTGCCTGATATATGTTCATCTATTACATTTATTTATATAAGTAAAGGAGAAACAAACAATGATTAACAAGTATTATGATCAGGATTGCGACCTTCATATGCTGGACGGCAAGACGATCGCCATCATCGGATTCGGAAGCCAGGGCCACGCCCATGCTATGAACCTCACAGAGAGCGGAGCTCATGTAGTAGTAGGTCTGAGACCTGGTTCACAGCACGAGCAGAAGGCTAAGGACTTCGGACTTGAGGTAATGGACATCGACGACGCTGCTGAGGCAGGTGACATCGTAATGATGCTTGCTCCGGACGAGCTTCAGTCAAAGATCTACAGAGAGCATGTAGCGATGCATATGCATGAGGGCAACGCTCTTGCTTTCGCTCATGGATTCAACATTCACTTCCAGCAGATCATCGCACCTGAAGGAGTAGACGTCATCATGATCGCTCCTAAGGGACCTGGTCATATCGTAAGAGAGCAGTACACACAGGGCTCAGGAGTTCCTTGCCTGATCGCTGTAGAACAGAACCCAAGCGGAAAAGCCAAAGAGCTCGCTCTCGCATATGCTGCAGGAATCGGAGCAGGACGTTCCGGTATCCTGGAGACAACATTCAGAGAAGAGACAGAGACAGACCTGTTCGGTGAGCAGGCAGTTCTGTGCGGCGGTGTCTGCGAGCTGATGAAGGCTGGCTGGGAGACACTGGTAGACGCCGGATACGCACCTGAGATGGCGTACTTCGAGTGCATCCACGAGATGAAGATGATCATCGACCTGATCTACGCAAAGGGATTCGGCATGATGAGATACTCCATCTCCAACACAGCTGAGTACGGCGATTATGTATCAGGACCTAAGGTAATCACCAAGGAGTCAAGAGAAGGAATGAAGAAGATCCTTGCTGACATTCAGAGCGGTAAGTTCGCTTCAACATTCATCCAGGAGATGAACGCAGGCGGAAAGGCCAACTTCCTCACGATGAGAAAGGTTCAGGCTGAGCATCCTGTTAACGCTGTAGGCGCAGAGCTCCGTAAGATGATGAGCTGGCTGAATGACTAGCAGGCACATGAGAAGGATCAGGATATAGAGAATATGAATAAGCTGCGCGGGGCCACGTCCCATGCGCAGCTTAAATCTCATTTACAGAGAGGAATCAATATGTCAAGAAGAAGTGATAATGTAACAAAAGGAGTGGAGAGGGCCCCTATGAGGAGCCTCTTCTACGCGATGGGATATACAAAGGAAGAGCTCGAGAGACCTCTCATAGGAGTTGTATCAGCTCACAGCGAGATCATTCCGGGCCACATGCATCTGGACAAGATAGCGGAAGCAGTAAAGGCAGGCGTAAGGATGGCCGGAGGCACCCCGATCATGGTCCCCGCTATCGGAGTCTGCGACGGTATCGCGATGGGTCATGTCGGAATGAAGTACTCTCTTCCATCACGTGAGCTTATTGCTGACAGCGTCGAGACACTCGCTCTCGCGCATCAGTTCGACGGACTCGTGCTGATCCCTAACTGCGACAAGATCGTACCGGGTATGCTGATGGGAGCATGCAGGATAGACCTTCCTACAGTGGTATGTTCAGGCGGCCCTATGATGTCGGGACTTGTCGGAGGGGTAGAGACGTCTCTGTCTAAGATGTTCGAGGCTGTCGGCGCTAGAAAAGCCGGCATCATCGACGACGAACAGCTGCTTGAGTTCGAGCAGAACGTATGCCCTGGCTGCGGCTCATGTTCCGGAATGTACACAGCCAACAGCATGAACTGCCTGTGCGAAGCGGTAGGCATCGCGCTTCCTGGAAACGGGACGATCCCTGCTGTACACAGCAGAAGGATCATGCTTGCAAAGCACGCCGGAATGGCCATCATGGACATGGTAGAGAAAAACATAACGGCGAGACAGATCGTAAACGAAAAGTCCTTAAGGAACGCTCTCGCGTGCGACATGGCTCTCGGATGTTCCACAAATACAGTGCTTCATCTCCTCGCGATCGCGAAGGAAGCAGGAGCTACGGTAACGCTCGATACATTCAACGAGCTATCTGAAAAGACTCCTAACCTCTGCCACCTCGCCCCTGCGGGACCTACGCACATGCACGACCTGGATAACGCCGGCGGAGTACAGGCAGTGCTTGCAGAGCTGAACAAGATCGGTGTGATCGATACGTCCCTCCTGACAGTAACAGGAAAGACAGTAGGTGAGAACATCGCAAACGCAAAACGTAAGACAGATGAGATCAGGCCTGTCGAGGAACCGTACAGCAAGACCGGCGGCCTCGCGATCCTCTGGGGCAACATCGCGAAAGATGGCTGCGTGGTTAAGAGAAGCGCTGTCGCGCCTGAGATGCTTGTCCATACAGGACCTGCAAGGGTATATGACTCAGAAGACGATGCCATCAAGGACATCTATGCAGGTAAGATAGTGGACGGAGACGTCGTTGTCATCAGATATGAGGGACCTAAGGGCGGTCCTGGAATGAGAGAGATGCTGAATCCTACGAGCGCACTTGCGGGAATGAAGCTCGACAAGACGGTCGCTCTCATCACTGACGGACGGTTCAGCGGAGCTTCAAGAGGAGCTTCCATCGGACATGTATGTCCTGAGGCGGCTATGGGCGGAAACATCGGCCTTATCGAGGAAGGCGATATCATCGAGATCAACATACCTGAGCATTCCATCAATGTTAAGGTATCTGACGAAGAGCTCGAAGAGCGCAGAAAGAACTACGTGCCTCATGAGCCTAACGTGAAGTCAGGATGGCTCTACAGATATTCAAAGATGGTAGCCCCGTCAGCGCAGGGCGCCATAATGCTTGACGATTAAAGGAGAAGCAGATGACAGTTAACCTTAAGGGCAGGAGCTTCCTCACTCTCATGGATTTCACTCCTGAGGAGATACGGTATCTCATCGATTTGTCTCACGAGCTGAAGGCCAAGAAGAAGAGAGGGGAGATCGGCCATCTTCTCGAGGGGAAGACACTCTGCCTGATGTTCGAGAAGACATCCACAAGGACGAGGTCCTCGTTTGAGGTCGCGATGAACGACGAGGGCGGAAACGCCGTGTTCCTCGGGCCGCATGATTCACAGGTGGGGAAGAAGGAATCGATAGAGGATTCCGCTAAAGTACTTGGCAGGATATTCGACGGGATAGAATACAGAGGCTTTGACCAGAAAGTGGTCGAGGACCTCGCGAGATATTCGGGAGTCCCGGTGTACAACGGTCTCACCGACGTCGATCATCCGACGCAGATCATAGCGGACATGATGACGATAGAGGAACATGTGGACAAGCCTCTTGAGGACGTGAAAGTCGTCTTCTGCGGAGACGTCAGAAACAACATGGCATATGCCTGGATGTACGGATGCGCCAAGATGGGCATGCATTTCGTCGCGTACGGCCCGAAAGAGCTTGCTGATGAAATCGACAGAGACGTGCTCGACAGAGTAGGCAAAGTAGCTCAGGAGACGGGAGCAGTGATAGAGATAAGCTCTGATCCGGCTTCCCTGAAAGGCGCAGACGTCCTGTATACGGATATCTGGGCGTCAATGGGGGAGGAAGACCAGATCCCTGAGAGAGTAAAGCTTCTGACTCCATACAGAGTGACCATGGAGATGCTCGAGAGTACGGGCAACAAGGACGTGATCTTCCTTCATTGCCTGCCTTCTTTCCACGACTTCAACACGAGGCTCGCTGGTGAGCAGAAGGAGCTTGGCTACGATATCAGAGAGGTCACGGATGAAGTGTTCCGCTCGGAGCATTCGAAGGTGTTTGACGAGGCGGAGAACAGAATGCACAGCATCAAGGCGATAATCGTGGCGACACTGGCATAAGGAGAATTGATGAGACAGGATCTTAAAAAGGAAAGGAGCCGCATGCTTCTGATGAACAGCGCGTATGAGCTTTTCACAGAAGTCGGCTTCCACAAGACGACGATAGCACAGATAGCCAAGCGCGCGGGGCTCGGTAAGGGTACGTTCTACCTGTACTTCAGAGACAAGGAAGACGTGCGTGATTCCGTTATCGTGCAGAGATCCGGACAGCTCCTTCAGGCTGCGATAGATAATACAGATCTTGAGAAGACGGGCATGAGTTTCTATGAGAGGCTCATAACGATAACGGACTATATCATCGATTATCTGACAGAGAACAAAGAGCTGTTCAAGTTCATCAACAAGTCGCTCGGATCCGGGCTTCTTGCGGAGAAGAACGAAAACGACGCGAGCTCGGCAGGCATCATGGATCTTGAGGAGTTCATCAGAGGGCTTATCAAAAAGAGGAAGGTGGTCCTCAAGGATCAGCGCCTGTTCGTATATACGCTGATTGAACTGATAAGCTCGACATGCTACAGTGTCGTCGTAGACAGCCAGCCTGTCACGATAGAGGAATATAAGCCGTATCTTTACAACGTCATAAAGCTCATGGCGGAGGACCAGGTTGTATCGGAGTAGGGTACGTAAAGGCTGAATTGAGAAACACTTTTTTTTACTGCAGTTTATGCATAGCATTTACTGCAGTTTTTTTTGGCTTAATATTGACTATTGGTCAAAAATGTGGTATAAAGAATTGTGACGAAAGGTCACTTTTTGAATATAGCAGGGGAGGACAGATATAATGGGACATCACAAGCCGCAAGACAGACCTGATTTCGGAGCGGCTGTTGTAAAATCAAGAAATATCATCCTCATCATATGCCTGGCGCTGCTCATTCCCGCTGTCATAGGATTCTTAAGCATGAGAGTGAATTACGACATGCTTACGTATCTTCCTGACAGCATGGAGACTATGAAAGGGCAGAACATACTGATGGAGGATTTCGATAAAGGCGGGTTCACGCTCATTGTAGTAGAAGACATGAAGCCCGAGGAAGTCGACGGCATGACTCAGAAGATAAAGAAAGTGGATCATGTCGAGACGGTGGTGGATTTCGACGACATAGTCGATCCATCCGTACCACGGGAACTGTATCCGGACGAGCTGAAAGAGCAGCTGTCATCTGACGACGCGACGATGATAGCTGTATTTTTCGACACTTCCACATCTGATGAGGGGTCGATAAACGCTGTGACGGAGATAAGGAAGATAGTGACGAAGGACTGCTATGTCTCGGGGCTCACGGCGCTCGTAGTCGACCTGAAGAACGTAGCTGAGAACGAGGAGCCTAAGTACATCGTTATTGCGGTCATCCTTTCTGTTATCGCAATGATGCTCATGCTGGACTCGTATGTGGTGCCGTTCATCTTCCTTACAAGCATCGGTTTCGCGATCCTGTACAACATGGGGTCCAACTTCATGCTTGGCGAGATCGCGTACATAACCAAGGCGATAGCGGCGGTGCTCCAGCTCGGAGTCACGATGGACTACTCCATATTCCTGTGGAACAGCTACATTGAGAACCTTAAGCATGAGCCAGATAAGAAGAAGGCAATGGCAGACGCCATCAATAATACTCTTGTGTCTGTCACGGGAAGCTCGATAACGACAGTAGCGGGATTCCTCGCGCTTTGCTTCATGACATACAGGATAGGGATGAACCTCGGCATAGTAATGGCTAAGGGATGCGTGATCGGAGTGATAGCAAGCGTTACGCTTCTTCCTTCGCTCATACTTCTCTTTGACAGAGTCCTTATGAAGACGAGGCATAAGCCGCTCATCCCTGACATGAACAAAACGGCGAAGCTTCTTACGTCTCATCCTGCGGTCATAGCGGCAGTATTTGTACTCATGATATTTCCTGCTGTATACGGGTATCAGCATGCGGCGATCAGCTATGACTTCAGCGCGATGTTCAGAGGACCTAACGGCATTCCTGAGGAAAAGGCGCCGGTACTCAAGGCGAACGAGAAGCTTGAGGAGGACTTCGGCATCGGCTGCACGCACATGATAATAATGGACAGCGGCATGAGCCAGAAGGACGGCCATGACATGTGCAAAGAGGTAGGAGAGATAGACGGGATAAAGAACGTGCTCGGGATCGACGCGCTTCTGGATCCGTCTGTACCGAGGGAGATGCTTCCTGAAAGGATCACGGAAGCTCTGATCTCAAAAGATCATCAGCTGATCCTTGTCAACTCTGAATACAAGGTGTCTACTGACGAATGCAACGATCAGATAGACAGGATCAACACAGTGATACATAAATATGATAAAAACGCGTCAGTGATCGGCGAAGGACCTGCTACTAAGGACCTGATCGAGCTTACGAGCCGCGACTTCAACGTGGTAAACCTGATCTCGATCGGAGCCGTGTTCCTGATCATCTTCTTTGTCTTAAAGTCGTGGATCCTGCCGCTTCTTCTCGTAGCGGTGATTGAGTTCGCTATCTATGTGAACCTCGGTATACCGGGATACACTGGACTCGTTCTCCCGTTCATCGTGCCTGTATGCATAAGCACGATACAGCTCGGATCGACCGTGGATTACGCGATACTCATGTCGACGAGGTACAAGACTGAGAGGATGTCGGGAAAGGATAAGAGGGACGCGGTAGAGATCGCGGTCGCGACGTCGATACCGTCGATAATCGTTAGCGCGTTCGGATTCTTCTGCGCTACATTCGGAGTCGGCTGGTATTCTGACGTAGGCCTGATCAGCACGCTCTGCAACATGATGGCAAGAGGCGCGGTGATAAGCATGATAACAGTCATCCTGGTACTGCCTTCAGTACTGATGCTGTTCGATAAACTGATAGTGAAGACAACAAGCGGATTAAGAGATATAGAAAACAGCGGAGGTGTTCAATATGAAGTTTAACGGCAAGATCGAGAGCAGGCTCAGGAAAGGCGCGGCGGTCGCCTTATGCGGAGCGCTCATCCTGGCAGGAGTGCTTACGCCCGGAACAGGGCGGAGCGGAAGGAGCGTCTCATATGCGGATGAGACGGCAAAGAAGACAGAGGAGCAGGTGAATGCTGCTTTTCCTGATCTTTCAAATATGTCAAAAGGCACCAAGGGGTTGAGCAAGAGCGAGACTGTATACATGATAATGGACGCCGACGGGAACGAGAAAGAGACTCTTGTCAGTGAATGGCTGAGGAACCCGGACGGAAAGGATACCATAAAGGATCACTCAGAGCTGACTGACATAAAGAACACGTCAGGAGACGAGGAGTTCACTCAGGAAGGAGATGAGCTCACATGGCAGGCCGGAGGAAAGGACATCAAGTACACCGGCTCTTCAGACGGTATAATACCTGTGTCATGCGAAGTCACATACAGCCTGGACGGCGAGCAGATGAGCGCGTCTGAAATCGCTGGGAAGAGCGGAGAAGTGGAGATCCGCTTTGACTACTACGTTACCGCGCGCGACAGAGTGTCAGCTAACGGAAACTCATATGAGATGGTGCATCCGTACGTGATGGCGAGCGGAGTGGTCCTCGACGAGGAGCACTTCAGCAATATCGAGGTTAACAGCGGAAAGGTACTGAGCGAGGACGGAAACAGCGTATGTCTCGGCATAGCGCTCCCGGGGATGAAAGAGAACTTAGGTCTTAAAAAGGACGTGATCGACATTCCTGAATCTGTAGTAATCAAGGCAGTTACAGATAAATTCGAGATCGACGGGACATATACTGTCGCTCTCACGGGTCTTCTGGACGACGTGGACATATCTACAGAAGATGCTTCGGATAAGCTGGATGAGCTGGAGTCTGCTTTCGGAAAGCTTAGCTCGGCTTCGTCAAAGCTGGTATCGGGAAGCAGGGAGCTCGCGGGAGGAGCTGACAAGCTCGCGGACGGAGCAGGAAAGCTTGCTGACGGTGCTGATGAGCTGGCAGGCGGCGCGAAGAAGCTGGATAAGGGAAGCAGTAAGCTCGCGGACGGTACTGATTCACTGGCAAAGGGCGCGTCTCAGCTTGCGGACGGCACTTCAAAGCTCAAAGAGAACAGCGGCTCTCTCGCTGAGGGCATAAGCCAGCTCGCGGGAGGAGCTGAAGCGCTTACTGAAGGCGCGGAAGGCCTCAAGACAGGGACTGAGAAAGCGGTAGGCGGTGCGAAAGATCTTTCGGACGGCCTTTCTGCGATCAGCGGAAACAGTGAGGCTTTAAAGGCAGGGACCGCCATGATAGAGGACTCGGTGTTCGAGGGAGCTACGGCTCAGCTTCAGCAGGCTCTTATAGCGTCGGGGAAAGATCCCGAAGAGGTGAAGGACATAAAGCTTACGCCTTCAAACTACAAGTCTGTATTAAGCGGTATACCAGGGACGGGTGAGATTAAGTCCAAGCTCGACGGAGTAGAGCAGTACGTCTCGAGCGTTAGCTCATATACCGCCGGAGTTGATTCTTGCGCGGAAGGAAGCGCTGCGTTCTACACGAGCCTTCAGGCGCTCGACGAAGGAGCAGGGCAGGTGGCAGAAGGAGCGGAAGGACTCAACTCTGGTCTTACGCAGCTCGCCGGAACGCTTCCTGATCTTTCTAAGGGCATAGACAGCCTCAACAGCGGAGCTTCGCAGGTGAGCGGCGGAGCGTCACAGGTAAACAGCGGAGCCAGGTCACTCAGCAAGGGTACATTGAAGCTCAGCAAAGGCGCGTCGTCTCTCAGTAAAGGCTCGGCAAAGCTGAACAGCGGCATGGCTCAGCTGTCAGAAGGCGCGGGGACTCTTGCAAAAGGTATCAGAAAGTTCGATAATGAAGGTATAAAAAAGCTGGTGAGCTCGCTTGACACTGATGAGCTAGATGACATGCTGGGGAGATTCAGCGCGTTGTCAGAAGCTTCAAAGGGGCATCACTTCATGGATGGTACGACAGGTAAGATCGCCGGCGAGAGCAAGATAATATTCAAGACAGGCGCTGTCAGATAGCGCCTGTCGCCTCTGTAAGACTGGTCGATCGGGACTGCTGCTACATAAAGGTAACAGTGGAATAACCAGATTATGCAGGAGCACAGGCATGAAGAAGCATACCTGTGCTCTTTTTTTGTGAAAATCTTAAGAAGTTCTTAAGAAGTTTGTTGCATAACTTTTCTTTTAAGGTATAATTACATATAAAGGGGAAATGGGATCAGTCAACGGAGGACTGATCATGTTCAGAAACAGGACAGTGAACAGACTGCTTTCGCTCATCGTTGCGATGACGTACATTCTGGTCGCTCTTTCTGTATTCTCATTTAAGGTATATGCTGCTGATCTTGAGGAAGAGGAGGCGGCGGATGAAAAGCTTGAAGATCTGTCGACACGTGAAGCCGTGGAGCTGGTCGGCGTTACTGAAGACGCCGGGACTCCGGGTATAGTGATGGCCAGACAGACAGTGAATGAATACGAAAGAAACCAGGAAGACAAGAGGCTCAAGAAGGCAGCAAAGAAAGCGAAGGAACGCAAGGAGCGCATTGAACAGGCAAGGCGTGAGCAGAGAGAAAAGCGCTTCATGAGGATCGCGTGGCAGAATACAGCGAAGACCGGAGGAAACACCGGCTGGAACGGACGCAGGATCTCAAGATCCGCGGGATCCATCATGGGGCCTTCAGGTAAAGAAACATATTACAACCTGAATATGAGCGTATGCATCAGTGTAATGAGGAGAATGGGATTCTCTGAGGCTGAGTATCCGTACGCGGTACGCGCGGATGGAGTCAAGACGCTCGGAGGGCTTGTAATGGTGGCTGCAAACCTCGGACTGAGGCCTAGAGGATCACTCATCATGACTTCTGTAGGGCCTGGCATCGTAGTCGATACCGGCGGATTCGCCAAGAGAAACAGGAAGCAGCTTGACATTTGTGTTAACTGGTAGGTAATTATTGTTTACTGTATTCTTTTTAAGGAGGATGGAAGAATGAAAAGCAGGAAGATCATTTCAGTTGTCCTTATCGCACTGATGGCTGTTACTTCGGCGCTTGCGTTTACTTCATGCAAGGCTAAGGAAAAGAAGCCGGAGACTCTGGAGGAGTATGTCGAGCAGACAGAGGACGCTAAGGAAGAGCTTGATGATATAGGAGAGTCTATGTCGAATGACATGCTTGACGGAAATGTTGAGGTCAAGGGGAACGACCTGATCTTTACGATGAAGTTCAAAGAGACTTACGACGAGTCATATTTCGACGCCATGAGAGAAGCGATGGAAGATAAAGTGGACGAATACAAGTCGACGTTCAACGACGCTATCTCTGATATCGAAAAGGGATCGGGAATCGACGACGTCGGCCTCAGGCTGATCGTATTGAACGGCGACGATGCTGAGATCTACAGCGTGGATCTTGAGTAGTGTTTTATGGAGGGATTCAGATGAACAAGAAGAACATAGTCTCGGCAATGCTTGCATCTGCAGTGCTTTTCACAGGTACCGCTGCTCTCGCGGCGTATACATATTTCAAAAAGAGCGCAGGCGGAGCAGAAGAGCCGGAGCTTCCTGAAGAAGACGAGGAAGAGGAGGACGACAGCGTCGGAGACGAGCCTTCAGAAGAAGAGGCGGAAGAGACTCCTGAGGCAGAGCCTGAAGAAGAAGAGCCTGCGGATGATCTTGAGACATATCTTGGCCGGCATCCTGAGGAGGAAGAGAGCCTTGACGCGGTGAAAGACAGCTTCTCGGCAGACGGAGTCAGGACAGACATAACGGTAACGGGAAACACGATGTTCTTTGATTTTGTCATGGAAGACGTGGACGACGAGGACACCAAGGCCGCGCTCAAGCCTGACCTCGAGGGATTCCTTGAAGAACAGAGTGAGTCGTATTCCGGTATCGTGAAGACGATGGAGGAGCAGACAGGCATCGGCGGGATCAAGATGATAGTTATATTCATGGACGCCGATGAGGACGAGATAGTATCGGGACACTATGACGCTTTCGGAAGGGTCATGTGATCAGATAGATGTTAATGATCAGAGTTTTACAGGAGGTATGAGATGGCAAAGTATAAATGCATGATGTGCGGTTATGTATATGACGAGGCGAAGGGCGACACTGATAACGGGATCCCTGCAGGGACAAAGTGGGAGGATCTTCCTGCTTCATATGCGTGCCCTGTATGCGCTTCACCTAAGGGACAGTTCAAGAAGATCGAAGACTAGCATAAAAAAGGCCAGGGCATCAGTCCCGGTCTTTAAAATCTATTGTTTTTTTTAGGCCATCGTAACCGACCACAGTGTTCGGGAAGATGGCCTTTGCGTTGTCCGTAAAAGCCCCGGGATCTTCTATGGACTGACTGAAATGAGTGAGCCAGAGCTCGTCAGGCTGTGCCTTCGCCGCGATCCCGGCAGCTTCCGGGAACGTCATGTGGCCCCATTCTTTAGCTTTGTCCAGCTTTTCGTCAGATTCGTAATTCCCTTCAAGCACCATCAGGTCAGCGCCTTTGCCGAGTTCAGCCATGGCGTCTACGGGACGCGAGTCAGTGGAGTACAGGACTTTGATGCCTCTCCGCTCTGGCCCGAGTACAGATGACGGCATGAATGTTGTACCGTCAGATGTAACAGCTTCGCCATTCTGGAGCTTCGACCAGAGAGTCTTAGGTATACCGAGCGCCTCGGCCTTTTCGGGCAGGAACCTGCCGCTCCTGTTTATCTCCACTGTGTATCCGAGGCACGGTATCACATGATCGGCCTTGAATGCCTTGATGATCATCCTTCCGCATTTTACAAAGCCGTTCCGGATCTCATTTCCGTCCGGATCTATCTCGACTATGCCTATGTCGTATGGAATGCCGCCTGCTATCTGAAGGAGGCCCTGAAGTATCGTTTTGAGCCCTGTAGGGCCTATTATGGTCAGGGGATCAGTCCGTCCAGTGTTTCCCATCGAAAGAAGGAGCCCCGGGAGTCCGGCGCAGTGGTCGGCGTGGAAATGAGTCAGGCAGATAACGTCGATAGGCCTCAGCTTAAGGCCGGCTTCGGCGAGAGCTATCTGTGTTCCCTCGCCGCAGTCGATGAGCATGCTCGTCCCTTCGCATGAGCAGTATAGAGTTGTGAGCCACCGCTTCGGAAGCGGGACCATGCCGGCGGTGCCGGCGAGACATACGTCCAGCATTTTATCTTTTCCTTATCGGTCCTGCCGATCCTTTATATCTCAATATGTATGATATTATATTATAACACCTGATAAGGCTATGGTATACTGTAGGCATGAAACGAGTTACGATCGGGATGCTTGCGCCGGTGGATTCGGGTAAGACCACGCTGACGGAAGCGATCCTTTACAAGACAGGAACGATAAGGGCTGCAGGCAGAGTGGATCACGGCGACGCGTATCTTGATACCGACAGCATAGAAAGAGAGCGCGGGATAACCATCTTCTCAAAGCAGGCTTTGTGTGAATGGGATGATGTGAGCTGTGCGATACTCGACACCCCGGGACATGTCGACTTTGCCGCTGAGATGGAGAGGACTCTTTCAGTACTCGATTATGCGGTCCTGATCATAAGCGCGAACGACGGGATAAGGCCGCATACGGAGACGCTGTGGAAGCTTCTCAGGAAGAACGGTGTGCCGGCCTTTATTTTCGTGAATAAAATGGACCTTTCTGTCAGAAAAAAAGAAGAGATCCAGGATATCCTGAAAGATAGGCTTTCTGAAAAGTGTGTGGACTTTTCTGAGAATGACAGGGAGAAGTTCCATGATGACGTATCGCTTGTAAGCGAAAAAGCCTGTGAGTGCATTCTGTCAGACGCGGGAGAAGATGATATTAAGCTGATTTCCATTATCGCGGAAGATATAAAGGACAGAAACATATTCCCGGTCTATTACGGGTCGGCGCTGAAGATGGAGGGAATAGATGAGTTTCTCCATGGCCTGGCGGAATATATGTCGTCATACCCTGTTATAAACAACCTGGGAGCGAAAGAAGTATCAGGAAAGATCTTCAAGATATCATATGACGGACAGGAGCGGCTGACTTACATGAAAATAACGAAGGGAGTCATGTCTCCGAGATCCGTAGTCCGGATAAATCACAGGGGCGGCGGCAGCAATGAGGAGAAGCTGCAGGAGATACGCTTCTATTCCGGCGAGAAGTACAGGCAGGGAGACTCTGCAGAGCCCGGGCAGATAGCGGCTGTTACCGGTATTACAGGCGCAGTGCCGGGAGACTCACTGGGGGATGAGAAGCCTTCGGAAGAGGAAGAGCTTCAGCCGTATATGACATATAACGTTATACCTTCAGATCCGTCAAAGACACATGAGCTTCTAAAGGCTATGCAGGAGCTTTCTGAAGAGGATCCGAAGCTGTCGGTCTCATGGGAGCAGGGGAACAGCACGATAGTCGTGAGGATAATGGGCTCGGTCCAGCTCGAAGTGTTAAAGCGGGTCATAGAAGACAGGTTCGGCCTCGGATGCGGGTTCGGTGAAAACAGGATAATCTACAAAGAAACGATAAAGAGGCAGGTGGAGGGAGTAGGCCATTTCGAGCCTCTCAGGCATTATGCGGAGGTGCATCTCATCATAACGCCGGCGGAGCGCGGGAGCGGCATCACCATCAGGACTGAATGCCCGCTCGAGACTCTGGACGTTAATTGGCAGAACCTTATCATGTCGCATCTTATGGAACGTGACCTGAGAGGCCCGCTAACAGATTCCGTGCTTACAGATGTGGATATATGCCTTGCCGCAGGAAGATCGCATAAGAAGCATACAGAGGGAGGAGACTTCAGAGAAGCGACTTTCCGTGCACTCAGGCAGGGCCTCATGCAGGCGAGAGATACCGGAGACGCTGTCCTTCTTGAGCCGTGGCTGGATTTCACAATCGAAGCGCCGCAGCAGGACGTGGGACTCATCATGACGGATGTACAGAACATGGGCGGAAGCTTCAGGAGCCCTGAAGAAGCCGGCGCCGGCAGCGGGAACGTCATACTTGAGGGGAAAGCACCGGCTGCTTTGATGCAGAACTATCAGGCAAGGCTTGCCGGCATCACTCACGGGCGCGCGGTCTTCTCTGCTGTAATGACAGGATATGACGTCTGCCATGACGCGGATGATGTGATACGGTCGTCAGGATATGATCCTGAGCGCGACCTGACGGATCCTGCGGACTCCGTGTTCTGCTCGCACGGATCAGGGGACATTGTCAAATGGAACGAAGTGTTTGGCAGCATGCATGTCGCATCTGTCCTTGAAGCCAGGAAGAAACGCGGAGCAGCCGCCGGGGACGGAGCGTTAGACGAGATGCTCGCGAATGATGCTCTCATAGAGGAAAGAAGAAAAAGATACAGAAAAGCGCTGGCGACAGATAAAGAGCTGCAGGCGATCTTCGAGCGGACGTACGGTCCTGTAAAAAAGCCGTCTGTCCGCGGGAATACAGAATATGAAGACTGGGCGGCGTCGGATGACGCTCAGGCGGCATCAAAGCCTGCGGCGAAGAAAGAAAAAACAGAGACTCCAGACACTGAGACATATCTTTTTGTAGACGGATATAATCTAATACATGCATGGCCGGAGCTGAAAGAGCTGTCTGAAGTGGATTTCGGCTCAGCAAGGGACCAGCTTACGGACATAATATGCAATTACGCCGGGTTCATGGGATATCACACAGTGCTTGTGTTCGACGCGTACAAGGTGACAGAAGGCGCGGGATCGTCGCTGGATATCCACGGCATAAGGGTAGTATACACAAGGGAGCACGAGACTGCAGACGCGTATATAGAGCGCGAGACGCTCAATCTGATGAAGCGCCTTAAGCAGAAGAAGGCAGAAGGAAGAGACAGGATAATGGTCGTGACTTCAGACAATCTGGAGCAGATCGTCTCCATGGGACATGGGGCCCTGAGGATCTCATCCAGAGAATTTATCAGTGAAGTTGAACGCGTGAGCGATATCATACGGAATATGTGATAAGAGAATATCAGATAAGGAGGTTAATGAATATGAATACAAAACGTAATGATATAAAGTGTGTATCGTTGATAATATGCTTTGTCATGGTATTCACTCTGGTCCCGTGGCATCTAACGTACGCAGAAGAAGCCACGGATGGACAAGAGACAATACAGGAAGAGCTTCCGGAAGAAAGCGAGGAAGGTCAGCCTGAACCGGAAGATGTCCATGGACTTGTAGAGCTTCCTGATCCTGTCACAGAAGATGTGACAGAAGAAAAAGCAGTAAAGGAAGAGAATACATTAGATTCCACAACATTTGACCTCGGTGATCACGAGAAGATGCTCATCATGTACGGCCAGGACGTGCGTTTTGAGGGCGATAACGGTGAACTCATAGACTACGATCCGGAGCTCGTAAGGATAAATAAAGAAGAGACCTCGCAGGGCCGTAGCCTTTCGGGATATGGATATGAGAACAAAATATCAGACCACAAGGAATATATGCCTGAGATACTGTCTCAAGAGACTCCGGTGCTGATGGAGAATGAAGACGAATCGATAGAAATGTCGCCTGTAACAGAAAGTGGATTTGAGAGAGCAGAGCTAAAGAAGGAGAAAGAAGTAAATGCATATGAGGAACTAAAAGAGAAAGATCTCACAGTATCATATGAGGATAAAGAGAACGGAAATATATATGAATACACATCGCAGAATGATGGGATAAAAGAAGAAGTAACGATACCAGAAAAGCCTGAAAGTAATGTGCTTACATTCAAACTTGATCTAAAGGGACTTCTGCCTGTTGTAACGGAGCAGGGTAGGATAATATTAACAGATAAAGAAACAGGAGAAGAGAAAGCAAGCATATCAGAACCGTTCCTTAATGACGCGACAGGGGACGCGTATTCAGAAGATATTGATATGGTGATAGAGGAAGGAGAACATAGCGGCTCATATATCATAAAGATGGAAATAAGCAGGAAATATCTGAACTCAAAGGAGAGGGTATATCCTGTATACATAGATCCTACAGTGACATGGAGAAAATCAGAGAGCGTAGCGGATACATATGTATATTCCAACGCACCTTCGACGAACTACCATTCATCCAGCATAAAGAAGCTGGGAGTAGGCAAGGGAAAATACGGAACGTACAGATCATATATAAAAGTCCTTCCGCTACGGGGAAGAGTGAAGGGTAAATATGTAACAGCGGCGAGGCTCGTCGTATATGAGAGCGCAAGCTCTAACTCAGGAAGGACCATAGGAGCATATGGAGTAAAGGCATCCTGGAGGGTAAACGATATCACGTGGAATAACAGGCCGGGATTCTATGCAGCCGTACTTGGAACGGCGAAGACCAACGGAAACGCAGGGCATGCTGTGAGTCTCACAGTAACAGACTATGTAAGGGACGTGGCAAATGGTAGCAAGACCAACTACGGACTCATGCTGAAGAATACTACGGAGCCATCATCTTCATACGCTGAGTTCTGCGCCACGACTCACGGTACAGCTACGCACAGACCGAAGCTCGTCGTGTCGTATACAGACGGGCCATCGAAAGCGTCATCTGTCTCGGTTAATAAAACATATGTAAAAAGAAATGAAGATGTAAAGGTGAGCTGGACCGGAATCAAGTCGGCTGCTCTCGCAAGTGTACAATACAGAGTGGCACAGATAGATCCTCAAACACTAGAAGTCCTTGATCCGTTTTATGCAGGTTACTCTAACCTTCCGGCGGAATATACAGGACAGGATGGGACAAACGTTACGATTCCGGGAAGCTCGTCTTTCCCAGAAGGTAAATACAGGGTATATCTTAGAGGCGTGGATAACGGCGGGATTCATGGATCAGGAGTAGGAGCCACATTCAATGTGGACGGGACAGTCCCTGTCATAAATGACTTCGATGTATCTCCAGAGACAAGTGCAATCGAGTATACAGGTGACCTGACGCCGGCAATCAGCTGGGATGTAACGGAGGCAGCCATATCAGAAGTGAAAGTGATCGTGGACGGTCATGAGGCAGGATCACAGGCATCTGTTTCTGCTGATAACTACATTCTTCCAGCTGGGAAGATAAAGGCATCAGGAGTGCATACTATAGGGATAGAGGCTGTCGATATGGCAGGGAACACCGCTGCATCACAGACGACAGAGTACTTTGTTGATGTGGATCCTCCTGTGATAGGGAGTTTCACTTCGACACCAGGTACCGTTTTCAACAGTATGTCAAATAACACCGTTCCTGTGCTGAGCTGGAGCGTAACGGATAACGATCTGGAAAGTGTAACGATATCAAAGTGTGAAGATGGTGAATATGAAGAGCTGTATGATGCGGATGGGAATGAACTTTCCTCAGGTACATATACTGTAAGCTCAGGGGATCTCGATCAGGGCAGGAACCTGTTTAAGCTTACCGCAGAGGATTCAGGCGGTAACGCTAGCTCAAGGACCTTTTCATATTACCTTGATACCATATCTCCGGTTTTGGAGAAACTCGAGATCATACCTGTAACCGGATTCTTCAATTCGTCCGGCATCCTTACTCCTGAGATCAGATGGTCATATATAGACCAGGCGATATCATCTGTCAGGTACAGCATGGATGGAACGACCTATCAAGAGATGGGGACATCAAAGGTCGGATCGTTTAAACTCCCAGAGAGTTGTTTCGCTAGCGGAGCAGGCACGTACACGATATATGTGAAAGCGATCGATACAGCGGGAAACGAGAGTCAGGTGTCACAGCTCACATATCATCTTACGAATGTGACGGAAAATGACCTCATCCCTACTGATATAGCTGTAAACGAGTACTATGGAAAGAATGTGATCACATGGAATGCAAACGGATACTGTCCTTCTCTGGGGAAGATAAAGGTCTACAGGGGCAGCACATCAGACTTCAGCATATCTGACGGAGAACTCATAGAAGAGAACGCAGATAACGGCATGTTCATAGATAAATATGTTGGGACCGGCAGCATATATTACAGACTTGTAGTTGTCAGCGAAGATACGGATCATCACGTGATATCTCAGAGCAGTGTCGTTCAGGGGGCGAGCATGCTCAGGGTATCTGACCTCTCGAACAGGATCGGAAAGAAAGAATATCTGAGATACGAAGAGTTCAACACACCTTCAGGAACAGGTTCTGTCGAACTATCATCAGGGAACCTCATGTATTCTGAAGTAGACTACGATATATCAAATGGTCAGCTGGAATATGGACTCACAAGGTCATATAACAGCAAAGATATAAGGACGACAGCCTTTGGGAAAGGTATATCTGATCCATATCACAAAGAGCTGTATGAGGATGCCTCAGGTAATATATATTACATAGATGAAAACGGCAGCGTATTCAGCTTTACGAGAGAAGGGAGTGCATATACTTCTGATGAAGGTAAGGAGTTTACGTTGACAAAGACAGAAGATGGGTATGAATTAGAGGATAAAGAGCATGTAGTTACAGATTTCGATATGTCAGGGAGACTGATACGTATATCTGAGCCTAACGGTGTTGAATTGACTTATCTGTATGACAGTCTCGGAAGGCTTGAAAGAGTAAAGTCCAAGGCTGATACCGCGGGTGACCGTGAGATCAGGCTGCACTACGAGAATGATGATATGTATGTAAAGAGTATCGATCTTCCGGATGATACGATCATGAAGTACTCATACACAGACGGGAAACTTACAGCGGTGAGCCACATAAGGAATACTGAGCTCATTGCATCGCCATATGTGAGGTATACATACAGTAATGGTATACTTGCCACAGTTGAGGATGCTCTTGAGCATGAATATGAGCTTTCATATACGAATGGCAGAGTAACAAAGATAGAAGATCCGATAGGAGAGAAGGATGAGATATCATATGGAAATACTGTAACAGTGACGCACAGGACATCGTCAAATGTGGAGTTCGGGGAAACAGAGTATTCTCTCGACAGCAGCTCGGGTAAAGTCCTCTGGGAAGAGGACGTGAACGGTAACAGGACGTCATATGAATATACTCAGTCTAACGATCTCCTTGTAAAGAAGGTGAAGACAAAACTCGGCTGGGAGGAGGTCGATGGAAGCGGTAATATATCAGTACATTCTCAGGATAACGTAACGGAAACGGAATATATATACAACAGTAATGAGGACGTTACTCTGGAAGAGGAGTCCGATGGGACCAGCACTGTTACAACATATGATCAGGACGGCAATGTTGCAAGAGAAAAAGAGTATTCTGAGGATGTGCTCACTTCTGATACGGAATATGAATATGATGAATATGGTAATGAAACAGAAGCTGAAGAACATGTTGCGGACACACTCGATCTGACGGAGTATGACAATGAAGGAAATGAGGTCGCGGAAGAGTCACGGGAAGAAAATGTGACTACGGATACGATAGAGACGTCGTATGACGACCAGGGAAACGCTTTAGAGACAATTACAGAATCGGGGACGGTAACTGATACCGAGCGAGCGGTATATGACGAGATGGGTCGTACAATTAAGGAAGTCACAGATACCGGTACGACAGAATACACATATGACACCTTTGGAAGAGTAGTTCATACCAGAATGACACGTGGAATTCACACAACGAATACATATACAGAGTATAATGGTAATGGTGAAGTGGTAAGTGAGACCGACGGGAGAGGTAAGACCACTACATATGTATATGACGCTTCAGGGAGAAGGATAGTTGTGAATGACCCGGCTTCAGGAGTTGTTCAGACATGGTACGGGTATGATACGAATGTGACCATAAAGGACGGCCTTAATGGTAAGACATACAGTGTACTGAAACGTGAGATATCACTTGACAGTGAGTCTCAAGTGATATCAATAAAATGGACAGATCCTTCTGGTAGAGTGGTACGTGAGCGTACCGGCAGCACTTCTACGGATCACACATATGATGCTTCAGGAAATGACATAGTGGATGTCATATGGGAAGACGGATCCCAGGAAGAGATGATCTCCTTAAGTCTGTTCAACGAGAAGGGACAGCGATTCAGGGAAGTAAGAAAGCCCGAGATATCAAATAACGCCTACGGTATCGGAGCGGATTCTGTAGTTACTACGACTACGTTCACAGATACAGGTAATACTGATACCGAGGAGAACGCGCTCGGCGGTAAGACGAGATATGAGTATGACGAACAGGGAAGAATGATGGGTGTCTTCACAGGTACAGGGAATGACCTTGACCGTGATATGACGGTCGTGTACTCCGTTACAGAAGATGGCTCATACACTCTGATGACAGACGCCAGGGGAAATATGAGGAAGGATACCGAGAACCATGCAGGTCTCACGGTCTTAACTGAGGATATAGGAAGTGACGGTACGGGGCTTAGAGTATCCTCCGAATATGATGCGAGTGGAAACAAGACAAAGGACATATATTCTGACGGTTCAAGGATATCATACGTATATGATGCGCAGGACAGACTGACAGAGAAAAAATGTTTTGATCCATCCGGTTCTCAGGAGAGCGTGACAGCATATGCATATACCCAGTTCGATGATGTACAGACTGTTACATATACTCCGTCCCACGGTATTCAGGTAGTAACAGGATACATGTATGACACAGCGGGAAGAAAGACACGGGAACAGGTGACATACGGAAGCGATGCGCCTTCCATTACAGAATACGTATATGACGACAGAGGAAGACTGTCAGAAATACACTATCCTTCTTCAGCAGGTATGACCGGTGTCATATATACATATGATGCCTTGGGCAGACTGGTGGTTGTAAAGAACAGGCAGTCCGGGGATATATTAAGGAGATGTGTATATGGCGATCTCGGCAGGCTGTCGTATACAAGAGACCATGTGCCGGGGACAGGATACTTCATTAAAACATCGTATGGATACGATGACCTCGGAAGAGTGATATCAAAGGAAGTCACAAGAAACAATACAAATGTACTAATAGAGAGGTATGATGTCACATATGATAAGCTGGACAGGATATCGGAAATAACAAGGTTCGTGAGTAACGAAGAAGCCCCTGTGTACGAGACAAGGACATATACGTATGACGACCACGGAAGACTGATACGTTCCGGTGTGCTGGATAACCTGGATGAGCCTGATGAAGGCGAGACGATAGAGGATCTTGTCAAGGTCACGACGTATGAGTATGATGCAGCTGGGAACAGGATCAAGGTAAATGATGATTCCGGTGAGACTACGTTCTCATATAACGGGCTCGATCAGATGGTATACATGGATGCTCCTGAGAAGGAAGTGGAATATACATATGACCTAAGGGGAGACCGAATTACTGAGAATGATGTTACAGACGGCATCGTGACTCACAATGAATATACTGTAGAAGGACAGCTTAGAAGTGTGTCTGAGGAAGACGCAGGCGGTACTACTGTCATCCAGCAGAATGCGTATGATGCTGATGGCACAAGGGTGCAGAAGACTGAAGGAAATGATGTAAAGAAGTATTACTATGCCGGAAATGACATGATCTGCACTACGGAGAATGGTGATCCGGTATTCACGGGTGCATATGACACAAGTGAGATAGTAGGCGCATATCTTGGTGAGACTCCTGAGTATATGTTGTACTCTAAAGATATGCAAGGGAGTACTGATCTACTTCTGGACAGTGGCCTGGAAGAGGTTGGAGGATATACGTATACAGACTACGGAGAAGTGACAGCACTTGAAGGGACGCCAGCCTATAACGAGACATGCTATACAGGAGCTGTATATGACAGAACTACAGGTGAGCATTACTTAAGAGCAAGATACTATGACCCGGATAGTGCGGTCTTCACTACACAGGATACCTTAAGAGGTGAAGCAGCAGACAGTTCACTTTGGAACTCATATGCATATTGCAACGGAGATCCGATGAATAACTATGACCCGGATGGACACATGAAGAAGAAAGTTGTATTTGCATATCATAATAAGGACAGAGTAGGTACTACTTTATTAGAACAAGCGAAACACTCAACTTACTATGATAATTCTTGTGTAACCCTATATAAAATACCGACCTATGTTAAGTTAAGAAGGAAATGGAACGCACTTAAAGCTAAGGTAAAAACAGTATATTTATATTTACATGGAGACGAAGGGAAATTATATTTTCCTGATCATTCAAAGAATTTATCAAAGCATTTTCACAAAAAAAGGCATATAACAAAAGTCTATCTTTTCAGTTGCTATGGCGGTCGTGGCGGTAAAGCCAGTGTTGCTTATGCATTTAAGAAGAAAACAAATTGTAATGTTAGAATCTTTGCTTCGAAAGAGAGTGTTTCATTTAGAAAAGAAAAAGAATGGCGCGGTACAGAATACAATTATACTCCAAGATATTCTAAAGCATATATTAAAGAGCACGGAAAACAATATTATTTTAGCAATCCAGTCAAAGAAATAACTGAATGGTGAATTTATAAGTTACCGCTGTTTTAGCTGATTTTGAGAGGGTAGTATGGATGAATAAAAAAAGTAAAATTATTGTGTTAATAGTTATAATAGTTTTTTCAGCATCTGTAGGATCGTTGATTACGTATTTGTATTTAGACAGGATCTATTATCTAGAAGCGCAGGAATTAAGTAAAGCTCGTATGCAATCAAAAAGAGTCAATTTAACATTTGATTCAGATACTGACGGCTTGATATACGTCATTAAAAGCGATTATCCGAAACTAAAGAACAACAGAGTTCTAAAAGTGAAATGTGAATCAAAGAATCAGTTTTATATAGAAAGGAAACTGAACGCCAATTGCCCACAATTGTTGTATATAGCCATAAACCATGATAAAGATGAGATAGGCAAGTTCAATATTAAACTTTCATTCCCAAAAGATGACAGCCTATATCCATCAGAAATATGTATCCATGTAGATGTACAGTTAGATTTGACAAGCAAGAAAGGAAAATGTCAGCTGGTATGTTCACGACATAAGGATTTGTTTAAAATAGATGAACAAATAGAAGAAATTGAACTGAGCGAAGGAGAATGTCCGCTAGTTTATTTTGGCATGTAGAAAATAGTAATAAACCGACTAGGAATTAAAAGGATAAGCTTGGGAATTTATGATATCACCCTTTAAGGTACATAAAGAATTTACATATTCATGGGGATCGGTTGCACCACCAATTCCAATAGGGAGATAATGAGAGCCGATTATACTGTGAAAAAGGGAAACGGGATTACGTATTAAAAAAGAGACGGACTATGTATAAAAAATACTATGTGTTTTTCGTTATAATATACATCATTTTACTTATTGTGTTATTTTACTCTTTATTTATATCAAATAAGAATGGATATGGTGAGTATTACCAGAAAACAGAGGACAACGTATATATGGAAGGGGAGTCAGAAGCAATACACTATAAAGGAAAGAAATATGTGGTTGTAGATGATGAAGATATTAGAGCATTTCACAAGGGGAGTCCGTTTTTATACTTTATTAGTTTCCCTGAAAGTAACATTGCTAAAAAGGCATCCTTTAATGTATATTATCGCTACAATTTCTTAGAACGATTATTCAAAACGGATCAACCTACTACATATTATAAAGCGACCGGCAGTGACGCATGTGATGTTTGCTATATTGATATTTCTGGAACCTCAGTAGTGACTTTTGTATATTGCAGTGCAGAAAAAGAGTCGTCATTTTTGGAGTATTATAGTAATGCTAACAATTACACTTATAGTATTGCTAAACATATGGAAGATGAAGGAACAAGCGTTAGGTTGAGCAAAGGAATAGCACAGGAAATAACGAGTATAGGCCAAAACAATAATAGTGTGATAATAAAAAGCAGTGAAAGCAGTTCCATAGAGAATTATTATCTTATGGGGACAAGCAAAGATGGTATAGTTGATTCACTTGTTACGTTTTGTCGCTATGAGGGGCAATGGTATATAAATTACTTTGATAACGAAGACACAAATAGCGATTATGTTGAACTATACCCAGTATCACAAATAATGAGCGAGTTCTTTGACGATGCAGCTAAAGAGTTGTCGTAGCAAATACTGTTTAGGAATATGGGCATATATCTGATACTTGTGTTTTAAAGAATACTGCTTTTGATGCAGGTAAATGAGGAACAGTATGGATAACAAGAAAGACTATTCATGTAATACGCGATCTGGTCGACGCATATGGACTTGTTTCAGAGATTGATAACGAAAAAGTAGTTATTAGTCAGCTGACAGATGATAATGAGCCAGATGGAGAAACAGAAATAGTATTAGAATCAGTCACAAGAATCGCAACCACTATAACCGAAAAGAATGATTAATGATATGTAACAGACAACGTACTCTGGAACTCAGAAGACTTTATTGAAGGAATGCAAGTTGGAAGGTATAGTTCAAATAAAAGCAAATGGCAGTCTCCTCATAGTATGATTATTACAGGCAAGGGGGATTTTTCTAGGTGAAATGTATGTATAAGAATAAGATAACGTTTTTTATATTGTTTGCCATTTTATTATGTATCCTTTGTGGGTGTCATAAGAAAGAAGCAATGCATTACACCGTTGATTATGGAAGCTCATCCGTGTATACGAAAGCGGAGATCGATGAAGCGATTGAAGTTGTTGAAGATACGGCCAGACACATGAAATGCAGCTTGCTTAACTTAAGATATACTTCAGACAAGTGTAATAGTAGAAATATACTTAAAGGTTTGAATAAAGGTATAAAGGGCAAGCCTTATATAAAGAGAATTGAGTTAATAGGGGATCTAAAGACATCAAAAGATATTCATGCTACTTTAGTCCCAAATTATGTGTATAAAAATTGGATGTGGATACTTGCATGTAAAGACAATAGTAGTTGGGAAATAATAAATTACGGCCCATCCTTACAATAACTTCTATGGTGATCCAAAATCGCATCACATGATTAACTTAGTTGTACTTGTATTCCTGATATATGGAATCGCTGTATAAGCTGGCATATGTAAAAAAGGGCAGTTGTTGATAGCTGCCGGGGCAGGCAAAGATGAAAAGAATAATCGAAAAAATGAACATCAATTTTATCGGACTAGCAGCTTTTACCACACCGCTTATGATATGGATCACATTTTATAGCAGGTATGGAGAAAAGTTGTATGCTCCTGCGTTTGTGATCCTGGAAACGCTGAATGTCATATTACTGATACGTGCGATCTCTGGTGCGAAGAAAAATGAAGAAGGAGCAGTCCTTGGCTTTGCATTTGCACTTCAGGCAGTAATAATCACTTTGGTAGCATTCATGTTGCCATTTGCATTCACAGATTAGAATTATCGAGGTGAATATAGAATGTTTAAATGGTCACTCAATTATGTTTCCTTTGTATTGCTGATTCCGTTTATCTATATTGGGCTTATTGATCAGATCTACGAAAAGCCTGGCAATGTTATTGTGACAGCAGTCATGATGGCGATTTGCGGCTTTTTACTGATCAGGTCCATATGCGGAATGGTGAAGCATGAGCATGCAGCTCCACTTGCACTAATTGCATCTCTTTATTCTGTGTTTTTAACTGCAATAATATCTGCTCCAGAGTTGTAGGATGAATAGGAGCGCATAGGAGCTTCCTGTATGATTTAAATGTAGATTGAAAAAAAGATACCTCAGAGTAAAATTGATTACTGAACGAAAGTAAACCATATTTTACGAAGAGAGGTATCTACAATGAATTCTACACAGAACAAGAAGTTAGAGCAAGTAAAAGCTACAACTTTGATCGTCGGTATCGACATCGGCAGCGAAACACATTACGCAAGAGCGTTCGACTGGCGGGGATATGAGTTCTCAAAAGCGGCACTCAGGTTTGAAAATAGTGAGCATGGATTCACAGAGCTGATGATGTGGATACAGATGATCAAAGAGCAGGAAGGCAAGAAGGATGTTCTTGCCGGAATGAAACCTACAGGTCATTACTGGTTCAGCCTGGGAGTATTCCTGAAAGATAACGATATCAAGCCGGTGCTTGTGAATCCGTTTCATGTAAAGCGAAGCAAGGAACTGGATGACAATAGTCAGACGAAGAACGACAGGAAAGATCCAAAGGTGATAGCCGGACTGGTAAAAGACGGTAGGTTCACATAACCGTATGTACCGGAAGGCGTGTATGCGGAACTAAGGACAGCATCGAATCTCAGGTTCCGTTTGGAGGCTGAGCTCACCAGTACGAAGAACAGGCTGGCAAGATGGTTTTCCATATACTTCGCGGAATACAGCAAAGTGTATGGAAAGAAAGATGCGGTAAGCGGGATGATGATACTGAAGGCAGCGAGGCTGGAGTTCCGTATTCTTGAAGAAGAATACGAACACAAGAGCGAGCAGCTTCAGGAAGTCATGGATCTGATCAGCAGTCTAGTAGAAAAGATCCCGGAAGCTAAGAAGCTTCAGGAGATCAAAGGCGTAGACGAGAAGACAGTATCGGGGTTTCTGACAGAAGTGGGAGATTTAAGACGTTTCAAAGATCCCGGACAGCTGCAGAAATACGCGGGATTAGCAATTGTGGAAAACAGTTCCGGGAAGCATAAAGGCCAGACGACGATAAGTAAACGTGGCCGAAAGAGACTGAGATATCTTTTGTTTGAGGCATCAATGTCGCTGGTAGCCCAGAATCAGGAGTTCAAAGAGATCCACAAGTACTATACGACGCGTGAAAAGAACCCGCTAAAGAAGATGCAGTCTCTCACAGCGATAGGCTGTAAACTCATGAGATTGTTCTATACGCTCTTTACAAAGGATGTGTCATATGACGCGGAGAAGACGCGTATGGACATCAGAAGAGCGCCGGAGTATCAGATAGCGGCGTAGGAGAAACGAGCGAGTCTGTGGTGAGACGTCCACCGAAAGGTGCCGTGGATGAGCAAAACAGTAATCAACAACAAGTAATGAGCCAGTAGTCGGCAGGAATATTCACCATGAGGCAAGACCTCGTATTGGAGCTAAGCTGACACCCTGGTATGGACAGGCGGGACGAAAGAAGTTGGGGCAAGACCCCGTTGGATACAGGAGGTTCGCTGCCATAGCGGTCGGGGGAAATGAAGAGCCATTCAATAGAAAGGCAAAGACGTCCTGATTGGCGTACCCGGAAACTGCTGTTTTCTGCACTAAATGCTGGAAATGTCCATAGATCAAGGCTCATAACTGATGAGGTTACGATCAACTACAGTTAAAAAACGTTGGGAAATACACAAAAAGTATTTGACAATATGAGGAGGTGCCTTTATGTATGACATCATAATAATCGGAGCAGGTCCTGCAGGAATGACGGCAGCCATATATGCCGAGAGAGCAGGGAAAAGCACTCTGATGATAGATAAGGCGGGATACGGCGGGAACATAATAACGACGCCGGCGGTAGAGAACTATCCGGGACTGAAGAACGTCTCGGGGGCTGAGTTCGCCCAGCTTCTTTTCGATCAGGCGGAGAGCTTCGGCGCTGAGTATGAGGGCGCCGAGGTGACGGGGATAACGGACGCCGCCGGGATCAAGACAGTGCATACCGACGCGGGAGACTTTGACTGTAAAGCCGTGATCATCGCGACAGGCGCGACGAACAGGAAGCTTGGGCTGGATAAGGAAGAGCAGCTTGTAGGGAGCGGAGTATCGTTTTGCGCGACCTGCGACGGCATGTTCTTCAGAGGTAAAGATGTAGCGGTCGTCGGCGGCGGGAACACTGCGCTGGAAGACGCCGAATACCTCTCCGGAGTAGCGAACAAAGTGTATCTCGTACACAGGAGAGACAGGTTCAGGGGAGAACAGAAAACGGTCGACAGGCTGGCGAAGCTGGACAACGTTGAGTTTGTCCTTGACAGCACGCCTGTGAGATTTGTCGGGGACGGTCCTGTGACAGGGCTGGTCGTAAAGAACAACGCTACCGGTATAGAGACAGAGCTTCCGGTCCAGGGAGTGTTCGAGGCTGTCGGGCAGGTCCCTCAGAATTCATGCTTCAAAGATACTGTTAAGCTTGACGAAGCCGGATACGTAGCTGCGGGAGAATCCTGCGAGACTGACATGGCCGGTATCTTCGTCGCGGGAGACTGCAGGACCAAAAAGGTCCGCCAGCTCGATACCGCTGCGGCGGACGGCACGGTAGCGGCCCTTGCCGCGTCCGAATACATCAATTCGCTGGAAGACTGACTTCGCTGCATGAAGGATATAATACCGGCGCGCCATACAGGGCGCGCCGTTTTTTCATATTTGGCAAATATTGTGTTTTTTGCACTTTATATATTAACCAGCGCAACAAAATATGGTATACTAACTTAGATAAAAATCAGCATTTTTCCGGAGGGACAGATATGGAGCCTAAGTATAAAAGAGTGCTGCTGAAGATCAGCGGCGAGGCGCTGGCCGGCGAGCATGGGACAGGCATAGATATGCAGGTGACCTCGTCAGTCGCAGACCAGATCAAGAAGCTGAATGAGCTCGGAGTAGAGGTCGCGGTCGTGGTAGGAGGAGGAAACTTCTGGCGCGGCAGGACAAGCAAGGATATGAACCGCGAGACGGCCGACTACATCGGTATGCTCGCGACTGTCATGAATGCTCTTGCGCTGCAGGACGTTCTGCAGGCAAAGGGCGTCGGATGCAGGGTGCAGACTTCGCTGATGATGAGAGAGGTCGCGGAGCCTTACATCTGGAGGAAGGCCATCAAGGAGCTTTCCGTGGATCATGACGTGGTCATCTTCGGAGCCGGGATCGGCGAGCCGCATTTCTCAACGGATACAGCGGCCGCTCTGAGAGCCGTGAACATCCAGGCAGACATAATACTTCTGGCGAAGAATGTAGACGCTGTCTACTCAGATGACCCGGTGACCAATCCGGACGCCGTAAGATACGATGAGCTCACTTACAAGGAGATGCTTGACAAGGAGCTCCAGGTAATGGATCTTACCGCGGCTACCATCTGCAAGGAGAACAATATGGCTATTCAGGTGTTCGGAGTCGCCGACGAGGACAGCATGGTAAGAGCGGTCCTGGGCGAACATATAGGGACACTTATCAGATAAGGAGGTAATATCATGGGACGTTCACATAAGAATCTGCAGGAAAGGATCGAAACGACCAAGGAAGTACTGAAGGAGGATCTCAACACAGTAAGAGCCGGAAGGGCGAATCCTGCGCTTCTGGACAAGGTAAACGTAGACTACTACGGTACGCCTACGCCTCTCAAGAACATAACGAATATCAGTGTTCCGGATCCTAAGTCGCTTCTCATCACTCCTTTTGATCCGTCATCGCTCGGAGACATCGAGAGAGCGATAAACGCCGCCAACATCGGCATCACTCCTACGAACGACGGCAAAAACATCCGCCTTGTGATCCCGGCTCTCACAGAAGAGAGAAGGATAGAGCTCACGAAGCTCACCAAGAAGATGGGCGAGGAAGCCAAGATCGCTGTAAGGAACCTCAGGCGCGAAGCCAATGAAGCCGTGAAGAAAGAAGAGAAGAACGGCGACATCTCAGAGGACGACAGAGACGACGAGCTGGAGAAGATCCAGAAGACTACCGACGAGGCGATCAAGGCTATCGACGAGATCATCAAGGCCAAAGACGCCGAGATCATGGAAGTATAGCGGTACGGCTGTTTCACTTGGATCAGTTGGTATAGTGGCTGCATAAGCAGCCACTTTGCTGTAAAAGGAGAAAATATTGGATAAGGATAAGCTGCCGCGCCATGTCGCGATAATCATGGACGGAAACGGGAGATGGGCCGAGAAGAACGGCGTTCCCCGGATGAAAGGCCATACAGCGGGCATGGAGGCGATGAAAGAGATCGTACGGAAGTCTTCCAACATGGGCATAGAATACCTCACCGTATACGCCTTCAGCACAGAGAACTGGAAGCGGACCATGGAAGAGGTGTCAGGGATATTCAGGCTCCTTGTCAGATTCGTAAAGCTGGATCTCTCCGAGCTTGACGAAGAGAACGTACGCGTGAGGGTCCTCGGTGACTACAGCGTGATCCCGGACGCCGCGAGGAAGAGCCTTGACAGGACGCTCGAGACGACCAAAGACAATACAGGCATGCAGTTCAACGTAGCGATAAACTACGGGAGCCGCGCCGAGATAACGAGAGCTGTGAACAGGCTCGCGGAGAAGGTCAGGAGCGGGGAGATAGAAGGAGAGATCACGGAAGACATGATCTCCAGGTATCTCTACACGGGCGACGAGAACGTCCCGGATCCCGACCTGATCATAAGGACGAGCGGAGAGGAGAGACTTTCGAATTTCCTTCTCTGGCAGGCAGCATACAGCGAATTTGAGTTCACGGATCTTCTGTGGCCGGACTTCACGCCGGAAGCGTATGAGAAGCTGATAGAAGACTATGCTTCCCGCGACAGAAGATTCGGAGGAAGAAACGAGCAGGGGGAAAGTAAATGAGGACAAGAGTGATATCGGGACTCGCGATGGTACCGCTTCTGATAGTGTTCTATTTCGGCGGATACTGGCTGATGGCGCTCGCGCTTGCGGTAAGCGTGATAGGCCTGAAAGAGTTCTATAACGGCTTTGAGCATATGGGCATACATCCGAACCTGAAGATGGGGTACTGCATGATCGCGGTGCTCTACGGCATGCACGCGTACATGTACTACATGGGGGACTTCAACAACATATTCCTCCTGGCATGGCTTACTCTCGTGATAATAGCAGGGTCGCTGTATATGTTCGACCTCGAGAAAAGAGAGCCGCAGGACGCCATGGCTACGGTGACGGGGCTCATCTACGTGGTGTTCTTCGCGTTCCATGTGGTGCTGACAGACGAGATACCGACGCTGTCGATAATGAAATGGCTGATACTGCTTACGGCGTTCGGCTCGGATATCTTCGCGTACTTCGGAGGATATCTCTTCGGAAAGCACAAGCTCTGCCCGAAACTGTCACCTAAGAAGACGGTGGAGGGAGCTGTCTGCGGAGTGATCGGGAGCGCGCTTATCTCAACGCTCTTCGGGTTCCTTTTCGCAAGGCAGTACCTTATCCACTTCGTGATAATCGGTATCCTGGCGTCGCCTGTATCGATGCTGGGAGACCTCACCGCCTCGGCGTATAAGAGGAAGATGGGGATCAAAGACTACGGCGATCTTATCCCGGGACACGGCGGCATCATGGACAGGTTCGACAGCGTTCTTTTCACAGCGCCGTTCGTGTATTACTACGTGGTCATAGTCATGCAGTACTTTGCGGGAGTGGAGTAGGAGGCACGGCATGGGAAGAAAGAAGATAGCCGTTCTCGGGAGCACGGGCTCTATCGGGACGCAGACTCTCGACATAATCAGGAGGCACCCGGACAGATTCAGGGTGTCGGCGCTCACATGCGGTCAGAACGTCAATCTGCTGATAGACCAGATCGCCTCGTTCCCTGAAGAGGACAGGCCGGATCTTGCGGTATGCGCGGACGAAAGAGACATGCTTAAAGTCAGGAGCCTGTTCCCCGGCATGAGGACAGCGTACGGCCCCGAGGGGCTGATCGAAGCGGCGGAATGCGACTGCGACATAGTCCTGAACGCCCTTATGGGTATGAGAGGGCTGGTCCCTACTTACCATGCGATCAAAGCGGGGCACGACATGGCTCTGGCTAACAAAGAGACCCTCGTGGCAGGCGGGCACATCATCATGAAGGCGATAAAAGAAGAGGGCGTCAGGATGCTCCCTGTCGACAGCGAGCACAGCGCTATCTTCCAGTGCCTGCAGGGCAACAGAGGAAGCAGGATAAAAAAGATACTCCTGACGTGCTCGGGAGGCCCGTTCAGAGGATGGACGTACGAACAGCTCAAAGAAGTTACGCCGGAGATGGCGCTAAGGCACCCAAACTGGTCGATGGGACGTAAAATAACCATCGATTCTGCTACCATGATGAACAAGGGGCTGGAGATGATAGAGGCCAAATGGCTGTTCGGAGTTGATATAGACGACATAGAAGTGCTGATCCATCCGCAGAGCATCATGCATTCAGCCGTTGAGTTCGAGGATACTTCTGTGATAGCGCAGCTGGGCATCCCTGACATGCGCATCCCTATAAGCGTGGCTCTGGGCTTTCCGGAAAGGCTGGACAGCGGCCTTGAGGGTCTGGATTTCTTCGGCAAGGGAAGCGAGCTCACATTCGAGAGGCCTGACAGAGAAGTGTTCAGGACGCTGGACATAGCGGTGAGGGCGTCCAAGGCAGGAGGGACATATCCTGTCGCCATGAACGCCGCGAATGAGGTCCTCGTGCAGGCTTTCCTGGACGGGAAGATAGGGTTCACAGACATCGCGGAAGGGATAAGCGGCGTCCTTGACCATCATAAGTCAATAAGCGATCCTGACCTTGAGGAAGTGGTCGGGACAGACAGTGAAGTAAGGGAGCTTGTCGCGGGCAGGCTGCCGGAATAGAGAAAAGGGGAAAGAGATTGAGCATAATTACGACAGTACTGGCCGTAATAGCGTTTTTCATAATACTCATCGTGCCACATGAATTCGGACATTTCATCACGGCAAAGATGATGGGGGTCAAAGTCAACGAATTTGCCTTCGGAATGGGGCCCGCACTGCTTCAGAAGCAGGGGAAAGAGACGCTGTATTCGGTGAGGGCGTTCCCGATCGGAGGATACTGCTCGCTTGAAGGCGAGAATGAGGACACGGGAGACCCGAGGGCTTTCAACAGCAAGCCCGGATGGAAGAAGATAATAATACTGGTCGCCGGGGTCACCATGAACGTCCTTACGGCTCTCGTCATCATGACAGGCATATTTTTTTATGCAGGGTCCGCAACGATGACGATAGATGAGATATCGCCCGGAAGCCCGGCCGATAAAGCGGGCATAAAGCAGGGCGACGTCATCACGGCGGTAATGAAAGAAGGCACGTCCGAGAGGAAAGAGCTGGAAAACTGGAACGACCTTGCTAAGTACGATTCAGAATACAGCGACGGATTTGTCCTGTACGCCGAAAGGGACGGTAAGGAAGTTGAGTTCAGCATCGTCCCGGAGAAAAAGGACGACAGATATCTTATAGGCGTGACGCCTGTGGTAAGGCACGACCTTATACAGTCGGCGTCGGCAGGCTGTGTGTCAACGTTCAGGATGACAGGCATGATATTCGACAGCTTCAGGATGCTGTTTACGGGAGAAGCGTCGATGAAGGATCTTTCAGGCCCGGTAGGGATAGTATCGGCCGTGAACGAGTCCGCGGCTCAGGGGATCATCAATTTCCTGATCCTTACCGCGATCATGTGCGTCAACCTCGCTGTTATAAACATCCTTCCTTTCCCGGCGCTTGACGGGGGGAGGATACTCTTCGTCATCATAAGAAAGGTGACGGGAAAGATGATATCTGACGAGCTTGAGGCCAGGATACATACCGTGGGCATGCTGGTCCTGTTCGCGTTCATAATACTGATCACGTTCAAGGATGTCGGAAGCCTGTTCTGATGATTTTGCCGGAGGGGATATAAAGTGACGGATAAGCTTTTCATAAGGAATGTTCCTGTTGGAGGAGGAAGCCCTGTGTCCATACAGTCGATGACGAACGTGGACTCAAGGGATGAGAAGGCGCTGCTCAGGCAGATAAGAGAGCTTGAGGATGCGGGATGCGAGATCATAAGGATCTCGGTACCTGACATGGAGGCTCTCGATACGTTCAGGGAAGTCCGCAAAAAGACGGAAGCTCCTCTGGTCGCCGACATACACTTCGACTACAGACTGGCTGTGGGAGCGATCGAGGCGGGCGCCGACAAGGTGAGGATAAATCCCGGAAACATAGGGTCGGAAGAGAGGGTGAAGGCGGTGGTCGACGCCGCGAAGGCCCGCCGCATCCCTATAAGAGTAGGGGTGAACTCAGGATCTCTCGAGAAGGACATACTTCAGAAATACGGTAAGGTGACGGCTGAAGCCCTCGCGGAGAGCGCCATGAGGAACGTAAGGCTCCTGGAGGACATGGACTTCGGCGACATAGTAATATCGATCAAGTCTTCAGACGTCAGGATGACGTATGACGCTTACAGGATAGCTGCGGCGGAGACCACGCATCCGTTCCATGTCGGGATAACAGAGGCCGGGACTCTGAGGAGAGGAAGGGTCAAGTCAGCCACGGGTATCGGAGCGCTTCTTCTTGCCGGTATAGGCGACACTATCAGGGTATCGCTCACTTCAGACCCTGTGAACGAAGTGTACTTCGCCAGGGAGATACTCGAGGCGATAGGAGAGCGCGAGCCGAAGTTCGACCTCGTTTCCTGCCCGACTTGCGGAAGGACGAGGATAGATCTGGAATCTCTAGCGAACGAGGTGGAAGAAAGGCTTGGCAAAGAGCCGGATCTTCCGGGAGGCCTGAAGGTTGCGGTCATGGGGTGCGTCGTTAACGGTCCCGGTGAAGCGAGAGAAGCGGACTACGGAGTCTGCGGAGGAGATAAAGAAGGACTCATCATTAGAAAGGGCGAGATACTTAAGAAAGTGCCTGAGGATGAGCTTGCTGAAGAGCTTATGAAGACGATAAAGGAAGAATACAGATAGAAAATGGTTCTTGGCGACATAATACTAAACTCAATAGATCCGGACAGCTACGCTGAGGACACGTCGAAGTTCAGGGCTGAGGTGGAAAGCGCCGTGCTCACGCCTGAGCACGTGCTCGCTCTTACAGTCAAGCTCAGCTTTGTCATGTCCGTGGAAGACGAGAGAAAGATCACGGAGCGGATCATGGAGGAAGTGCCGCACATCAGCGGAGTCACGGTTCGCCACATCTACGAGCCGGGCAATATGACGATATCAGACGATGAGACCGCGACGATATATTCCGGGCGCTGCGTATCCGGGCTCGCCCCTATCGTCAGGAACGCCATAGACACAGGCAAGACCGAGGTCAGGGACCATGTGGTCCATCTGAAGGCGATAGGCGGATCTTCGCTCGACGAGATGAACAGCGTGCAGGGCCAGGGGATAAGCGCAAGGATAAAGGAAAAGTTCGGTCTTGACTACAGGGTCGTGTTCGAGCACGACGTGGAGGCAAGGGAAGAGGCGTCCAGGAAGATCGCGATGTCTGAAGAGGACCTTGCAAAGATAGCGAAGGAAGACGCGGAGAATGAGCAGGCATCGAGGCCAGAGACTGATGCCGCGGAGGAAGCGCCGGCTTACGTCCCGTACGACGGAGCCGGGCAGGGAAGCCCGTATCCGAGGAGAAGACGGCAGGGAGTATCTTTCAGCGGGAGGATAACGGGAGAGCCGGTAAAGATAGACGACCTCAGGCCGGATCTCGGGGAAGTCGTGATCGCGGGCACCATTTTCCATATCGAGACGAGGCCGATAAGGGACGACAGGCTCCTTGTGATGATGCATATCACGGACAGGACCAACTCAACGTGCCTCAAGGCTTTCCTGACAAACAAGCATTGGGAGAAGGAGTCTTCTAGCATCAAGGAGGGCGTTTACGCTGTCTGTAAGGGAAAGACAGAGTTCAACGTATTCGACAACGAGATGGACATCATCCTGTCGCAGCTTAAGGTGAGTAAGATGCCTGTCCGTGAGGACACCTACAGCGGAAAGCACAGGGTGGAGCTTCACTGCCATACGAAGATGAGCGCGATGGACGGCCTCAATGAGCCGGACAAGATAGTCGAGACCGCCGCGAGATGGGGACAGCCTGCCGTAGCGATAACCGACCACGGAGTGGTACAGAGCTTTCCTGACGCAGCAAATACGGCCGCAAAGCTTGAGAAGAACGGAAAACACATAAAGGTCATATACGGCATGGAGGGATATCTCCTTCCTGACGAGGGGCTGATAGATGAAGACGGGAGCATAGACTATAAGGCCAGGCCGACCAATCACATAATCATACTGGTATCCTCACAGGAAGGCATGATGAACCTCTACAAGCTTGTGTCGATATCACATCTGGACTATTTCTACAAAAAGCCGAGGATACCGAGATCTGTGCTTGACAGGTACAGGAAGGGGATCATCCTGGGGTCCGCGTGCGAGGCGGGAGAGCTGTTCCAGGCCGTGGAGCGGAACGCTTCCGTCGAGGAGCTGGAACGCATCGCGGCGTACTACGACTACCTGGAGATACAGCCTGTTATTAACAATAAATTCCTTATCGAAAACAATACGGTATCGGGCTTCGACGACCTTCGCGCGTTCAACAGAAGGATAGTCGAGCTCGCCGACAGGATCGGAAAGCCTGTGGTCGCGACTACGGACGCCCATTACGACGAGCCTGAGTCGGCGATATACAGGAACATCCTACTTGCAGGCATGGGATTCAAGGACGCGGCAAACGGACGCGGCCTGTATCTCCGCACGACACAGGAGATGCTTGACGAGTTCTCATATCTTGGGGATGATACGGCAAAACGGATCGTAATAGACAATACCAACCTGATAGCGGATATGATAGATGACGGGATCAAGCCTGTTCCTGACGAGAAATGCCCTCCGAAAATAGAAGGGGCTGAGGAGACGCTCAGGAAGACGTGCATGGAGAGGGCCCACAGGATATACGGGGACCCTCTGCCTGAGCCTATCGAAAAGCGCCTTGACACTGAGCTTAACGCGATAATAAGCAACGGGTATGCGGTGATGTACGTATCCGCGCAGATGCTGGTGCAGAAATCGCTGTCCGACGGGTATCTGGTGGGATCGAGAGGATCCGTGGGATCTTCGTTCGCCGCCACTATGGCGGGGATAACAGAGGTCAATCCGCTTGATCCTCATTACATCTGCCCTAAATGCAGGCACCTCGAGTGGGGCGACGTGCAGAAGTACGACTGCGGCATCGACATGCCGCCGAAGAAATGCCCGGTATGCGGAGAAGAGATGCGCCGGGACGGCTTTGAGATACCGTTCGCGACGTTCCTGGGATTCGAGGGCAACAAGGAGCCTGATATCGACCTGAACTTCGCAGGGGAATACCAGGCGAGAGCGCACAGATACGTAGGCGAGATATTCGGCGAGAAGAACGTGTACAAGGCGGGCACCGTAGGCACTCTGGCGGACAAGACGGCGTACGGATACGTGATGAAGTTCTTCGAGGAGACGGGAAGGCCTGTGAACAAGTACGAGGCCGGACGCCTCGCGATAGGATGCACCGGAGTCAAGAAGACCACCGGGCAGCACCCGGGCGGCATCATCATAGTTCCGGACGATCACGAGATATTCGAGTTCTGCCCTGTGCAGCATCCTGCCAACGATACGACGACGGACATTGTCACTACGCATTTCGACTATCACAAGATAGACAAGAACCTTCTCAAGCTCGATATTCTGGGGCATAACGTCCCGTCGATGATAAGGCAGCTCCAGGACATGACGGGAGTAGATCCGCTCAAGGTCGACCTTACCGACAAGAAGGTACTCTCGATATTCAACGGGACCGAAGCGCTGGACATAAAGATGGACGACTACAGGTTCACTCACGGATCGTACGCGATACCTGAGTTCGGCACTGCTTTCGTGAGACAGATGCTGGACGACGTCAAGCCGTCAAGGTTCGAGGACCTGATCAGGATGTCGGGATTCTCGCACGGGACGGACGTATGGCTGAACAACGCACAGGACTACATCAGGAAGGGCGTGGCCACGATGCGCGAGGTGATATCGACGCGTGACGACATCATGAACTTCTGCATGCTAAAGGGCATAGAGAATGAGAAGTCGTTCAGGATCATGGAGGACGTGAGGAAGAAGAACCGCGTGCTCACGGAAGACGACATCAAAGAGATGAAGGCGCACAACATTCCCGACTGGTACATAGACTCGTGCTCGAAGATAAAGTACATGTTCCCGCGTGCTCACGCGGTGGCTTACGTCATGATGTCCTTCCGCCTCGCCTGGTACAAGGTGTACTATCCGGTCGAGTTCTACGCGACGTATTTCACGAGCGTATCGGCCGATTTCAACGCTGACGTGGCTCTCCAGGGGCCGCAGGCATGCCTCGACAGGATAGACCAGATCAAGCAGAAGGGCGTTAACGCCACAGCCAAGGAGAAGGAGGAGGCTCTCGTGCTCGAGGTCGTGTACGAGATGTACGCGAGAGGCTTCGGGTTCGCACCGGCAAGGATCGGGGAGTCTGAAGCGACAAAGTTCATGGAGAAGGACGGGAAGGTGCTGCTGCCGTTCTCCGCGTACAGCGGTGTAGGCGAATCCTGCGCGAGGTCGATAGCCGAGGCGTACGCCGAGAAGCCGTTCGACACTATAGAGGACGCGGTGACAAGAGCCGGCATCAACAAGGCGGCGGCCGATACTCTGAGGACGCACGGAGTGTTCGGGGATCTTCCTGAGAGAGACCAGCTCTCGTGGAGCTTCTGACGGAGGATGGACGTATGAAGTCGCTTGAAGAATACAGAAAAGAGCTGGAAAAGGATCCCAAGGCGAAGAGGAAGCTCGCGAAGCTCGAGAAGGAGTACCGTGAGGTGGAGAAGAGCCTCACGGAGGAAGAGCTCATAAAGTACGGGCTGAAAGAGAAGCCGGACGACGGCAAAGAGGATAAAAAGACCGCGGCTGAAGATGCCGCGGCTGACGTTCTCGGTTCGATAATGAGAAAGATATAGGGGCCGGCCTAAGGGTCAGTCCTTTTTTGTTCCTATTGCGTCCACGAGCTCCGGAGGCGCGCTCCTCTGCCCGCGGACTGTCTTTTTCACGCCATGCTCGTTCATCCAGCTCCTCGGGTACTCTCCCTTCCTGAAGCTTCTGAGGAGCCTAAGGTCCATCCTGTATTTCGAGTTCGGCGCGATGCCGCCCCAGTCCTCCGGCCTCGGAAGGAACGAGCCGGTCACCTCGCATTCGAACATGATAGAAGCTATGGGCTCCGTCTGGTAGATATATACTATGTCGCCCGGCATGACGCTTATCCTGTGGTGCCATGAGATCGTGCCGTTTCCGCTGTTCCTGAAAGCATCGGCGACGTCGAAGTGCGAGGGAACGGAAGGTATCATCCAGTATCTCTTTTCGCCCGGAGCTCTTCTTATACCACATTTCGCGGACCCGCCGCGGGTAAGCTCAAAGCTTCCGGAAATGAGCTCCATGATCCTGTCGTCGTCCGCCTGGTCGTCAAGGGATATCGTCAGCCACATTTTCTTGTTCATGTGATAGCAGCGGTACAGGCCCGGCTCCGTGAGAAGATCTTCAAGCGAATCCGGATCTATCTTCACGTTGATGATGTTTATCATTTCGTCCCCGGTCTCGCCCTCGAGCTTTTTCCTCGCTATCGTCATGAGTATCGCGAACCATTTTCCTGTCGCTGCATGCCTGTACACAGCGGCGTCTGAGGCTCCGTCCTTGCTGAAGGGGAACTCTGGAAGAGCCCCGAGCTCGGTCCCGATCCTCCCGGATATCCTGTTTGCCTGGTCAGAGATGAATGGGACGGCGGAAAAGCACTTTCCGGATAGCCTTTCGAGGATATCCCGGAATTCTTCTCTCGCCTGTCCGACATATGATCCGGTGTACGCCTCGACGTTCATAGGCGAATATTCCTCGCCCGAGTCTGAGTCGACGGCCTTCCCGGAGATCTTTCCATTATTCGAGACGGTGACTACCGCGGTGAGGTCTCCGTTCATGAAGGCCTCTCTGTATTCATAAGTATCTCCTCTCATGACAAAGCCTGATGACTTAAGTGCCTCAGCCTTTACTCTCTTTTTCGCGAATATTTCACCGGCGATATCCATTTCACACCTCGTTTTATCTTAGAGTTTATTAGATTATATCATGCTTTTATTTGCATTTGCTTTGTGATATTATAAAAAAAGAAACAGTGTTTACAGCACTTTGTTCAGAGAGGAGATAAACATGGCTAGAGTAGCGGTAGTATACTGGAGCGGTTCAGGAAACACAGAGCTCCTTGCACAGGCGGTGCTTGAGGGAGCCAAGGCAGCGGGTGCTGACGCCCATCTTTATAAGGCTATGGACTTCAGCGCGAGCATGGTGAACCAGTTCGACACATTGGCGTTCGGATGCCCTGCGAGAGGAAACGAGCAGCTTGAGGAAGAGACTATGCAGCCTCTTTGGGACGCATGCAAGACGCAGCTCAAGGGAAAGAGGATCGGACTCTTTGGATCTTACGGATCAGGCGGCGGCCCGTGGATGCAGAACTGGGAAGCTGATGCTGACAAAGCCGGGGCGAAGCTGGCTTCACTTTCGGTGATCTGCAAAGGCAAGCCTGACAACACGGCTCTCAAAGAGTGCGTCGTAATGGGCGTTGCTCTCGCCAGATAGGGATAAGGAACATATATGTCGCTGATAACCATAGGACTTATCGCGGTACTCGCATGGGTGGTCATCACGTTCCTCGGAACGGGAGCCGCGCCAGAAGAGCGGAACGACATAAGATCAGACGGTACGAACACGCTGCTCAGCGCGGTCGGATACATGGTGGTGCTTTACGCCTGCATGCACTTTGGATCGAACGTAATGAGCTGGGTGGCATTTGTGTTGCTCGGACTTCTTGCGCTTGTCCCGTTTGCGGGAGCGATAGCCCTTATAGCGAAGCATGAGTGCTCGTGGAGACGGATGATGTCTGCGCTGATCTCCAGCGCGATCCCTGTCTTCATAGACATATGCATACTCATAAACTGTATCCTTTAGACAGGAGAGGGTGATCATGGAAGCTGTAATAGACGCCTTCATGGTATCGGTCATCGTCGTCATCCTTATCGTCGTCGGGATATGCGCCGTCGTATTCGCGGTGATGAAGAAAAAGAGGGACTACGATACAGCAGGTATCCCTGAAATGGTAGACGACCCGAAAGAGAAGGAAGGCTCAACTGATCCTGACGACGCTCAGGAGTAACTTGAAACAGTAAACGAAGCCCGGGTTTTATACCCGGGCGTTTTTCATATCCGGAGCAGGGGAGAATGAAAAGAGATCTCACGAAAGGAAGCGTCATCGGAACTATAGTAAGGTTCTCGGTGCCGTATTTCATCTCATACTTCCTGCAGACGTTCTACGGGCTCGCTGATCTGTTCATTACCGGGCAGTTCAACGGAGCCGGCGCGATCACGGCTGTCGCCGGCGGCAGCCAGATAATGCACTTTGTGACCGTAGTGGTGGTAGGTCTCTCGGTAGGAACGACCGTCCTGACGGGACATGCCGTCGGAAGCAGAGATGACAGGAGAATAAGCAGGATAACAGGGAACACGGTCTCGGTGTTCCTCGTTTCGGCGCTCGTGATGACGGGAGCGCTGCTTTTTGCTGCTCCGGGAATAGTCGATCTGATGCAGACCCCGCCTGAAGCAAGACAGGGCATGCTCACGTACATAACGATCTGCTTCGCGGGGATACCGATGATCACCGCATATAACGTCATAGCCGCCATATTCAGGGGACTGGGAGACTCCAGGACCCCGATGTACTTCGTGTTCACAGCCTGCGTGCTGAACGTCGGCCTTGACTATCTCCTGATCGGAGTTTTCGGTATGGGTCCTTCAGGAGCTGCTATAGCTACCGTCGTCTCGCAGACCGTGAGCGTGATCCTCTATGTCATCCTCATAATTACAAAGGAAACGGGGATACATGTAACTAAGAGCGACCTCGTGCCCGACAGGGAGATCATATCAGGCCTGATAAGGACGGGCCTACCCATCGCCTGCCAGGACGGGTTCATCCAGGTCTCTTTCCTGGTGATAACAGCTATCGCGAACAGCAGGGGAGTCGAGATAGCGGCTGCCGTAGGCATAGTCGAGAAGATGATAACGTTCCTCTTCCTCGTGCCTTCGTCGATGCTGTCCACCATATCTTCAGCGGGAGCACAGTGCATAGGCGCGGAGATGTACGCCAGAGCGAGGAAGGTCCTCATGACCGGGATGGCGATCTCCGTGTCCATCGGGGCCGTGTTCGCCGTGACGTTCCAGTTCATGTCAGAAGAAGCCATCGGGACTTTCACTAGCGATCCTGAGGTCATCCGCTACGGGACGCAGTATCTCATGGCTTACGTAACGGACTGCGTGTTCGCGTCCATTCATTTCTGCTTCAGCGGATATTTCAGCTGCTGCGGCCTTTCCATATGGTCTTTCATCCATAACGCATGCTCTATAGTCCTCGTCAGGATCCCCGGCGCGTACCTCGCATCGAGGCTGTTTCCTGATACTCTTTACCCGATGGGGCTTGCCGCTCCGGCGGGCTCGCTTCTTTCCGCGCTGATATGCGTGCTCGTGTATTTTATGATACAGAAAAAGACGCGTTTCGGCGGTCCTGATAATGCGTTGAATCGTTGACATTCCACCATAATATATGTATAATTTCGTATAGTGTTATTTTGCGGTATTATATACTTTTTTACCGTGTTGATTTTGGTTTTTGAAGGAGAGAACTAATGACGAATGTATTGATCATTGCGGCCATAATAGGATATATGGCCCTCGTAGTAGGAGTAGGATTCTACTTCTCGAGCAGGAACAGGTCTACAGACGACTTCTATCTCGGAGGACGTAAGCTTGGACCGTTCGTAACAGCAATGTCAGCTGAAGCGTCAGATATGTCGAGCTGGCTCCTCATGGGACTTCCTGGAGTCGCTCTTGCGGGATTTGTAGGCATGACGGGAACGTTTGCCGAAGCGGTCTGGACTGCTGTCGGACTCGCTGTCGGAACATACGTGAACTGGCTGATCGTAGCTAAAAGACTCAGGCTGTATTCTGAGCATATCCATGCAAGCACTGTCCCTGACTACCTTTCCAACAGGTTCAACGACAAGACCGGTATACTGGTAGGAGTTTCAGCGCTCATCATCATCGTGTTCTTCGTTCCTTATGTGGCTTCAGGGTTCGCCGGCGTCGGCAAGCTCTTCAACAGCCTGTTCGGCATCGATTATCACATGGTGATGGTAGTAGGAGCTGTCATCATAGCGACATACACGCTCCTCGGCGGATTCCTCGCGGCGTCCACGACAGACTTCATCCAGAGCATCATAATGACACTTGCTCTTGTAGTCGTATGCGGATACGGCATATCGAGGGCCGGAGGAATGGATCAGGTCATGGAGAATACGAAGGACGTGGCAAACTATTTCAGCCTTACGGCTCCTGACGGATCATACAGCGCGCTTCCAATTGCTTCAACGCTTGCGTGGGGGCTCGGATATTTCGGTATGCCTCACATCCTGCTCAGGTTCATGGCCATCGAAGATCATGAGAAGCTTGCAATGTCGAGAAGGATAGCGTCCGTATGGGTAGTGATCTCGATGGGCATCGCGATCTTCATCGGAGTAGTCGGATACTCGTTCGCGAAAGAAGAAGGCCTGATCGGAGACAGATTCGATCCGGAGAGGATCATCGTTTACATCGCGTCATACATAAGCAAAGTCAATCCGCTGATGGCTATCGTGGCAGGACTGATCATCTCAGGCATCCTGGCATCGATAATGTCGACGTCGGACTCGCAGCTCCTTGCCGCGAGCTCAAGCGTATCGGAGAACATAATCCACAGGTTCATAGTCAAGGACATGTCGGAGATCAACCAGATGATACTCGCGAGAGTCACAGTGGTCATCATAGCAGTGCTCTCATGCGTGTTCGCATGGGATCCTAACTCAAGCGTGTTCAGGATCGTATCGTTCGCATGGGCGGGATTCGGAGCATCGTTCGGACCTGTTGTCCTCCTGAGCCTGTTCTGGAAGAGAACGAATAAGTGGGGAGCTATCCTTGGCGTTCTCTCCGGCGGAGCCATGATATTCATCTGGAAGTTCGGCATCGCGAAGCTCGGAGGGATCTTCACCATATATGAGCTCCTTCCGGCGTTCATCGTAAGCTTCATAGTCATCATTGTGGTCAGCCTCGTCACAGGGCAGCCTGAAAAGGAGGTCACCGACACATATGACGAAGTAGAGAAGATGGTGAAGGAAAACAGACAGTTCAACTAGAGTCAAAAGAGAGGATTAACGACAAATGGGGAAAAATCTAGCTAAGACATATGATCCTAAGGATTTTGAGGACAGGATATACAAAATGTGGGAGGAGAACGGCTGCTTCAGAGCTGAAGCAGATCCGGACAAGAAGCCTTTCACGATCATGATGCCGCCTCCTAACATAACAGGGCAGCTCCACATGGGACACGCGCTGGGCCAGACTCGTCAGGACGTACTGACGAGGTGGAAGAGGATGCAGGGCTACAGCGCCCTCTGGCTCCCGGGATCTGACCACGCCAGCATCGCTACGGAGGTAAAGGTCGTGGACAGCATCCGCAAGAACGAGGGACTCGAGAAAGAAGACCTCGGAAGAGAAGAGTTCCTTAAGCGCGCCTGGGCATGGAAGAAGGAATACGGCGGAAGGATAACGCGCCAGTGCAGAAAGCTCGGCGACTCCTGCGACTGGAGCCGCGAGAGGTTCACTATGGACGAGGGATGCAGCAAAGCTGTCAGGAAACAGTTCTGCAACCTTTACAAGAAAGGCCTCATCTACAAAGGGAACAGGCTGGTCAACTGGTGCCCGAGCTGCGGTACTTCGCTGTCCGACGCCGAGGTGGAACACGAGGATGTCGAGGGCAAATACTGGTTCTTCAGATATCCTTCAGCTGAGGAGAACGGACCTTCAATAACGGTCGCGACATCAAGGCCTGAGACGATGTTCGGAGATACTGCTATCGCAGTACCTATCGGTGACGAGAGGTTCAAAGACATAGTGGGGCATAAAGTCGTCCTCCCTATCGTCGGACGCGAGATACCTGTCGTGGAGGACCCATATCCGGATCCTGAAAAGGGTACCGGAGCTGTGAAGATCACTCCGGCACACGACCCCAACGACTTTGAGGTAGGGCAGCGCCACGGCCTCGAGGTGCTCCAGTGCATCGGAAAAGACGCGAAGATGACGGAGCTTGCCGGGAAGTACGCCGGGATGGACAGATACGAGTGCAGGAAGCTCTGGGTCAAGGAGCTTGAGGACGCGGGATATCTTGTCAAGACCGAGAACATGACGATACCTGTGGGGACATGCTACAGGTGCCATACGAATATAGAGCCGATGCTTTCCGACCAGTGGTTCGTGAAGATGCAGGAGCTCGCGAAGCCTGCGATCGAGGCGGCGGAATCAGGAAAGCTCCAGCACGTTCCGGACAGGTTCCAGAAGGTGTATCTCCGCTGGCTGTATGAGATCAGGGACTGGTGCATATCGCGTCAGCTCTGGTGGGGCCACAGGATCCCGGCATGGTACTGCGACGACTGCGGAGAGGTGATCGTTTCGGAAGAGGATCCTACGGTATGCCCGAAGTGCGGATGCAGGCATCTCACACAGGATGAAGACGTCCTGGACACATGGTTCAGCTCGGCGCTCTGGCCGTTCTCAACGCTTGGATGGCCTGATAAGACGAAGGACCTCGAGTACTTCTATCCGACGGACGTCCTGGTCACAGGATACGACATAATCTTCTTCTGGGTCGTGAGAATGGTGTTCTCTGGGTGCGAAGCCATGGGAGAGCCGCCGTTCAAATACGTTTATGTTCACGGTCTCGTAAGAGATGCTGAGGGACGCAAGATGAGCAAGTCGCTCGGAAACGGAATCGATCCTCTGGAAGAGATAGATAAATACGGCGCCGACGCTCTGAGGTTCATGCTGACTACGGGCATCACTCCGGGAAACGACATGAGATATAAGACGGAAAGGATCCTGAACGCGAGAAACTTCGCGAACAAGCTCTGGAACGCCTCAAGATACGTCATCATGAACCTTCAGGATGAGAACGGTGAGTTCCTTCCGACGGCTGACGGCGAAAGCATGGGATTCGACAGGACGGAAGACTTCAGCGGTATAGCGCTGAGAGACGAAGACAAGTGGATGATCTCCAGGCTGAACGACGCCGTGAAATACGTCACGGAGGAGCTCGACAAGTTCGACCTCGCCCTTGCCGGCCAGAGAGTATACGACCTGATCTGGAACGAGTACTGCGACTGGTACATAGAGATCACCAAGAAGCGTCTGTACGGCGACGATGAAGAAGACAAGAAGGTCGCCAGGTTCGTGCTCGTAATGGTACTTAAGCAGATGCTCGAGCTGCTCCATCCGTTCATGCCGTTCATAACGGAAGAGATCTGGGGATTCCTGCCTCATTCAGAGAAGGAATCCGGATATCTGATAAAGGCAGACTGGCCTGTGTATTCAGAGTCGAGAGACTTCCCTGCCGAGAAGAAGAACCTCAGCATGGCGATGGATGCGGTAACTGCGGTAAGGAACATCAGGGCCGAGGCCGAAGCCGCCCCTTCAAAGAAGCTCACAGCCGTCATCCTCGCGGAGGGCGAGGCGCTCGAGACTCTGAGAGGCGGAGAAAGATACATAAGAGAGCTCGGCAACATATCTGAGATCGACTTCGTTACGGACAAGTCTGAGGTCCCGGACGACTCGATGTCTAACGTAATCGCGGGAGCGCAGATCTTCATCCCTCTCGCGGAGCTCGTTGACCTTGAGGAGGAGATGAAGCGCCTCAATAAAGAGAAAGAGCGCCTGACGGGAGAAGTCGAGAGAGTCGACAGGAAGCTCTCCAACCAGGGATTCGTGGCAAAGGCGCCGGAAAAGGTAGTCCAGGCGGAGCGCGAGAAGAAAGAGCAGTATGAAGAGATGCTCGCCAAGGTGGAAGGCCAGCTTGCCGACATAGCTTCAAAGGTCAGGTAATGGCAGAGGATACTAAGAAAACAGCAGAAGAGAAGATCGGGGAGTTCCTGAGGTTCGGCAGCAGGCTGGGCCTCGAGAGGATGAACACGCTTCTTTCAAAGCTCGGCGACCCGCAAGACGACTTTGAGGCCGTCCATATCGCGGGCACCAACGGCAAGGGCTCGTGCGCGAGATACATATACGAGACCCTAGTCGAGGCGGGATACAGGACCGGGATCTACACGTCCCCGTACCTCGAGCGCTTCAACGAAAGGATAGAGTTCTGCCGCGAGCCGATACCGGAGAAGGACCTCGAGGAATGCACAGATGCCGTGCTTGAGAAGGTACGGGAGATGATAGACGAGGGATGCGAATCTCCGACGGAGTTCGAGGTAGTGACCGCCGTATGCTTCCTGTATTTCAGCAGGATGAAGTGCGAGGTGGCGGTACTCGAGGTGGGCCTCGGCGGAAGGGGAGACTCGACGAACGTCGTGAAGAGCCCGCTGTGTTCTGTTATAACGTCGATCTCCTTCGACCACATGGACAGGCTCGGCAGTACGATCACTGAGATCGCCGGCGAGAAGGCGGGGATAATCAAGAAAGGATGTCCAGTAGTCGTCTCGACAGGAAGGAAGGACGCCCTGGACGTGTTCGTCAGGAAGGCAGAGGAGATGGAAGCTCCTCTTACCGATGTGAGAGCGTCATCCGTTGTGTCGGTAAAGGAAGAGAGGCCTGACGGCTCCGTCTTCGATTTCAGGATGGACGACGGAAGCTTCTCCATGGAAGACGTCAGGATCTCAATGGGAGGATCCCACCAGATAACGAACGCTGCGGAGTCTCTCGCCGCGGTCAGCGTGCTGAGAGAGAAGCTCAGCATAAGCGATGAAGCAGTGAGGAAGGGCTTCCTGAGAGCCAGGCAGCCGGGAAGGTTCGAGATCGTATATAAACCTGAGAAGAAGCACAGGCCGTGGGTCATACTGGACGGCGCACATAACGCAGACGGCGCCGCAAAGCTGGCGGAAACGGTAAAAAGGTTCTTCCCGGACGGCAGTATACTCACAGTCTGCGGGATGCTTAAGGACAAAGACGTTACGGGCATACTGGACGAGCTCATGAAGTTCACCGATGACTTCGTGGTGACCGAGCCCGATAACGAGAGAAAGGAACCGAGCTACGACCTCGCCGTGATGCTTCAAGAGAGAGGAAAGCTCGTATACGAGATGCCGGAGCCGAAGGACGCCGTAGCTGTCGCAATGTCCCTTGGAAGGGCGTACGACGTGATACTGTTCGCAGGATCGCTGTATCTCATCGGACGGGTCAGGACGATGCTGAGAGAGCATTATCTCAGGCCGGATGATATCTGCTTTGACAGAGATTAAGGAGTTTTCGGAAATGGACGGAAAGAAGAAAAAACTCACTGAAGAGCAGCTCAAGGCACTCTTGAGCAAGACATGCATCGGGAAGAGCTGGTTCCTCATGAGAAAGTCGCAGGACTATAACAGGCTCGCGCTGTTCCTGAAGATAAACGGGATAGAGAGCATCGAGCTTGGCGACAAGGCGTACACGTATGAGGTCGATCTCCGCGACGAGACCATCGCGGGAGCGTTCATACTCACAAGAAAGCCTGATGCTGACGGCGAGGAGAAATGGCATATAGCCGCAGTCATCGTAGCGCCTGACTACAGAGGGCATAAGATCGGCGACATCATGTATAAGAAGATGCAGAAGCTAGCTAAGGAAGAGGGAGCGGACAGGATCTACGTGACGGTGTCACAGGCAACTCCTGTCCCTGACGATATGGACGGCGTAACGGACGCCAAGGCTTTCTGGAAGGCGGAAGGCATGTCGGTCTGCGACGGCACTTCAGACGGATATGAGGGAGCGCAGCTGTTTTCCTCAGAGATATAGTCAAAGGAGCAGGTATATATGAAGATCATACTCGATGGAATGGGCGGAGACAACGCGCCTGACGCTGTGGTAGAGGGAGCTGTCCTCGCAATCGAAGAGATGCCTGAGGATTCCGGCATCATCCTGGTCGGACAGGAAGACGTCATGAAGACGTTCCTCCATAAGTACAAATACAAGGGAGACAGGATCGAGGTCGTGAACGCGGACGACGTGATCACGAATGACGACTCGCCGGTCAGGGCGATAAGGAGGAAGAAAGACTCCTCCATAGTCGTGGGCCTCGAGCTTCTCAAGAGCGGTAAGGGCGACGCCTTCGTTTCGTGCGGGAGCACAGGTGCGCTCCTCGCGGGCGGCCTTCTCATCCTCGGAAAGATAGTCGGAGTCGACAGGCCGAGCCTCGCGACCATATATCCGGTCATCGGAGCGGAGCCGTCTCTAATCCTCGACGCTGGAGCGAACGCGGAATGCAGGGCGGCGAACCTGCGCGAGTTCGGCATCATGGGATCCATCTACATGGAGCAGGTCATGGGGAGAAAAAACCCTACCATCGGCCTCGTGAACATAGGGACAGAGGAGCATAAGGGTACCGCTACGACCAAGGAAGCGTACAAGCTCCTCAAGGGGAGCGACATCAACTTCATCGGGAACATTGAGTCGAGAGAGCTTCAGAACAGCGTCTGCGACGTCATAGTGACAGACGGGTTCACGGGGAACGCCCTTATCAAGCTGACAGAGGGTATCGGCATGATGGTCCTACGCGAGATGAAGAAGAGGTTCACGCAGGACATGAAGTCCAAGATGGGAGCCCTTCTCCTCAAGGACCAGCTGATGGGGCTCAAGAAGGAGTTCAACTACAGTGAATACGGCGGCGCCCCTATTCTCGGCGTTCAGGGCGTCGTGCTCAAATCACACGGATCGTCAGACGCGATGGCGATCAAACAGACTGTTCTGAAAGCCATGCCTTTCGTGGAGAACCACGTTGTCGACACGATCGGCAGAGCAGTTGCGGAAATGGCCGTATCCGACAGCGTGGACGCGGCGGATATTTAGCAGCACAGGGAAGATGACAGATGAACAAGAGAGAATTTGAAGCCAAGATAGGATATAACTTCAGGAGCAGGAGACTTCTTGAGACAGCCTTGACTCACAGCTCGTACACCAAAGAGCACGACATGGAGAACTACAAGTGCAACGAACGGCTGGAGTTCCTCGGGGACGCGTATCTCGACGCCATCGCGGGACTCGCGCTCTTTGAGAAGATGCCGCATGTGAGGGAAGGGGTTCTTTCGAAGACCCGCTCGCTGGTCGTATGCGAGGACTCCCTGGCCAGGGTCGGGGAGAAGATCGAGATCGGTAATTTCGTCGATCTCGGCGTCGGAGAGGAGAAGTCCGGCGGAAGAAAAAAGAAATCAATAATAGCAGACGCCACCGAGGCACTTATCGGAGCTATCTTCCTTGACGGAGGATACGATGCTGCAAGCGATTTTGTACTCAGGGAATTCGGCCCGATCCTGAGGGACGCCGCGGCCGGGAAGCTGGTCAGCGACTATAAGACGACCCTGCAGGAGATACTGCAGCAGGACGGAAAGATGCATAAGATCGTTTACAGGATCGATAAGACCGAGGGGCCTGATCACGACAAGGTGTTCTTTGTAACTCTCGTTCTGGAGGGGAAGGAGATGGGATCAGGCAAAGGCAAGACTAAGAAGGAAGCGGAGCAGAACGCCGCAAGGATGACACTTGAGAAAGGATATCTCGATTAATGTACTTTAAGCGTTTGGAAATGCAGGGATTCAAATCGTTCGCGGATCCAATGGTCATAGATTTCCACGAGGGCGTGACATGTATAGTCGGGCCGAACGGAAGCGGGAAGAGCAACATAAGCGACGCCCTCAGATGGGTACTCGGAGAGCAGAGCCCTAAGGCGCTCCGCGGAGGAAGGATGGAGGAAGTCATCTTCAACGGGACCGAGGCGAGAAGGGCCAAGGGGATGGCTGAAGTCACCCTCGTCATAGACAACTCGGCCGGGATACTTAAGATCGACTACAGCGAGGTCGCGATTACTAGGCGTATGTACAGGAACGGCGACAGCGAGTACCTCATCAACAACAACCAGTGCCGCCTGAAGGACATACGCGAGCTCATCATGGACACGGGCATAGGAGTCGACGGATATTCCATTATCGGACAGGGAAAGATCCAGGACATCGTGAGCAACAGGCCTGAGGCGAGGAGATCCATATTCGAGGAATCCGCAGGCATAGTCGCGTACAAGACAAGGAAGACCGAGGCTGAGCACAAGCTCGAAAGGACGCGCCAGAACCTTGACAGGATCAACGACATAGTGTCCGAGATCGAGGGGCGTATCGACGGGCTCAGGGAAGACAGTGAGAAGGCTAAGAAATACCTCGAGATGAGAGACAGGTTCAAGGAGCTCGAGGTCAACATCATCCTGAGGAACATAGACAACGCCGACAAGAGGAGCGCGCAGTACGAGGAAGACGAGAAAGACATCCTGGAGAAGATAGATCAGGCGATAGAGGGAAAGAGATCGATCGACGAGGAGTCGTCTAAGCTCGAGAGCCAGAGGACGGAGCTCGACGAAAAGGCGGAAGACGCGCATAACAGGATGCTGGAGACGGTCCAGACGATCAACGACAGGAAGCAGGAGAACCAGCACAGCGAAGAGCGGGTCGTGAGCATAATGGCGGAGTCGCACCGCCTGTCTACGGAGATCGAGCAGCTTACGAGGAAGCTCGAGATAAGTGAGGCCGAGATCAGGAGCCTGAGAACAGACTATGACGAGGCTGAGGCGAAGGATAAAGAGGCATCCGAGAACCTCAAGCTCAGGACTGAAGAGTATGACAAGATCGCAAGCGACACGTCCGGATTCAATAAGATAATCGACGAGGGGAACGACAGGCTGTTCACCCTGCACAGCGAGGCCGCTGCCAAGAAGAGCGAGGCGAAGAGCCTTGAGAACTACAAGGAGACTCTTGAGAACAGGCAGAAGGAGATAGAGAAGGAAAAGCAGGAGCTCTTCGAGCTCCTCGGAAGCGAGGACGAGAGGCAGAAGGCGGCAAGATCCGATCTGGACAGGCTGGAGCAGGCCAAGAAGGACATAGAGGACACGCTTCTTAAAGGCGAGAAGAAAAAGCAGCAGCTTGGCTCTGACATCTCGAAGCTGAGGACGAAGAGAGAAGAGCTTAGGATAAACGAGAACAGGCTCGCCGCGAGGCTCCGCACCATCGAGGAGATGGAGCATAATTACGAGGGCTACAACTATCCTGTAAAGTTCATCATGCAGTCGGGGCTCCCGGGAATACACGGAGTGGTCGCGGAGATGCTGGACGTCCCTGCGAAGCTCGAGACTGCGATAGAGACAGCGCTCGGGGCGCAGAAGCAGAATATCATCGTGTCTGACGATTCCAGCGCCAAGAATGCCATAGCTTCTCTTAAGGAGAACAGGGCGGGAAGGCTCACGTTCCTTCCTGTCGCGTCAATAAGAGGGACGGCCGCAGAGCCTGATAAAGAGATAAAGAGCGACAGGGCTTTTCTCGGGATGGCGCCGGACCTTATCGGATTCGACGGGAAGTACCGGGGCGTCGTGGATTATCTTCTCGGCAGGATCTGCGTTGTGGAGAAGCTTGACGACGCGATAAGGCTGTCAAAGCTGAGCGCAAGGTCGGGCCTCAGATTCGTAACCCTTGAGGGAGAGATCATAAATCCGCAGGGAGCGATCACAGGAGGAAAATACAAGGGCGAGAACGCCAACCTCATCGGAAGAAGGAACGAGATGGCGCGCCTCAAGAAAGAGATAGACGGGACCGGAAGGGATCTGGCAAAGATCGAGAACGAGCTCCTGGAGAAAGAGAAAGAGCTCAGTGAAGTTACCGCGGAGACAGAGAAGGCCGCGAACGACCGCTTCGACAACGACGTGAAGCTCTCCGGATTAAGGAAAGACACAGGATCGATCGAGACAGGCATCGCCGACATAAAGGAAAAGATGGAAAAGGCGGAAGCCGAGTCAGACAGTATCTCGCATGAGCTCGAGAGGAACAGCGAGATGGCGTCCGGCCTGATCAGGGAGAGCGCTGACGCCGAAGAAGAGATCAAGACCGTATCCGCAGAGATAGAGAAGGCCATGGCGGGATACGAGTCCAGGCAGAGGCAGTCGGAAGACGCGTCCAGGGCACTTACAGACGCGAGGATAGAGGCCAACAAGTGGTCGGGCAAGCTGGCCAGCATAAAGGACATCCTGTCGAGGGTCGAGAAGGAAGAAGAGGGATACAGGCTCGACATAAAGAACAGGGAAGACCAGATCTTCATCCTTGAGGAGGAGAAGACAAGGCTCGTCACGGGCAAAGAGAACTACGCGGACGAGCAGGCGGCTCTCGAGAAGCAGAAAGCGGGGATCGAGAGAGAGATCAAGAAGCTGAACAAAGACAGGGAAAGCATCTCTGAGAGGTTTTCCGCGATCTCAGGCGAGCTGAAGTCCAGAGAGGACGATATAAACGCTCTGAAAGACGAAAAGTATCAGCTCGAGATAAAGTCCGCAAGGAACGACGCGCTGCTGGAGCAGCTTAAAAACAGGCTCTGGGACGATTTTGAGATATCATACGCTGAAGCGTGCGATCTCCGCTGGGAGAACTTCGCCATGGGAAAGGCACAGCAGGAGAGCAGAGAGATGCGTGACGGGCTCAGAGAGCTCGGCGACGTGAACGTAGGCGCGATAGAAGAGTATGAGAAGGTAAGCAAGAGATATAAGTTCCTGACGGAACAGCGTGAAGACGTAACGACCGCCATGGATGAGCTGACCGGCATAATAAGCGATATGGACCAGACGATCAGGAAAAAGTTCAGGGAGAACTTCGACAGGGTCGAGGAGAACTTCGAGAGCGTGTTCAAGGAGCTGTTCGGAGGAGGCCACGCAGAGCTCAGGATGGAAGAAGGCCAGGACATCCTGGAGGCGGGGATAGACATCATAGCACAGCCGCCCGGGAAGAGGCTGCAGAACATAAACCTCCTTTCCGGAGGAGAGAAGACCATGACGGCGATAGCCTTAATGTTCGCGGTGCTGAAGGTAAAGCCTACGCCGTTCTGCATACTGGATGAGGTGGAGGCCGCTCTGGACGACGCGAACATAGACAGGTTCGCAGATTATCTGAAGAACTTCGTGAACACGCAGTTCGCCATAATCACGCACCAGAAGGCGACCATGGAGCACGCGGACGTGCTGTATGGCATCACTATGCCTGAGCACGGAGTATCGAAGCTTCTGAGCCTGCGCCTCGGCGACTACGATCCGGACGACTACACAGAATAGACGAGGAAAGATATGTCAATAACAGAAAAGAAAATGGGGTTCTTCGGGAGACTGTCGCAGAAGATATCGGACGTGATCCTCGCGAGGACGAAGATAGACGACGACATGATCGACGACCTTGAGGAGGTGCTGATCACGTCAGACATCGGCATGGACACGACCGTGAAGATAATGGACGAGCTGAGAGACGTGGTCGAGAAGAAGGAGATCACAGAGCCGTCGTATGTGAAGAGAGAGCTGAAGAGGATAGTCTCTGAGCTGATCGACAAGGGAGACCGCATGAAGATGTCAGAGGAGTATCCTCTGGTAATACTCATGATAGGGATAAACGGCGGCGGCAAGACGACCACCATTGCGAAGCTCGGCAATATGTACAGAAAGCAGGGCAGGACCGTGATGTTCTGCGCCGCCGATACGTTCCGCGCGGCCGCAGGAGAGCAGCTCACCATATGGGGCGACAGGATCGGAGTGAACACGGTCATGCATCAGGAAGGCGCGGATCCTTCTGCCGTGATATACGACGCGGTCCAGTCCGCAAGGGCAAAGCACATCGACGTACTGATCGTAGACACAGCCGGACGCCTGCAGACCAAGAGGAACCTTATGGCCGAGCTTGAGAAGATGAACAAGGTATTGCTGAGAGAATACCCGGAGGCGTCTAAAGAGACGATACTCGTGCTCGACGCGACAAACGGAAAGAACGCCATATCGCAGGCACAGCAGTTCAACGAAGCCGCTGAGCTTTCGGGCGTTATAATAACAAAACTGGACGGAACCGCCAAGGGCGGTATAGCCGTTACAGTCACAGACCAGTTCGACATGCCGATCAAATACATCGGAGTCGGAGAGGGAATAGACGATCTGCAGGAATTCGATCCACAGGCGTTCGCTTTTGAGATCGTGGACGAATAGAGAGAGACAGCGGAGGAATGCCAGATGAGTAAACCCATAGTAGCCATAGTCGGAAGGCCGAACGTGGGCAAATCGACGTTTTTCAACAAGATGATAGGGAAGCGCCTCGCCATTGTGGAGGATACTCCGGGAGTGACGAGAGACAGGATATACGCAGAAACAGAATGGAGCGGTAAAGAGTTCGCTCTGATAGATACCGGCGGGATAGAGCCGTCTTCAAGCGACATCATCCTGTCTAAGATGCGCGAACAGGCACAGATTGCAATAGACATGGCGGACGTCATCGTGTTCATGGTAGACGGGCGCGAAGGCGTTACGGCTGCTGACACAGAGGTCGCGGACATGCTGAGGAGAACGGGGAAGAAGACCATCCTTATCGTTAACAAGATAGATGATCCTGTAAACCCGCCTGATACGTTCTACGATTTTTACGAGCTGGGCGTCGGGACGCCTGTGCCTGTATCGTCAGCCAACAAGCTGAATTTCGGCGACGTGCTTGACGAGATAACAGCGGATCTTCCGGGTGATGAGAGCGAAGAGGATGACGAGACGATAGACATCGCCATAATCGGAAAGCCTAACGCCGGGAAATCATCTCTCGTGAACGCTCTTGTCGGAGAGGACAGAGTCATCGTTTCCCCGATAGCGGGAACCACGAGAGACTCCATAGACACGAAGCTTACGTGGAACGGCGAGGAATATAACCTCATAGACACAGCCGGGATCAGGCGTAAGAGCAGGGTGAGCGAGGATATCGAGAAGTTCAGCATCGTAAGGGCGATCGCCGCAATCGAGCGCAGCGACGTGGCCGTTCTCATGATAGACGCTGTCGACGGAGTGACAGATCAGGACAAGAAGATCGCCGGCCTCGCGCATGAGGCGGGCAAAGGCATCGTCGTAGTGGTGAATAAATGGGATCTTGTAGAGAAAGAGACCAACACCATGAACAAATTCAGGAAGAAGGTAATGAACGAGCTCATATTCATGACGTACGCCCCGGTGATCTTTACTTCCGTGACTGAAAAGATCAGGATAGACCAGGTGATGTCTGAGGCGAGAAGGGTCGCTGAGAACTGCGGGAGAAGAGTCCCGACCGGCCCGCTGAACAGCCTCATGGCTGACGCCGTAATGATGAAGCAGCCTCCTTCAGACAAAGGAAAGAGGCTGAAGATATACTATGTGTCGCAGATAGGCGTAAAGCCGCCGCTGTTCTCGTTTCAGGTGAACAAGAGGGAGCTGATGCATTTCTCATACGCCAGATATCTCGAGAACAGGCTGCGCGAGGCATTTGACTTTGAGGGGACGTCGATAAAGTTCGTGTTCCGTGAGAAGAAGGAGAAGGACAGGTAATGTTTGACAGCGTCGATCTAAATTTCATACTCGCGGTAGTACTCGCGTATCTTCTCGGAAGCATATCGCCTTCTACCATCCTTGCCAGGGCGCAGGGTAAAGACATCAAGAAAGAAGGAAGCGGAAACGCCGGGACGACCAACACGCTGAGAGTGCTCGGAAAGAAAGCCGCGATAATAACCCTGATAGTGGACATCGGAAAGGGAGTGCTCGCGGTATCGCTAGCGTTCCTTATCTCCGGGCATGAGGCGGCTATGCTGTCAACGCTCGCCGCGTTCTGCGGACACGTATGGCCGGTATATTTCGGGTTCAAAGGCGGAAAGGGCGTAGCGGTCGCGTTCGGAGCGGTCCTGAGGCTTAACTGGCAGCTGGCGCTCATGATGGCGGCGCTCCTTGTCATCGTGGTGCTCGTTACGCGTATGGTATCTGTCGGATCGATAGCGGTGGGCATAGCGTTCCCGGTATGCTGCTGGTTCATGTACAGAGAGTTTTTTGCCGTAGGCCTGATCATGGCGGTGATAATGATATACAACCACAGGGGAAACATAAAGCGGCTCGTCAACCACGAAGAGAACAGGCTTGACTTCAGCAAGCTGAAGCATAAGAAAGATGAATAAGACTTTTCACATAACTACATTCGGGTGCCAGATGAACGAGCATGACTCCGAGATAATGGCAGGCATGCTCGAAGAGAACGGCTATGAGAAGAAAGAAAAACGCCAGGACGCAGAAGTACTCATAATCAACACATGCAGCGTGAGGGAGAATGCGGACAAGCGTTTTTTTGGCACGCTCGGGCAGCTGAAGCACAGGAAGGAAGACGATCCGGATCTTGTCGTCTGCGTCTGCGGATGCATGATGCAGCAGAAGCATGTCGTCGATACCATCAA